>CAJXAG010000081.1 GCA_913050645.1 uncultured bacterium | reverse complement strand
GCAACGATGCGCAACATCAAGCAAAACCTCTTCCTGGCCTTTGTGTACAACACGGCTGGGATTCCGGTAGCAGCTGGGCTACTCTTCCCATTCTTCGGCTTCTTACTCAGTCCAATCATCGCTGCCGGAGCCATGGCTGCTAGTTCTATCAGCGTGCTCCTTAATGCATTACGATTGAAGCGGGCGAAATTTTAGTTACCATCATTTATGAGCAATCGTATGAAACACATGAAATCATATACAAGAACGGGATGGGTTGGCGCTGGTCTGTTTGTCGCCTTCTTTGCCCTCTGTATGCTCTGGGGATTGTTGCTCACTGAACCAGCGCTTAAAGAGCTGCACCAGAACATTCTTAAAATCGCTTACCCCGGCTTTAGCTTTTCGGCTGTAGGAATGTTAATAGGCCTTATCGAGTCAGTTGCGTACGGCTTTTTCTTTGGAGTCTTGTTTGTTTGGCTCTGCAAAGTCTGTTGCGTGTCAAATAACGACACATAGTTCAGACCTAATCGAAATAGCTGGCATAGGCACAAAATGTATAGAAATTTGGTGAAATTGTTGTTATGCTTAAAATTAATGAATAAGCGGTCACGATTCTATAGTGCAATAGTGGGCTTGGTATTTCTAGGCGCGATGTTCGGTGGTCTTTTCCATATGACGATGGGTATGGATATGGATATGGTCGGACAGTCTACAGGTTGCCCGTTTATGTCCGCGCAGGGTGAGTTGTGCAGTATGTCACTTGATGAACACCTTGGCGCGTGGCAGTCAGTGTTTACCGCCACCCTCCCGGCCCTTACTTTGCTACTCTCAGCATTGGTCGCCGCTGTCGTACTGATCACCATTGCTCCTAATCTACTTTCTCGAAAGCTATATGCTGAACCAATTATCTCTAAAGAAATAGTTATCTCTAAAGAAATAGTCGAGCGAGTGTACTCTTTTTCCTACAGACCCCTCCAGGAATTATTCTCGAGCGGAATTCTGCATCCAAAACTTTTCTAGCACACTACTAAACCAGTAGGACATTTTGTGTCGCTGCTGTTTTTATTAGTGTAACCAAAAATAAAAATGAATAAATCAACCATTGGTGTAATAATCGTCGGTGCAGCACTCCTATTGCTGGGAAGCTTCTATTTCATGCCGGTTACCATGCCGTTTGGTATGGAAGGGATGGATGATGAAATGGCTGAGCATATAGCTGGTGATGAGCATGCTGAAGAGGAACACAGTGCTCCTGAGCATAGTGATTCGCTGCGAGACTTTGAGATCAGTCCGGCTGAGGTAGTTAGAAAAGTTCAAGGTGGTGAAGATGTGATACTGCTTGATGTTCGCACACCTGAAGAATACGAGGAAGTTCACCTGGAAAACGCTCTACTGTTGCCGGTGCAAAACCTTTCGCAAGAAACACTGGATGAGATCGGACTCGGTGAGGATATGAAAGATAAAGAGATCATCATCTATTGTCGCAGTGGAGCGCGCAGTCAGACTGCATACAACATTATGGAGTCACTCGGCTACACCAACATTAAAAGCGTTGGCGGCGGCATGATTCACTGGCAGGAGGATCAGTACCCACTTACTGAATCTGGTCCGTATACCGGTTCTATGATGCCGTTAGAAAACGAAGCTGCGATGGTAGACAACGATGGTCCCAAAATATCACTCAGTCGTACGCTGCATGATTTCGGCATCATTCCACAATACGGAGGCACGGTGAAAACAACTTTCACGGTGGCAAATACTGGCACCGAGAATCTCGAGATTGGTCAGATTACCACTAGCTGTAGCTGTACGTCAGCGACCATTGCAGACTCAATTATAGAGCCAGGAGAAGATACGACACTCACGGTGGTCTTTGATCCTAATTTACACGAAGAACCGTTAGACGTATTCAAACGAACGGTCTTCTTGCCGACCAACGATCCGAACACTCCTGAAGCGGAAGTAGCCGTGCAGGTTGATATTGCAGAAGGAGAATAGTTATTAAAATTAAGAAAGAATAACCATGAACAAGTATATTATTGGCGCGTTAGTACTGGCAGTGGTGCTCATTTTTGCTGCTCGTTACTTTGATAATGATCAGGAAACTGTCAGTGCGGTACCAAGTGTGTCGTCTGCGTTAACAGTAGTTGAAGAGCCGTATAATTTTGGTGACATAGATATCTTCGGTGGTAAAGTCAGCACCACCTATACGCTCAAAAA
>CAJXAG010000080.1 GCA_913050645.1 uncultured bacterium | reverse complement strand
CACTTCTCACACAGAAGCTCGCAATGACGGCAACGAAGTTGCCGTCTACGGAAAACCCTGATTTTTCCGTCTTCGCGGGACTGTAGTCAAGCGATCCAGGAAATTTGCATGTGGTCATACACATTGGGCTTAATTTTACTTGTGTGCTATAAATACCTTCGTTACATGAAATACACTCAATACAAAATAGCAGTAATCACAAACGTAAGCGGTCAGTCAATGCAAGATCTGAAAGCAACTGCCCATAATCACGGGATTATTTTTGATCAGATTACCTTTCGAAATATTCCCCTAGCAGGTTTTGCTGAGAGTGAGCTGGTACAAAAAATTTGTTCATACGATGTCGTGTACTATCGCACAGGTATGCGTGGCCCTATTATCGACGAGCTTTCCCATATACTGAGAAGGAAAAGGATTCCTTTTATTAACGGTGTTGCGCAACATTCGTATATGCATCAAAAAATTCGCCAAGCATTGATTGCTGGGCGATACAACATACCACAACCAAGAAGCTACTATATTGGAGGATTCAACTATGCCCGAGTAAGTGAAGTATTAGGAGACACGTTTGTGGTTAAACCAGACGATGGCTCAAAGGGCGATGATGTCACTCTCGTCTCATCAGAGGCTGAGCTGCTTGCATTCAAAGAAACAAAGAAAAAGGACACGTACCTGTATCAGGAACTTATAGAAGAAGCTGAGGAATACCGTGTATACACGCTTGGAAGCAAAGGGGTCGCTTCGTATAAAAAAACAGCTGGCAGTGAAGATTTTCGGGCAAATCTGCACACAGGGGGCACCATCACACCTACTGAACCGGAGCTTGTAGAGATGCTCCTTACTTTTGGAGGGAAAGTTGCAAAATCGTTTGGCGCTGATATATCAGGCGTCGATATACTCGTTAAAGACAACAAGCCACTTTTCCTAGAGCTTAATTGGCAACCAGGTTGGGAAAAACTCGACGAGGCGGCCGGGAGTAACTACTGCGAAGAAACAATGCAGTACATACTGCAAAAGACACACACACATCATTCTTTTTTAGGAAAGCTAACACGTCTGTTCTCATAAGAAAAAGACGGGGTCTCCTGCCAATGAGCATTGGTTTAAAAAACGGTTTTTAGTTTTCACTAGACTCGTATACACCGTAATCATCTTCAATATAACGCACAGCAGGAACGGTCTCCTTTGATGCGTTGGATTCATCATTCTCAAAATACATGTTTGAATACCCCACAAGCGTACCGATAGTAACGACGCCAAGCAGTGTTGCAACAAATGCACCTATAAATGTACCGTGCACATGTGATTCGCGGTGTATCCCCGGCAGCAGGTCGGATGCAGCAATATAGAGTAGGTTACCAGCTGCAACCCCAAGCAAAACCCACAGATACTCTGAAAAGTACGCTGCAAACACCACTACCCCGAGCGCTCCCACAAACACACCGGAAGCTGAAATAAAATTCAACACCGCAGCACGCGTTCGTGAATAGCCGGCACTACGCAACACGCCAAACTCTGCAATCTCTTGCGGGATTTCATGCAAAGCGACTCCGAGGGCAGTAACCCAACCAACAGTCGGATTCACCAAAAAAGCTGAAGCAATCACAATACCGTCGGTTATATTATGGACAAAGTCACCACACAAAAGTAAGAGCGCGGTGACACGTGTAGCACTACATTGGTCTTGCTCATCCTGACACGGTTGATGATGGTGGTAAGTATGCAAAATATTAGAAACTAGGTAAAACAACAAGAAACCTCCAATTATTGCCACACTGCCGTAAAACTCCGATGCTGCAAGTGTTTCAGGGATCAATTCAAAAAATGTAATCGCTAAAAACGCACCAACGGCAAACGGCACAATAAAGCGATGTGTTCCTGTTAAATGGCCCTTTTCACCGAAGAAGAACATACCAACCAGTGAAAGCAGCGCAATAGCAAAAGTAGCGACTATAATTTCCATAAAAAATACTTCTTATTGCAAATAATTTGCAATAAGAGTATCATACAGCTATGGAAGGTGCAATAGCAAAACTTAAAAATAAAGGCTATCGTATCACCCTTGCTCGCAAGGCGCTGTTACGCACCTTATACGAAGCAGCTACTCCATTAACCATCCCCGAGCTTGCCGCAAGGACTGACAGCAACGAAGTCTCTGTCTATCGAAACATAGAGCTTTTTACTATAGAAAATCTTGTTGAGATAATTCACACAACCGATTCCCTTCCCCGCTATGCTCTCTCACATGGGCATCATCATCATATTGTATGCACAGACTGTAAACGCATTGTACATGTTCCTTGTGGTCCTGAAGTAACGATTCCAACACATAATGATTTTTTGCTGATTACCGATCATGAAGTGACTTATTACGGGTTATGCAATAAGTGTTGCCCATCATGATTACTACCGTTTCCTGACACTGATGCTCACTAATTTTCTGGATCGCTTCGACTATAGTCTCGCGAAGACGGAAAAATCAGGATTTTTCCGTAGACGGCAACAAAGTTTCCGTCATTGCGAGCTTCTGTGTGAGAAGTGAATACTTGGAACTTCGCAAGACCTT
>CAJXAG010000079.1 GCA_913050645.1 uncultured bacterium | reverse complement strand
TGCAAAGAAATAGTAATACACACAGGCACAATACCGCGCGTCACCCAAGGGGTGACGCGCGGTATTATTAAGCTATGCGCATTGCTTTGAAGAATTTCTCGCTTTTGTCGGTATTGGCAGTATTCGTAAGTGTTGGTATGGTACTGGTGCTGTACGATACTGCGGCACAAACACAGCGTGAGTCACCTGCACGCATGGTGCTGGCAGCAACAACCACACCGTCTGTGAGTGCTGCGTCTGCCTTTGTGGTGGATGTAACAACGCAACAGGCAGTGTATGCAAAAGACCCTGATACACAACGACCAGTTGCGTCGGTGACGAAGCTTGTCAGTAGCGCTATGTTTTATGAGTATGCAACGCGTACGGCTAAAGCGACTATAAGCTGGGATGATGTTGCCACAGAGGGCCGTTCTGGGCGTCTTGTTGCCGGGGAACAATATTACAATAGAGAGTTATTGTTCCCTGCGCTCTTAGAGTCTTCAAATGACGCCGCTTCTACCATGGCACGCGTAGCACCAGTTGATCTGGTGGATACTATGAACGAATACTCGCAAGAACAACAGCTCCATCAGACATCCTTCACAGACACATCAGGGTTAAGTAGTAAAAATGTATCAACTGCCCGAGAGCTGAGTTCGCTCGGCATAGCATTGTATCGTGAGTATCCGCATGTATTTGATGTGACACAACTACGTCAGTACCTCAACGATGTGAATGCATGGATGAATAACAGCCCGTTTGCTACAGAAGATGCATACGTTGGCGGGAAGCATGGATATACCTATGAAGCAGGTGAAACTGCAATAGCTTTCTTTGATGAAGTGTTGCCGTCAGGAGTAGAGCGGCGTTTTGTGTACGTACTCCTAGGTAGCGATACTCTTGCGGAGGATATGCAGCAATTGCGCACGTATGTGCAGCAAACGGTTGATTTTCGATAGTTTTCTATCCTCTGGTATACTAATGCGACTAAACATAACAAGAATGTCTTTCTATGTCTGAACATGTAGCACTCTATCGAAAACACCGTCCAGCATCGTTTGCTCAGGTGCGCGATCAGGATCATATTGTCACCGTGCTTGAGGGGGCAATTGCCAAAAACAACATCCCGCACGCAATGCTTTTTTCGGGAACACGCGGGACCGGAAAGACGACACTTGCTCGTATTTTTGCAAAAGAGATTGGTGTTGCTGACGTTGACTTGTATGAAATTGATGCAGCAAGCAACCGAGGTATTGATGATATTCGTGAGTTGCGTGACGCGGTGCATACACTTCCGTACGAGTCAGAAAAGAAGGTGTACATTATCGACGAGGTTCATATGCTTACCAAGGAAGCGTTTAATGCACTTCTGAAAACACTTGAAGAGCCACCGTCGCACGTTATTTTTATTCTTGCAACTACTGAAGAAGAGAAACTGCTTGATACTATTCTCTCTCGGTGTCAGGTATTTCGTATGCATAGCCCGTCACGACGTGTGCTGGCGGCGACCGTCACTGACATTGCAAAAAAAGAAGGGTTTGAGCTACAGAAAGACGCAGCCGATCTGATTGCGATTGCAGCTGATGGTTCGTTCCGCGACGCGCTTGGGGTAATGCAGAAGGTGATTATGGCCTCGGGAGACAATATTGGCGACGGGGATGAGGTTGCAGCAATCATTGGTGCGCCTAAGAGTACTATCATCGCCGATCTAATCGACGGTATTCATGAAAAAAATGTAGAAAAGGCATTAGGTGCGGTAGGGCAGGTTGTTTCTGATCATGGTGATATGAAGCTGTTTATGCGTTTATTGCTTGAGCGTGTGCGTGCAGTAATGCTGCTGCGTAATATGCCGAACAAAAAAGAAGAGCTCCTCGCAGCATTTTCAGAAAAAGATCGTGAACAGCTTGAAAAGCTTGCAGAGGAAGCTGCTTCGCCACTGAATTCTCATGCACTCATACGTCTTTTGTCAGCCGCAGAAGGAATGGGGAAGACACAACTCTCGCACTTACCACTAGAGGTGGCGATTGTGGAAATTTGTAATAAATAAAATTCACTAAAAAATAAAACGCAATATATAAGCTGTGTGATAGAATAATCTGCATCAACAATGCAGATTATTAGCTTGGCAGTATTTTGTTCCATAATTCGGCTGCAAAACTTCAGTTCACCACTCCCTGAACATCAGTTCAGATCGGGTTCCACTTTGTTTTTCGCTCGAATTATGAATCAAACTACAAGCCATTTATTGTTTTGGAAAATTTTAGGATGATTGATATTTATTTTGTACGCCATGGGCAAACTGATGGCAATATTGCCAAGCGACATCAGGCAGAACATACAAAGCTGACACCAGAAGGAAAGGAGCAAGTTGCACATACGGCCAAGTGGACTAAGACGATTGCGCCTACACACTTTATTGCAAGTCGTCATGTACGTACGCTTCAAACTGCAGAAATTATCGGTGAGGCGATCGATATGATCCCACAGACGCATGAGCTCTTTATTGAACTCAAGCGCCCTGACGGCGTGTATGGCCACCGACATCGAAGTGTACGGTCGATCCTGTACCTGGTTCGTTGGTATCTTGGCTTTGCAGGAGGTGACGGAAGTAACGGAGAAGGAGAATCGTACGAAGTGTTTCGAGAACGTCTGGATGATGCGCAGAAGCATTTGAAGTCACTCCCTGATGGTTCACGCGTGATGGTGGTATCCCATGCAGTCTTTATTGGTTTCATGCTGGAACATTTGTGTGACAAGGATCCTATTTCACTCTGGCAAGCAGTCAAACTGTTTAGGAAAATATTGCACCTACACAATGGTAGCCACAGCCACATTCGGTACAATCCAGACGTTGCTGAGGGTACCTGCGGATGGGAGTTGGTATCGTATGATAATCACGAGCATATAAAGGGTTGATGATAAAAAACGGCTCAACTTTGAGCCGTTTTATTTCACCCCCTAAACCACCGGCTTTAGCCGGTGTGTGCGTTTAAAGGTGAAACCC
>CAJXAG010000078.1 GCA_913050645.1 uncultured bacterium | reverse complement strand
CGTTGATGAAGCCAATGCGGCAATTGGCGTGGCGCGGTTACACACTGGTGGTGAACTGGATGCAATCCTCGAGCGGATTCAAAATGATTTGTTTGATTTAGGTGCTGATTTATGTGTGCCAGCCGCGGCTTACGAAAAATCGCGACTCCGCGTCAGTGAGGGGCAAGTAACCCGTCTTGAAAAGGAGATTGATCATTTGAATGGACGTCTGGAACCTTTGTCTTCTTTTGTGCTTCCGGGAGGTTCCGCGGCGGCAGCTTATTTACATATGGCACGAACTATAGTTCGTCGTGCAGAAAGAGTAATATGTGAGCTTTTGGACAAAGAAGGTCTGGACAACCAGGCTTTAGCCTATATTAATAGACTTTCAGATCTTATGTTTGTGGCTGCTCGTTATCTGAACAATCTTGGTAACGAGGATGTATTATGGAAGCCAGGCGAAAACCAATGAGGTTTCCGAAATTTAAATCTCTGTTTCAAAGGTGACTTGCCGCTGGTTGTAAGGTTATGATACGGAAAAGGATGCTTGACCGCCTTTCAGCCATTTTTCACAGTAAGAACAAAACCGACTTGGAGAATCGAGACAAGTTGGATATGCAAGTTGCTGCGACGGCCCTGTTGGTTGAGGCAGCGTGTATGGATGATAAATTTGATGACTCTGAACGCTTTGTGATCTCAAACTTAGTGCGGCGGCGGTTTAATCTCTGTGAACCTGATTGCAAAATCCTAATAGCAGAGGCTGAATCGGCTGTTGCGGATTCTACACAGCTTTATGGGTTTACGCGGGAGGTAAACGACCGCTTTACTCTCGAACAGCGAGTAGAACTCATGGAAATGCTTTGGGAGGTCGTGTATGCCGACGGGGAAGCCCATGATTTTGAAGTTGCTTTGCTGCGGCGCATCGGAGGTTTGATGTATGTTTCTGACCATGATCGCGCCTCGGCACGGCAAAGGGTAGTCAGTCGGCTGGTCTAAATTTTGTAGAGGCAGTAATTACCTTATCGAGTTTTTATAAGAGATTAAGGAGACAGGTTTGCAATGACATACGTTGTTACAGAACAGTGCATCAAGTGTAAATACATGGATTGTGTTGAGGTGTGTCCGGTTGATTGTTTTTATGAAGGTGAAAACATGCTTGTTATTCACCCTGACGAATGTATTGATTGCGGCGTCTGCGAACCTGAATGCCCCGTTGAGGCTATTTTGCCTGATTCAGAGGGAGACCTTGAGAAATGGGTCACTCTTAATGCTGACTATTCGGAGAAATGGCCCAATATTACCCGAAAGGGTGTCTCTCCAAGTGACGCCGACGACTTTCAGGAGGAAACTGGGAAGTTTGACAAATACTTCACTCACAACCCTGGAACTGGCGCTAACTAAACTATAAACACCATTTTTCATTGAATGCCAGGCACTTTCTATGAAGTTCCACCGTTGTGTCATTATGCGGCGAATTGTGATATACTTTAGCGACCGTTGAAAATTCGTTGGGTCGCTGCCGGCAGCTCATCTAATAATACTCGGGTCGGGATCAGGGAAAGACTAGGGCCTGGCGTCGAATACACAAAATTTTTGAATGTTTATTCAACTGAAAATCAGTTTTTGGTGTGCATGGTCCGTAATGCTGATGCGAGAAAGAGATTGCTCTAATGGTACAAGCCAAGATGAAAAAGAAAATTAAAAGACTTTATAAAACCCGAGAATTAGTAGTCTATCCATCACACGGTGTAGGAAAAGTTATTGGTATTGAAGAGCAGGAAATAGGGGGGGACGTCCTTCAAGTTTACGTTGTTTCTTTTGAAAAGGATAAAATGACACTCCGGGTGCCATTAGGTAAGGCAGAGGTTTCCGGCATGCGGCGGCTTAGCACTAGAGATGAAATGGGGTCTGTTGTAACAACCTTAAAAAGCCGGGCTAAAGTCAAACGCACAATGTGGAGTAGGCGCGCTCAAGATTACCAAGAGAAACTCAATTCAGGAAATCCCGTAAGAATTGCTGAAGTGCTGCGGGATCTCCATAGGGCAGAGGATCAGCCTGAACAGTCATACAGTGAGCGGCAGCTGTATGAGGCTGCTCTAGATCGTTTAGCAAGGGAATTTGCGGCAGTAGAAAAAATTGATCAAGATGCTGCTGAAAAACAAATTGAGACTTTTCTTCTCAGAGCAGCTTAAACATGTGATTAATGAGTCTTTGCTGACGTAGGCGTGAGCATTAAAATGTTTTTCGGAATGGTTGTGGGGTTAGCTACGTTTTCACGAAGGCGCGAGATGGACTTAGTGGGTTCAAGTTCTTGCGATATGGCCATTGACTGATCAGAAAGAGTCTGTAATCGGTGTGCTACGGGGGGTGCAGCGAGTTTGGGCCGTTTCGGCTATACACGGTGAATTGGAGCGCCTTAAAGCCCTGCACGATCAATTAGAAACTCATTTTATTCCCGGTGACAGGTTGGTATACCTCGGTAACTATGTTGGCTCCGGAAAAAAAATTCTTGAAACCTTAGACGAACTTTTGCTTTTCCGTCGTTCGCTTATGGCGCGGTTCAACCTGTTTGGAGGGGATATAATCTATCTGCGTGGTCGCCAGGAAGAAATGTGGCAAAAACTCCTACAACTACAACTTGCTCAAGATCCTTCGCTCGTATTGGAATGGATGTTGGCTCAAGGAATTGCACCTACACTTATTGCGTACGGCAGTAATCCTGAGAAAGGTAGGATGTGGTGCCGTGATGGAGCGCAGTCGCTAGCTCGGTGGACCAGCGGCTTGAGAGATTGTGTTCGCCAAAAAGACGGCCATTCCCAGCTGTTCTCTGTGTTGCGACGCGCAGCAGTTACAGAGAATAATGAATTGCTACTGGTTCATGCAGGCATCGACGCAACACGGCCCCTATGGGCTCAGACAGATAGTTTTTGGTGGGGTTCCAGCGGATTCAACACTTTAGAGCCTACTTACGAAGGGTTCTCGCGGATTGTACGTGGATTTGATCCAGATGAGGCAGGTTCATCATTAAACAATTATGCAGACACTCTTGATAATG
>CAJXAG010000077.1 GCA_913050645.1 uncultured bacterium | reverse complement strand
AATTATTTGAAGCTCCAAGCCAAAGAAGCAGAGACGCGCAGTGGTCGCAGGAGAGACTAGGGTGTATAGCAAAGCACGGGCAGCTCGCTGCCCGTGCTTTGCTATACTGTAGTCGTTACGATATTATTGTAATTATACAATCCCACCCGAAGTAGGGAAGGGATGTAAGATGTTTCTAATTCACTAATTCATAAGAAAATCTAACATGTTTGACTTAATTCATGAGTTTGCGGTACTGGGCACTACTTTTTTTATGATGGCACTTGCCACCGTATGGTATTCACCGATGTTGTTTGGAAAAGCTTGGATGCGCGAGACTGGTGTTACCGATGAAATGGTAGAAAAAATGCAGCCACACATGTGGAAGCACATGCTTCTGACCTTCGTGAGTTATGCCGGTATGCTCGTGTTTCTTGCACTGCTTGTTGTATACGCGCCGATACTCGGTTTTGTTGTGTGGAAAGCAGCTGCAGCGGTAGCGTTGTTCGTCGCACTTACCGCAGTAGCCCCCACGCTATTTGAAGGACGATCGCTCACATACTATGCAATTCGTGTTGGCTTTTACGTAGTATTTATTGTGAGCGGAACACTAATGCTGCAGTATTGGCCATGGTAAATCGCGTACTGATTGGTGCGACTATACTCCTGTTTGTTTTTGTGACGGTATTTTATTTTGTCCGCCAGGATGCTCCTGCTGTGGATGTTTCATCACTGACAGAATCGGAACCATTGTATGAAGTATATGTTGATCAGGTTCCATTTTCAGTTTCGCTTGCAGCAGACCAGACGGCACGAGCACAAGGTTTATCTGGCATGCTTGCGTTACCACAAGGACAAGGAAAACTGTTTGTGTTCGAGGAAAGTGCGCCGTATAGATTTTGGATGAAAGATATGAACTTTGCGATAGATATGCTCTGGTTTGATGCAGAAGGAAAATTAGTATATATAGAACATACCGCAACGCCCGCATCATATCCGACACTATTTGAGCCTCCAAGACCCGCACTCTATGTATTGGAAATCAATGCGGGTCTTGCAGATACGTACGATTTTAGTACAAGTAGCCAACTCGTACTAAGTGCAGAACTTGAAACATGTCTACAAGAGGGTTGTTTTATTCAATAACTGTTGTAGAATACATTTCACGCGGATAGTTGCCCAGCACCACTTTTGGAATACGGTATTATGTTGAGGGTGACATCTCGACTCCAAAAGTGGTGCTGGGAGGAAAGTCCGGACACGTTTTCTCATTTTTTTGAGTCAAAAAGGGTAGCGGGTAACTCCCGTCACTAGGGCAACAGTAGTTGTGCTAGAGAGGTGCGAGCAGAGACGCTTGTGAACGAAAGTGAGCAAGCGCCCGGTGAAATGTCCATCTTTGATGAACAAGCACAAGCGAATTTTACCGGGCGAATCTTCTAGGTAACTAGAGGGGTGAAACGGCTAAATCCTTACTTGCGTGCAAGGCCGTGTTCAGCACATCATACGCAGTATGATGTGCAGGTGATAGGGATTAGGTATCAGGTTATAGTGTTGAAAATTGCAAAGCAATTTTCAACTACACACGCAGTGTGTAGCTACAACCTAAAAACTACAACCTAAAACCTGTGCACATCGTGCTTCGCACGATGTGCTGAGAGAGCCGCATGAGATGTGTGGTAACACACACCCTAGGTATATGACTATCATCACATTACTGCATTGCAGTGGTGTGATACAGAATCCGGCTTATAGCGTGTACAAATCCCCCTGTATGGGGGTTTTGTTATATGGTATTCTATCTTGTATTACTTGATAGATAGTTGAGGTATTTTATATGCAAGAATCGTTTAATATGCAGGGTGCAAACTCTGCCACGGAGGACAAGATTGAAGTGTCGCTCCGCACGTTCGCGCAGAATTGTATATCCATTGTGTTCGGACTACTGCCGTTATTCTTTATTCCTGTCGCTTTTGCACCATTTGGGTACACAAAGACCTTGTTGGTCATTGCTGGTGCGCTCGTTTCAGTTATTTTCTTTAGTTTATCCATTTTGCGATCAGGACGGATTTCTATTCAAACCCCTTGGGCGCTTATTGCACTATGGGGCGTAGCGATACTTTCTGTAGTGTCAGCGCTGCTTTCAGGTGACACACTTGATTCATTTGTGGGTGATTCACTTGGGGTCCATACTGCTTTGTTTACGGTATTGCTTGCAGGTGTAGCGAGCACCGCTGCGTTTTTAGGGCAAACAAAAACTACTATTTTACGCATGTACATGATTTTGACCGCCAGCGCGGCAATACTTGGTGTGTTCCACTTGCTACGTATTTTCTTTGGGGCTGACTTCCTCACGCTTGGTGTGTTTAACGGAAGTACATCAACACCACTTGGTGGCTGGAATGACCTAGGTCTCTTTTTTGGACTATCTATTCTCCTTTCGCTAGTAGCGCTTGAGCAGTTGCCGCTTACCAAGCCAGGGAAGACTCTTTTCTCAGTAGTGATTGGTCTTTCACTCATTATGCTTATGGTCGTGAACTTTTTTGCGATCTGGCTTGTACTCGGATTGGTGAGTTTGGTGGTGCTTATGTACACGCTTACCAAAGACCGTTTTTCAGAAAAGACTATGCAAATGACTGGCGAGACACCGTCAGTTTCTATGCAGTCTGTGGTTATTTCAACAGTGGTGTTTGTTTCTTCGCTCATCTTTGTTATCGGCGGTCCAGCAGTTGGCGGTTTGGTATCTGATGCAGTTGGCATTTCGTACGTTGAGGTGCGACCTTCATTTGAAGCAACTACTAACATTGCGCGTAGTGTCTACAAAGAGAATGCATTTGTTGGCATTGGTCCAAACAGGTTTGCTGACGCATGGCGTATGTACAAGGATGCCTCAATCAACCAAACTATCTTTTGGGCAACTGATTTCAGTAGCGGTAGTGGATACGTGACCACGCAGTTTGTAACAGGTGGTATCTTCCTCATTATTGCGTGGCTTGCATTCTTCGGCCTCTTCCTTGCTGCTGGGTTCCGTATGCTCTTTCGAACAATCCATGCAGATCGATTCTGGTACTTTATTGGGACCTCTTCGTTTGTA
>CAJXAG010000076.1 GCA_913050645.1 uncultured bacterium | reverse complement strand
CTGCACGCTAGTCAGCATCTCCTCTGTATGGCCCACGTCTCCCACAGATCGCAGACGGATTGGTGTGCCGATTGCGTTTCTAACAGAAAGAATTCCAGCCTGTCGCAAAGCTTTTCGAAGACTTTTCTTATAGATACCGCGCTGCTTGGGCATCTCCAACTTCTGAACAGTCATTTTCTCCCTTTCGTATTTTCTGTTCAACTAGAAAGTACTATAGTCTGGGCTCAGTAAAATCGCAAGGCTATGAAAGTAGTCGTTTAGCATCAGAAATATTGTTTAACTCAGGTTCTTTAGAGAGTGAAAATTCTTCCCGCCTTTCATTTTTGCGAGATTTACTTGGAGATTCAATATTCATAGTTGTTAGTACTTGCGAATTACTCCTTTGACAATTGCTGCCACACGCAGCTCATACTCTGGATAAATAGGTTTCAAGTGACGATTTGCAGGCTCGAGCCACACATCACTTCCATTTGTTTTAAAATACTTCAACGTCCACCCACCATCTACTTCAGCTACCACAATATCTCCATCACGCGCAGTCTGTGTCCGTTCAGCAATAACCAGGTCCCCTTCATCAATATGTGCTTCAATCATGGAGTCACCCTTTACTTCAAGGATAAACGTCTTCTCTTTCTTTGGAACGAGATATTCCTCTATACTGAGCGTATCGAGTGTTTGAGAGTCAGCGGTAGTAGGAATACCAGCCTCAACAAGACCTAGTAAAGGAACCTCACCTGCACCAATGGTCGGCAAAAGCTTCCCTTGTGCGTCCTTCTCTAAAAACCCAGCGTCGATAAGCTTATGTACGATTTTTGAAACTGCATTTTTAGACTTAAAGCCAACGAGTTCCATAATCTCTGCATAGCTTGGCATACGCTTATACTCATTATAGAAGGCAAAGATTTTTTCTTTGTGCTCATCCATATATCTATTGTAGCCTATGCGCGAGAGAAGAACTTAAAAGAAAGTGGACTAAGGATGACTCGTCCGCGCTCTTCTCGACGGATCTGTCGAAGGAGCTCCCTGTGTCGACGCGCCTCCCTTTTGTAGTCGTAGTGATGGAGAATTTTATGATCAATAATACCGTTTAGCTTCTCGATTTCCTTATTAAGGGCTTTGATGTATTGTTGCTTGCTCATAGAACTTTTTCCTACTTTGTAATGATAGGTATAGTATAGGTGAACGATCGTTCACCGTCAAGTATTTCATTACTTTGTGCAACAGTTTATCTATTCTGTAAAGAGATGTGGGTAATGTGCAAGCACATTTGGCACTTTTCTTTATCATTAAGAAATGTGCGTAGCTATGGCTAAAACTATTCAAGAGGAACGGTGGCGATGGATCAAACCTATTATCAATAAGGAGATGAAGCTGGTGGACGTTGCAAAAGTATGTCCACATAGTGAACGTAGTCTCAAACGGTGGAAGAAAGCATACCAAGAGCATGGCATGGAAGGCTTGATACCCAAAAGCACTGCTCCCAAAACATCACCCACCGAGACACCGATCCGTATCAAGGAAGAAGTAATACAACTTCGAAAGAAAACGAAGCTCTGTGCTAAAAAACTACACTGGCGATTAGAAAAACAAGGCCTGAAGGTACCAACGAGGACTATTGGCAAGATACTCAAAGACGAAGGATTAGTCCGGAAGTACCGCACCAAGAAAGTTAAATACAAATACCTGAGAGCAGAGCGTCAACCAGGAGAACTCTTAGAGATGGACGTGAAGTATGTTCCGGGGGCTATAGCAGGCTTAAAATACTATCAATACACTGTCATTGACACTGCTTCTAGGTGGCGACATCTAGAGGTATTTGATGAACAAACCACCCATCACTCCATCAGGATGATGGAGATAGTCACAGAGAAGTTTCCGTATCCAATACAAGCTATCAAAACTGATAACCATAGTACCTTTACGAACTATTACGTTGGTACCAACAAACGGAGTGATATATCAGTGAAGACCGTACATGCGTTAGATCTGTGGTGCAAGCAGCACAACATAACACACTATTTGATTGATCCCGGGAAGCCAGCGCAGAATGGCACCGTTGAACGTAGCCACAGAGAAGATGAGGAGAAGTTTTACCAGAAACAGACCTTTCACTCGTTCACTGATCTTAAAAAGAAAATTCGGCTCTGGAACAACTACTACAACGATCTAGAACATTGTTCGCTTGATGGAAAGACTCCTAATGAAGTACTATATGAAAAAGTGACAAATGTCATTGCCTAAAACATTTGAACATTGGAAAGCAGCTCCAAAAGCGGTACGTGAAGCAGCAAAAGCTGACGACAGCGAAGCACTTTCACGAATGGGTCGCAAAGGTGCAGAGGTAACAAACGCAAAACGTGCACTCAAAGCAGACATGGAAGAAGTACAGTCTGCACGTCTTGCTGAATTACGAGAAAAAGAGGAGCAGGAACGTGCTAAAAGTGCAAACGAACACATCATTAGCACTGACGGCGAAGATCAGGATTACTTTGCCTAAAAATAAAAAACAACACCTGTACAGGTGCTGTTTTTTATTATATAAATCAAATGGAACAGCAAACAACAACGAGGCAAGCAAATGGAAGACTTTGGCACCTTCGAGTGTAAAGGTTTCGATGGTCACAGGCGCACCTGGCGTGTATACGCCGACATTAACGAGCAGACACAGGAAATTGACTTCATCCGCCTTCAGTATGGCTCTGGTGTACTTCCCGGGCCTGCACTGCGTCCATCGGAATGTCATCAGGCACACGAAATAAAGGCACTGCAACATGTCCGTGGACATGTTGCAGCTGGGCACATCGAGGATGATTTCGATGTAATTGATTCGGAGGATGCATAACATGCAGACCGTCGATCATTCACACCAATTCCTGCCGGATGTCCAACGTGGTCGCGTTATTTGTGGCAAGACGTTAGTTGAATGGGACTACGCGGTTGTGTATGTACACAACAAACATAACCCGTACGACCTTCCAACCCACATGTACTTTTCGTTCACAGCACCCGGAAAGGCGCTGCAAACGAAAGTGCGACTGGTTGACCAATGGACGTTCTACCGAGGCAAATGTCATCACACGTACAATGAAGACGACCATGAGTATCGGCGTGCACGTGCCATGGCATGTCAGGTGGTAGCAACGTTCAGACGTAACTACCTCAAAAAGCATGGCGTGCCTCCTAACCCACTCGGACTCGAACACACGCTTGATC
>CAJXAG010000075.1 GCA_913050645.1 uncultured bacterium | reverse complement strand
ACGCCATTTCTTGACGTATGCCGGCCAATCCGGATCACCAAGTCGTGGAACACCGAGCCAGCAACGTTTGGGTGGCCCTGCAGGCTTTTTGCATGTGCCTGGAACGAAACGATCAGCACGATCCACAGGTGGTGTCTTGGTAGACATGGCTTTATCCTCCATTTTGCCACGTTGTACTATTTCTATACTTACAATACAATTTCACAAAAAAGGAGGTCAATACCTCTATGTGTATAAGGTCTCTTTTTGCAGGTTATTTTGACCATAAAAGAGGGTTATTTCCACAGGTAATCAACGCTGGAAAATGTTATAATATAGCTCTATTATTGTTTATTTTACCTAATTACGTACTATGCCGGAGAAAAAGTCTGCAAGCTAATAAATGAATAAATGAGCGTAGCGATTATTATGAATTTACTTCCCAATTTCTTCCTTTCCTAGAAGAAATTGCTGGAAGCGGAGAGAAAGAAATTAGTACAAAACAATTATGTCCGCAAAGAAATCAACAAAAACCACCACTAAAAAATCGACAAAATCTAAAGGATATGACGCTTCATCTATCTCTGTTCTCGAAGGGCTGGATCCAGTACGAAAACGTCCAGGTATGTACATCGGTACCACCGGTCTTGAGGGTCTGCACCACATGATCTGGGAGATTTTTGACAACGCTCGTGATGAAGCTATGGGCGGCTTTGCAAACCGTGTTGAGGTGACACTTCTGCCTGATAACTACATTCGTGTAGTCGACAACGGTCGTGGTATCCCCGTAGATATTCATAAACAAACCAAGGTTTCAGCACTTGAGACGATTATGTGCACCCTTCACGCTGGGGGTAAGTTTGGTGGAGACGAATCGGGCTATAAAGTTTCTGGCGGACTGCATGGTGTAGGTGTGTCTGTGGTAAACGCGCTTTCTACTCACACACGGGTTGATGTACATAAAGATGGGTTCCAGTACATGCAGGAGTACAACATTGGTGTTGCCAAAGCAAAAGTAAAAAAACTAGGTAAGACTAAGTTTCAAGGTTCGATTGTGAACTTCCAGGCTGACCCGACTATCTTCCCGGTGATTGAGTATGACTGGAAGAAGATCGTGACGCACTTGCGACAGCAGGCGTATTTAGTAAAGGAGATGCATCTGACGGTAGTTGATGCGCGAGAAAGTGAGGTGAAGCTTGATACAAAAACACTTGAGAGTGAAGTGTATATTGCAGATATGAAGCTTGAGGTGCCGAAGATGACGTTCTACTTTGAGGGAGGACTTCGATCGTTGGTTGCGTTTAACAACCAGCACCAAAAACCAGTACATAAAAATATTTTCTACGTTGAAAAGACTGACATTGATGAAAACGTACTTGCGGTAGAAGTTTCTTTGCAATACGTAGATGATATCTCTGCACGTATTTCAGCCTTTGCAAACAATATCTACAACCCAGAACACGGGACACACATTACTGGATTCAAGACGGCGTTGACACGTACACTCAATAACTACGGAAAGAAAAATAATCTTATTAAGGAAAAAGACGGTGCTTTTACAGGAGAAGATGTACTTGAAGGTATCACGGCAGTAGTATCGGTAAAAATGCCTGAGATCCAGTTTGAAGGACAGACAAAGGGAAAGCTTGGTTCTGTTGAGGCACGCGGAGCGGTAGAATCAGTATTTGGCGAGGCGTTTAACATGTTCCTTGAGGAAAACCCTGATGACGCTAAGGCAATCATCAATAAGGTGGCAATTGCGGTACGCGCACGTAAGGCAGCGAAGGCAGCGAAGGACTCAGTGCTACGTAAGGGTGCACTTGAAGGAATGTCACTACCAGGAAAGCTTGCAGACTGCCAGTCGAAGTCTGCTGCAGACTCTGAACTGTTTATTGTAGAGGGAGATTCTGCAGGTGGTTCGGCAAAAATGGGACGTAATCGAAAAACGCAAGCGATTCTGCCACTGCGGGGAAAGATTCTTAATGTAGAGCGTGCGCGTATTGATAAGATGCTTGCTTCTGAGCAGATTAAGAACTTAGTGATTGCGCTGGGAACTGCTATTGGCGACGTGTTTGATGTGTCGAAGTTACGTTACCATAAGATCATTATCGCAACTGACGCAGACGTTGATGGTGCGCACATTCGCACACTGCTTTTGACACTCTTTTTCCGATACTTCCGGCAACTGATTGATGAGGGGTACTTGTATATTGCACAGCCACCATTGTATAAGATTCAGAAAGGGAAGGAAATCTGGTATGCCTATACCGACCAAGAAAAGTTTGAGATTGTGGGGGAAGAGGACCCTGCTGCTGTTGTGGAAGAAGGAGAGGAGTCTGAAGAGGAAACGGAAACTGAAGATGAAGCGGACACTATCGCTAAGAAGTCGAAGTATCGTGTGCAACGATACAAGGGACTTGGCGAAATGAACGCTGAAGAGTTGGGTGAAACAACCATGGACCCAGAGCATCGTGTATTGAAGTTGGTTACGATTGAAGATGCACAGGAAGCAGACAAGGTGTTTGATATTCTGATGGGAACGGACGTGCCGTCACGGAAGTCATTTATCCAGTCCAATGCTCAGCACGCCAACCTCGACATCTAACGCAGATTTTTGGCGATTAACTTCAGTAATTTTTAGAAATATTTAGTCACCGTACTACACGTACGACTCATTCATATTTCTTCAATTACTTCGTTTCTCATCCAATAATCAGGCGTTAGCTGAGTCACTAGAGCTTAATGGTACTTGCATTTATAAACATTGAGTACACAAAAAGCGCCGGGATGCACAAGACGTACACCTCGGCGCTTTTTGTGCGTGCACCGCGTCTGTCATTCCAGGTATCGAGGTTGCCTATCATGGATAGGAAGATAATACACAAAACCTTTCATTCGAATGAAAGGTTTTGTGTAGTTACTCGTGCAAATACTCCAATCGATTGGACTATTTTTTGCTATAAAGAAAACCGGACGATCATTCGTCCGGTTTTGTGTTTTTCTCATCTTCCTCTGGAAGACTGTAGTTGTCCATCAGCTTCCGTGCGAGTGCCCAGTTTTTCTTTTTGGGCGATGCTTTTCTGATTGGCAGAAGTCCATTTTTTCTCCGGAAGTGCCTTGACTTCACCATACTTCGAATATTTCTCACGGTGGCTGCCACTTTGTTTCTCCCTTATTCTGTTCTATTTTTTACTATAGTCCATAAGGGAAATAAAAACAAACCCCGCGCGAGCCTAGGCTCGCGTGGGGTTTGTTTTAGCTT
>CAJXAG010000074.1 GCA_913050645.1 uncultured bacterium | reverse complement strand
GGTTTCACCTTTAAACGCACACACCGGCTAAAGCCGGTGGTTTAGGGGGTGAAACACAAAAATCCTTACGTTATCATTAATGATAACGTAAGGATTTCCGGCAGAATGTATATATTTTGTTACAAATCTCCACACTTCCCTGTACTTTTTTTGATGTTGCGGTACAGTACTCCCAGAATAGAAACTTGAAAGGAAGCTATCATGGCTAAGCAGAAGTTCACTAACCGTAATGGTGTGACCTTTGTAACCACCGACCGCATGTATCCAATGGCAATCGCTGCTTTAAACACACTGAAAGAGCAGACTGTGAAGGGTATTTCAATTCATAAAGTCAACTTCAAACGTTTCCCTTGTGGTGAGATGAAGCCGAAAATCACTGAAAACGTCCGCCATAAAGACATCTTCTTGTTCTTTGACTTCAACGGCCAACCAAACGATGATGTGGTCAACCTCATGCTCACGATTGACGCACTGCATCTTGCTGACGCGAAGCGGATCACGCTCGTACTTCCATACATGCCGTACCTCCGGCAAGATAGAAAGGACGAACCGAGAACACCCGTTTCTGCAGCATGGTTCATACGCGCCTTGCAACTCTGTCGCAGTGTTTCTCGTGTAATCACCATTGATATGCACAGTGAGCAACTGCAGGCTGTGTTTACCATCCCAACCGACCACTTACCCGGACGAATGCTCTTCGCCCCTTGGGCAAAGAAGCAATTTAATGGGAACTTTGAGAATCTTGTTGCGGTGGCACCGGACTTTGGCAGTGCAAAACGAGTGCGCAAACTCGCAGCTGATATCGATTCAACAGTGCAGGTTGCAATCCTTGAGAAGAACCGCGATGCTGAAGGTGTAAAAATGTACTCTATCATCGGTGCCTCAATCAAAGGGAAGACGTGCCTTATCAACGACGATATGATGGACACCTGCGGAACTATCATCTTAGCGGCTATGACGCTTTTTGAACACGGCGCCAATAAGGTCGTTCTCTCCGCCACACACCCTATCTTCAGTCCAACTCAAGAATTTGTTATTGACGAAGAAACGGGTGAAAAAATAATCGATGAAGAGACTGCAGAGCCTATCATGAAGACCTCGACCGCCTACGACAAACTGGCCGAAGCTGGCGTAGAGGTACTTGTGAGTGACTCGCTTGTTACTGAAAAGTACGATTGGCTCGAGGTGTTACCCCTTGGAGAACTGATTGGTCTCACGATCTTGCAGAACATCACCAGTGATGGAAGTGTGAGCAAGCTCATTCGCCAAGGTCTTCCTGATCTTTAAATACAAACCGTCGCGAAACATTCGCGGCGGTTTTTCTATACCTGCACGGATTATAAGTGTATTTTTTTTGTTACAGTTTTACGTACTTTTGTGTACAAACTAAAAAGTTCATGTATTGTAGCTTTGGAACAGTTCTCCAGTTAGAGATCAGAAGTGTGCGCACTTCCGATGTCTCGCGATGAGTAAAGAATGGTTCTTTGAAATTGAAACTGAATCTTGTATAAGGGGTGAAACATAACGTTTCAATCTCTAACGGGATTCATTGAAAAGGAGAAGGAACAATGACTATGACCATGCAAAATGTTGCAGACCTGCTTCGCCCAGTGCCCGAATTCCCTCATGACGGAATTCTGTTTTGGGACATTTTACCACTTCTGCGGAGTCCGGAGGCGATGGACTTCTGCATCACTATGCTTGCAGAGCATTACGCAGAAATGAAGATCGACGTTGTCGCAGGGCTTGAAACACGTGGTTTCATTTTTGCTGAAAAACTTGCATCAAAACTCGGTGTCAGCTTTGAACCAGTACGTAAGGCAGGTAAGTTACCGCCGCCGACTGAAAAAATCTCATACAAACTTGAGTATGGTGAGGCAACCATTGAAATGGCGGATGACAACTTCTTGCAAGGTAAGCATGTCCTGGTTGTCGATGACTTACTCGCAACCGGAGGGACAGCAGAGGCTGCTGGTCGCCTCATCGAGAAACTCGGTGGCATAATTGCTGGCTTTGCATTTATTTCTGAAATCCCTAACTTGGGAGGACGCGGAAAGCTGTACATGCATCCTGTACATTCACTTATCAGCATCATCGATGACACCCTGTGTGTTGATACTGAGTACTGTTCTGATGTATTTGCACGAGATGTACATACTGGTGCGTTAGTTCTGGTCGAACGTTTGACGTTTCCTGCGGGTCTCGCAATGCCTGGTGGCCGTATTAAACAGCACGAAAGCGCATTCAGTGCTGCACGGCGTGAGCTGTACGAAGAAACAGGGTATCGCCTGAAGGCTCTCGCATATGGCTGGACGCTATCCGGACTAACGCGTGACGAACGCGGTGTAAAGGTCTCCACAGTATTCGACTGCATCGCTGAGCCCGACAAAGAGCATGGTGTCAAAGACGAAGAGGGTGGTACTACAGTTGTGTTTGTAAACACACCAGCGGAACTTCCTGATGCTGGAGCATTTGCTTTTGATCACGGATCGCACGTTCACCGTGTTTGGCCTGAGATTGAGGCCAAAGAAGAGGCAATTCGCCTCGAAAAAAGTGCGTAAGCAATTTTCAAAAAAACACCACCGACCCAACGGGTTGGTGGTTTTCTTTTAAAATCTGACTGGTCTTTCCTGTGGAATTTTAGATATTGGGACCTTGTTACAAAAACCGTCTTTTCGTCAGTTGCAATTTTCTGGATTGCTTCGCCTTCGCTCGCAAAGACGCACTGTGTGCACCTTGCTTTGTGTAGCCACTAAGGTGTCCAACAATGCAAATTTCGTGGGATTTTCTTACACCACCGGCGGAAGTTCTTTGATGGTCTTTGACTTGAAGGTATAGAGTGCAGCTGGTCGGTTCTTTACTCCCTCTTGCATGCGTCCGGTTTCTTTCACGACGTCCAGAGCGAGAATCTTCTTTCGGAAATTTCGCTTATCTAGATCGGTTCCTAAGACTATTTCATACACTTCCTGTAGTTCAGTCAGTGTGAAGTTGTTTGGCAATAGGAACTGCGCGACTGTAGTATATGAAAGCTTTCCGCGTAGTCGCGCTGTCGCCTTTGCATACATATCGTCATGATCGTATGCAAGTTTGCCAAGCTTCTTTACCGGTATCCAGGTCGCATCGTCATAATCATACGCTTGTATAACATCTGGTTTTACACACCCAATGTACCCTACTGAAATCACCCGGTTACGTTTATCGCGATTAATCTCGCTAAATGTATACAGTTGTTCAACATACACATCTTTTACGGGTAGGTGTACCTTCTCATCTAAGTGGCGCTCCACTGCGTCTTCCGCAGTTTCAGTTTTATCAATCAGTCCTCCAGGGAAACCAGGCATATTTACATAGTGTGGTGGACGCACCACATTCTGCACCAACACATGCAGTTTTTTATCTACAATTCCAAAAATAACGGCATCTACAGCCATTGCAGCAAAACGTAATTCCTCTGGTGCTTTTTTCATCGACATAGAATATATAAAATTAGTAGAGTTAGTGTACAACACACGTAAAGTATGTCAATCCCACCCCTGACACCTGTGCCTATTAAAACCTAGCAAGAAAACTATACTTCAGTTGTACACAACCTGGATTGCTTCGCAGAAGCTCGCAATGACGGCAAC
>CAJXAG010000073.1 GCA_913050645.1 uncultured bacterium | reverse complement strand
GATAATAGGCCCAGTCGTTGTGAATGGGAAACCGATCTTCCATCTCTGCCGATTCGATATCAACCGGTATCGGTAACGGTTCCTTGTAGTTTAGTTTCTCTTCCATTAATATAGGTTGATCAGCCATGAGTTGGGCCAACGGCACCAATAGACGTTGTTCGGTAGAGAGACGACTTAGGCAGAGCGACAGGTCGTTAATCGGTTGTATTTTTCGCACAATCTGACCAGTGTGAGTCTGACGAATATCCAACCGTCCGCTTTTTCGCTGATGATAAAGGGAAGAATTGACCATTAATTCCAAGATGAAATTGGCCTCTTCTCGCATCGCCTTGACTTCGGATAGATCGAAGACTGATGGTAAAACGAGATAACCATCGGTCTTAAACTGACAAATTTGTTGCTCTGAAATTTCGAGTTCCACTTATCAATATCTCCTTTAACAATGCATGACATGTGTTTTTTTGATGTTTTCCAAGCGATACGACCATCATATCGCGATGTCATCGGTTTGCCAAGGAAAACAGGAGCGAGCAAAGGACACTGGGTACTAACCTTACAGGACTGTCAATTGACTGTTAGCGTTAAGGTTTGAGGTCCAACATCAGTATTATCGCTAGTAGTAGTTAAAGTGAAGATCAGTGCAGTTGGTTTTCCAATCAGCTTTTCGTGCAACTTCCGTCGTGCAAGCAATCAGCAAGGTTACCAGCATTGTGATTATTGCCATGAAATGGTGAATTCTTTTAAATGTGTTTTTCATCTGGTCCTATCCATTATTTATTTTTTCTTGATTGCCTTATCCCTAAATTTTTTCATATCAAGACTTGGTACGATAGCACCATGTTGTATAAGCAGTTCATGCAACGCTGTAACTGAAACTTGGCCCGGCGTCGTTTCCAAACGTGCAGATAAAGCCGCAGCAGCGCCAGCAGCTTGCCCCATCGCCATGCATGAGGCTTGAACCCGTAAGGCGGAATTAGCCAACCGATCACTGCTCACACTCCGCCCGGCTACCAACAAATTTCGGCTCTCCTTGGGGATAAGCGCCCGGAGTGGAACAGTTGCTATGATTCCTTCGGACAAAGGCTTGGGTTTGACACCATCATGGTCATGGAGATCAATAGGGTAAAAAGAGTAAGAGATAGCATCATCAAAAATCCGTCCGCTGGTATAATCTCGGTGGGTTATTTGCACTTCACCAACAATACGATAGGTCTCGCGCACCGCTGTCTCAGGCTGAGCTTTCAAAACACATGCATTTTCACACCCCGGCAGAGAACGCACAAAACGCAAGATACGCAACAAAGACTGACGACCTGCAATGTTGGTTTTTGTATGCCTGTCAGAGGTGGAGGCGTCAGCCTCAAAGACATGCTGGGCATTTTCACCGCCGTTTCGAAGAAAATGAATAAAACGCCCCCGAGGATTGCTTACATCACCATGCTGCAAACGACTATCTTCAATAGCCGCCAAAAAATGTGCTTGAATGATTTCATCATCCAGCGATTCAATATCATATCCACCTAGTTTAAAAATCAGGGTCCCGGGTTGCGTTTCTTCTTCACGTAAACGGGGCAAACCGATCACACCCACAATATTGGCACCGCCAGTACAATCAATCAGCTGCTTGGTCATAATAGTTCGACGCATACTTTTACCTACAGTCTCTACTTTCCAGCCTTTTTCCGTTTCAGAAACTTCTGTCGGTATTTCGTAGAAATGTAATTGCACCCCCGACTGTAAACAAGCTTCTTCGGCAAGTGCGGCATAGACAGGACCGTTGATACGAATCTGATGCCACCAATGCCTTGGGGGTTGCACCGAAAAATCTGGCAACTGGCCGCTGTCGAGGGCCACAGCGTTAGTAACCAACTCCCATCCAATACCAGCCACAATCTGCTGGCCCCAGGCATGAAAAAGACCAGGAAAAGAAACACCGCCGGTTGTGGTCACGCCACCGAGCTGACTACCTGATTCAACTAAGGCCGTCCGTTCCCCCAACCGGCTAGCCTGTACGGCAGCAATCGTACCAGCTGTACCACCACCGATCACTAGAACGTCTATGTTGTCTGTTACATGTTCCATACTAACCTTTTCCTATAGCTAGCTGCGGTCTGAAAGTCTACTTTAAAACCAGTGGCAATCTTTGAGTTTGAGCTGAAGTCCGTCAGTCTGCGGCAACTTTGGGGTTACGCTCATCATTTCAGAATCACCACCTTCCTGTGCCTGTATTTTTGTCAGGTCTTGAGTTCATTGTATTTGTTAAAGGCTTGCTTTGCCGCCCACTTGGCGCAGGCTACCACATCATCCCAACTGACTCCCTCCAGATGATTATCTGTCGGTGAAGACTTGCTAATATCAGGCAGAAGCCTATAACCAGTAGCACTGATAAACTGCTTATATTGCTCCACCATGAGAGGCATGTTTACATTCCGTTTTAATTCTACTTTAATTGACTGCTTTCAGCGCCTCGGGTGTACCTATTTGCCTTAATACCTGTGCTACATTCCTACGAACACCCCCATCTGTGATCTTGCAATGCTTGACTTAGAACAGGGACTACTTTTTGATACCAGCAATAATACCTTATTATTCCTTAGTTGTGTGGGATTTACAAATATTACGACTAACAGGTTATGAAGTCGAAAGTACTTGTGGTGAGATATTCACAATTATGCAAGATTATAGCCTGATTCAGCTTCTGTCGTGCTATGGTATTTTGGTCTTACCTAACCTAGTGATAGTTAAGTAAACTAATCAATTGAAAATTTAGCCTGACCTTACACCTCATTAATTCAGTAGTACCCTCCTTACTTTGAATTTGTGATTTATACCGAATTGTACTAGTTAGCGACGTGACTTCAATTGATGTTCAAACGTTTCTAATTTCTTTTAAACAGGTTCGAAACTCATGCTTGTGACAACAATATAATCGACACCACTGCGCAACCCACAGCACATAGTTTCCTTGGGGTCAGGACCTCTATTTTGAGTACTATTGATAAAAATAGTGCAATGACAAAGCTCAAATTAGCAACTGGGATAGCAATGCTAGCTTCACCGTGTTTTATTGCTAACATCAGGGAATTGACGATGAGGAATACGAGTATGCCTGATAGTAGTGAGTATAAGACTTTTTTTGCTGTTAGGCGAAAACGTTTTTCGCGCAATCTGGCATAACACGCACCACCTATGATCCAGCTTGAAGAGAACAACAGCAACATTGCATTTGGGTCTGCACCCTGCGATATTCCCGCCTTTGCAGTTACACCGTATACTGCTCTGGCTAATGATGCCAAAACAGCAGAAGTAAAGGAAACAATAAACACAGCATTATGAGTAGAACTACTATATTGTTTATGATAAAGTAGCGACGCCCCGATGACGCCGGAGACGATGCCTAGAGACTTCAGAAGACCCAACGGTTCTCTCAAAAAGAAAACAGAAAGGACGATAACGCCTATTGTGTTCAGCCGATAAATCGTTGAACCAAGGCTAACATCGATATAGGTTAAACTCTCAATTAGTAGGATATTAGAAATCGTCAAGAAAACTCCTGCCATTAATCCGAAAAGGAGTGTATTCTGGTCGAGTAAAAATGTCGTACCTTGGACTTTAAAAGTCATGACCTGTAACACAGTCCATATAA
>CAJXAG010000072.1 GCA_913050645.1 uncultured bacterium | reverse complement strand
CCAGAACACAAAATCCGCTTCATGGCGGATTTTGTGTTTATAGGGTGCTGATAATCTGATATTATGGTCTCTGTGAGAGAAATTCAAGAGAACAATATAGCACTCTACCAGTGTGAAGAATGTGAGCTGAAGTATAGAGATGCTGAATTTGCTACAAAATGCGAAGCATGGTGTAAAGAGCACAAGAGCTGTAATTTGGATATAATCTCACATGCAGAAAAAGTATAGAAATATGTTTAGAATTGTTAACTCAGTATTTTTGTTCAGAGCTGTGCTTCTGATAGTAGTTATGTTTTTTCTTGTAATAGTGACCTCTTTTGCACACACATCCACCGGGCACGTAAGTACATGTTCTGGCGGATCATCACCGGTGGTGTGCGGCACGCTTGATAATATTTCGAGCGCGGTTGCTTCAAAAGAGGGTATGAATTTCTTGAAATTACTATCTCTTCTTGCATTGTCAACGGCACTTTTTAGTGTCAGGCCGTCCAATTTGAAAAAAACATTAAGCGAACTGGATGTAACACGTTATATTGCTTGGCGTAAGGACCTTAGATATAAAATTTACAACTACACGCTACTCGCCTTTAGAAAAGGGATTATACATCCCAAATTACATAACACTCTCTTAAGCTAACGAGTTCACGATTGCTGTTTATCTGTCTATCGTGATATACGTTAGCACTTTTTTATTATTCACGTATTAAATCAACAATAACTATAACTATGGAAGGAAATATTAAAAGCAATACAACCAATCCGTATCTTGTGCCAGTGGCCATACTAATCGCTGGAGGATTCATTGCAGCAGCGGTATTCATGGGAGGTGGCGGTGGAAATACTGCTCCTGTAGCAAACACAGGTGACAATCAACCTACACAGGCAGCACCGCAACCGACTGGCTCAACTGATGACGTGCGGCCAATAACCGCAGAAGATCATATTAAGGGTAATCCTGATGCACCAATTAAAATTGTCGAATACTCAGACTTTGAGTGTCCGTTCTGTAAGCGATTTCACGACACTATGAATGAAGTTATGGATAAATACGGCGAGAGTGGCGAGGTGGCGTGGGTGTTCAGACAATTTCCACTTGAGCAGCTGCATCCGGTAAAGGCAATGGCTGAGGCGGTAGCATCAGAATGTGCAAACGAACTGGGTGGTAACGATGCCTTCTGGCAGTTTGCCGACAGATTCTTCGAGTTAACTCCATCAAATAACCGGACAGAAATTGAAACCGTTATTCCTCAGATTGTACGAGAAATTGGTCTTGATGAGACGGCGTTTCAAACGTGCTTTGAAAGCGGTAAGTATGATGAAAAAATCCAAGCTGATATTGCAAACGCAATTGAAACAGGAGGTCGAGGAACTCCGTGGAGTATCGTAGTTGGTCCTAATGGGCGAACCTTTCCACTTAATGGCGCTCAGCCACTTGCAGCAGTAGAGCAACTTATAGAGTTGGCAAAAAAAGAATAAACGTATGGAACAGACAAATAGTGAAACGAACCAAGAGCAAGTGCTCTCAAAGAAAGAACGTGCCGAACTAAAACGTGCGGAGAGGGAGAAAGAAAGAGAGCAAAGAATTAGAATGAAGAAAATCAAAAGCATGCTCCCTTGGGTAATCTTTCTCGCTGTAATCATCGGAGGCATATATTGGGTGGCAGTTACGACAGAGAAAAGTAGTGAGTCTCGTCCTGGAGAAGAGATCCCCATTGTGAGTAGAGATCACATAAACGTGGGTGACCCGCATGAACCATACAATTCAAATCCACCTACTTCAGGGCCACATGCTGGACCACTTCCTTGGGGATTCAGTGAGCAGGAAGTAGCTGATGAGGATGCTATTCATAATCTTGAGCACGGTGGTATTTGGATTACATTCAAGGATTTGGACCAACAATCTATCGACACTTTACGTGAGATTGCCCGAGAAAATTCACTGAGCGTAGTAGTGTCACCTCGTGAGGCAAATGATAGTAAGGTTGCTGTTGCTTCTTGGGGACGTCTTATGAAACTTGAGACAGTTGATTTTGATTCAATTATGGAATTTATTAGAAAAAATAAGAACAAGTCACCAGAGCGACTTGCTCGATAATAAAAAATATGGAAGAAACACACATAACCGAAGAAACTGGTAAACGTAACGAGGAGAGAGTTCATACTACTGCAACAAAAGTTCAGCAGAAATCACTGCTGATCTACGGAGCAATTGCTCTAGTTGCTGTCTTGGTAGTAGGAGCATGGTTGTATACACAAGGATTCGTAGTGGCAGCTAAAGTAAACGGTGAGTCTATCAGTCGACTTAGCATCGTGAACGAGCTAGAAGCTCAAGCAGGAGCAGCAGTGCTCGATGCGATGATTTCAGATATTCTGATTGAACAAGCGGCGGCTGAAGCTGGGGCGACTATAACCGATGCTGAAGTTGCCACCGAAATAACCGCCATCGAAGGACAGATCACGGGCCAAGGCGGAACCTTAGAACAGGTCTTGGCACAACAAGGCTTAACCCGCGACAGTCTTACCGAGCAAATTAAAACCCAAAAAATGCTGGAGGTACTTCTGGCAGACGACATTACCGTGACTGAAGAAGAGATAAAAGCGTTTATTGAAGCTAATGGTCCATTACCAGAAGGTCAGGAGGAAGCAGCAAAGGCGCAAGTGATGGAACAGCTGAGAAGCCAGAAGTTTAGTACAGCAGCCCAGAGTTACGTCACCGGACTTCGCACACAAGCAAACATTCAGTACTTCGTAGATTATGAATAGTATGAAATATTTTTTATTTGGCTTTATTGCTTTTGTCCTGGTCGGAGGTGGCTTTATTGCTTGGCATACTCCCGATACGGCGTCTGTAACGTATGAACGTGAAACGACCATAAGCGATCTAGAACCAGCAACTACAGAAAGTATCCCTGAGGTTACTCCTGTTTCTGAGCAATCTGCCACAGAAGTGAGAGAAATTGAAATTCAACCAGGAGATACATTCTCAACCATTATGGAGGAATTTGATGTACCATCCTCCGAGCAGTCCTCAATCTTAGTTGCGGTGCAAGACGTATACGACTTTACCAAACTCCAAGCTGGTAAATTGATGCATGTAGTCTTTGCACAAGATGCTCTTGCTTCAATTGATTATGACCTTTCAGACGATAAGAAGATCGTAGTGGAGAACGTAAACGGCGACTTTGTCGCAAAAGAAGAATCGGTTGAGTACGACATCACTGAAACTGTACGCAGTGCGACAATTGAGTCTTCATTGTTTGTCGATGGTGCAGACGTTGGCTTGTCTGATAAGACACTGGTTGAACTAGCTGAACTATTCCAGTGGGATATTGACTTTACCACTGACATTCAAGTTGGTGATTCATTTACTGTCTTGTATGAGGAGCGACAAACAAAAGATGGAGAAGAAGCAAATGCAGGAAAAATCCTCGCTGCTCAATTCACCAATCAAGGTGAAACTTATGACGCGTACTACTTTAAAACAACCGAAGAAGTGTCTGGATACTATTCTGGTGAGGGTGAAAGTGTTGAGCGGCAATTCTTAAGTTCAGCCATTAGTGTTGGCTATATCAGTTCTGGTTTCAGCTATAGTCGAGTAAATCCTGTGACAAAACAAGTAACTCCGCACCGGGCAATTGACTATGCTGCTCCTCATGGCACACCGGTCGTGGCCACCGCTGACGGTGAGGTTTCGGTTGCCGGAAGTAAGGGTGGACTTGGTATTACGGTTGAGATTGAACACGGTCAGTACCTAAGTCAGTACGCTCATCTTTCAAAGATAGCAACGGGTATAAAGCGAGG
>CAJXAG010000071.1 GCA_913050645.1 uncultured bacterium | reverse complement strand
TTCTGTATGAAACGAAACCTTAGCTAGCAAAGAACCCCTGGTTCCACCCCAGAGGGAATGTGGGCAAATGCCCCATCCCCTCTGGGGTGGGGTTCTTTACTTCCGCAGACGCTGCTGTCGCTTTCTGTGCGCCACGCTCTGATCTGTATTAAGGATTCGAATAAATTAGTCAACTCGACCCGCCAAGTGCGGGTCATTTTTACTACTATTTACTAAATCGTCAATCGCACGAAACACAGTTTTGTCAATATGGTGACAGATGTTTTTGATGCGTGTATTATGTGCAACATATTAGAACAGCCTAGATATTTCGGGATGGAATGGTTAGGAGGTATTTATAAACATAGTTATGGAACAGATTAAGTCAGACGTAGAGTCATTCGCACGCATCCGAGTTATCGGAGTCGGAGGTTCAGGAAACAACGCCGTGAACCACATGATAGCCAACAAGATTAAAGGAGTTGAGTTCATCTCAATTAACAGTGACGCGCAAGATCTTCACAACTCTCTATCCAAGAAAAAGATCCACATCGGCAAGAACCTAACGCGAGGACTTGGTGCGGGCGGAAACCCTGAGATGGGTCGCAAAGCTGCAGAAGAAACCCGCGAAGAGATTGCAAACTCTCTCAAAGGAACTGACATGATCTTCATCACTGGTGGTATGGGTGGCGGTACTGGTACTGGTGCCGCACCGGTAGTGGCAAAAATTGCGCGCGAAAGTGGTGCACTTACTGTAGGTGTGGTCACCAAGCCGTTTCTCTTTGAGGGACAGGAACGTATGCGTCTTGCAATGCAAGGTATCGAAGAACTCAAGAAAGAAGTTGATGCACTGATCACCATCCCTAACGATCGACTTCTGGCAATCGTTGATAAGGAAACAACTGTCAAAAATGCATTCGGTATGTGTGACGATATCCTGAAGCAAGCAGTGGAAGGTATCTCTGATCTCATCACTATGCCTGGTATCATCAACGTTGACTTTGCTGACATTCGTTCTGTTATGGAAAATGCCGGTTCAGCACTTATGGGTATCGGTATGTCTACGGGCGAAAAGCGTGCAGAGGAAGCTGCACAAGGTGCCATCAACTCTCCGCTGCTTGAAGTGTCTATCACCGGCGCAAAAGGTGTACTCTTTGCTATTGCTGGAGGTGATGACCTTGGAATGCTTGAGATCCAGGACGCTGCACGCGTCATCACTGAGTCTATTGATCCACACGCTAAAGTTATCTTTGGTGCCATCCGTGACGAGAAGATTAAAAAGAACGAACTGAAGGTGACCGTCATCGCAACTGGATTTCCAGAAGAGGGCGACAGTGGTCAGAGTCAGTCAACAGTTGTACGCACTCCAATGGGACGGCTAGTCGACCCTGAACCAGAACCTGAAGACGAAGGACGTGGCCGTATCTTTAACTCACTGTCTTCCCCACGCAAGAAGGAGGAGCCGGCAGTTGCAGCAGAATCTGAACCAACTCCTGAATCAGAACCAAAGCACTCACCTGAGCCAGTTCAGTCAAACGTAAAGGCTGAACCACGACCAGTTGACCCCATGGACGAAGAGGATGATGAGGACTGGGGTGCAGTTCCGGCCTTCTTAAGAAGGTCAAAGCTTAAGTAAGCTTTGGAGGAACTGCAAGGCGGAGTGCTGTGAGTCGCCCCTTCCTAGGGCGACGAACCGCGAGCCGGGTGAGAAGCGAATACTTGGAGCTTCGCAAGAGGTTGCCTGCAATTTTGAGCTTGCGAAAAATAGCGACAACCTGAACAGCCGCTGTAAGCTGAGCAGCACTTACTAGAATTGGAACGTAGTGAACAATTATAGTTAGTGACTTGTGACCTGTACCGGCCTTCCTGCGACGATCTAAACTCAAATAATAACTCCATCTACTGTAAGAGTAAGATAAAAATCACTGCTTACGGCGCCCCAATGGGGCAAAAAGCGTTAAAGAAAAAGCACTTGCTGCACAAGCAGCGTAACGCACACCCGCGACAACAGTTGCGGGTGTTTTCATTTAACCTATCCCCTATTCCTGCTATAATACTGAACATTAATTAACCCTAGAAACCGAACAGACATGTACGATTTAATTATTATTGGTGGTGGACCCGGCGGAGTATCAGCAGGCGTCTACGCATCACGCAAGCAGCTGAAGACACTTTTTGTCACTAAAGAATGGGGTGGGCAAAGTATTGTATCTCCTGACATCCAAAACTGGATTGGAACCCCCTCCATCTCTGGTGCTGACCTCGCAAAAAACATGGAGGAACATCTGAAGACGTATGCAGGTGATTTTGTGGAAATAAAAGAGAATACTATTATTACCGACATTGAAAAAAAAGCGGACGGCACCTTTACTGCAACCTTTGAAGGCGGAGAAACTGCTGATGCACGCGCGGTACTGGTTGCAACTGGTTCCAAACGTCGTCGTCTGCCTGCCGAAGGTGCTGATACATTTGAACATAAAGGACTCACCTACTGTGCAACGTGTGACGGGCCACTGTTTGCTGGACAGGACGTCGCAGTAATTGGTGGAGGGAATGCAGCGTTTGAAACGGCTGCACAGCTGCTTGCATACGCAAAAAGCGTGACACTACTACAGCGCAGCGGCACATACAAGGCTGACCCGGTCACCGTGGAGAAAGTACTTTCACACGAAAATATGACCGGCGTTCTCAATGCACAGACAAAAGAAGTGACGGGCGATCAGTTTGTCAATGGTCTGATCTACACCGATGAAGATGGTGAGGAACACAAGCTTGACGTAACGGGTATTTTTGTGGAGATTGGAATGATTCCAAACACTGACTTCCTGCAACGCGCACTTGAACGAGATGAGTACGGTCGTATCGAAATCGACCCATGGACGCAGAAAACAAGCGTCGAGGGTATCTGGGCGGCTGGTGATTGTACAAACATCAAGTACCACCAAAACAACATCTCAGCGGGAGATGCGGTTAGGGCTCTAGAAGACATCTACGTCAATTTGAAAGCCAAATAGCTTTCTTTCACGCCATCTACTTCGTCATCTTGCGAAAAATGGCGTTCACCGTAATACAGCATACGTCTCAGACCATTTTTCTGAGACTCCTCGTATCTAACGCAAAAGAAAACTATTTTGCATTTCAAAACAAAGGCAAAGTAAGTCTAATCTACTTGCATTATAGAAAAAACCTACTACAGTACTCTGTAGTAGGTTTTTTAATGAAAGGAAACGGCATGAACCTTGCCATCCAAAGAACCAAGGCGTTCTACGAACGACATGCAAAAACATATCTGCAAGGTCGCGATCCGTACTTTCTCGATGAGGAAATTGGGCACTTCGCCTACTTCTTCTTGCAGTATCAAGACAAAAAAGGTGAGCTCTTGGATATCGGCTGTGCAAACGCACTGCGCTATCCGTCACTGAAACTTCACCTCTCACACACACGGTATGTTGGAGCTGATATTGCGCAAGCGTTTATCACCATGGCGCAAGAGCGGTATCCATGTATCGACTTTTACCTAAGCGACATCACTGACTGGGACATACTGCCTCAAAAACAGTTTGCTGGCGTATGGTGCTCCTCGGTGCTACAACACATTCCTGAAGAGCTGTTTGCAGTTGCGCTAAGCAATCTATATCGGCTACTCCTTCCAGGTGGTGTTGCGTATATATCGCTCCCTACCAGCCACGTTGCTGGCAATCCGAATGACACACGTCACTTCACCATCTTCTCGCCAGAAGAACAGCGTGAATGGCTCCACCGTGCAGGCTTTAAAATACTCTACACAGGAGAAACACAAGGCTTTCAGTCACCCGACGTATGGAAGACGTACATTGTGCGGCGCGACTTGCACTAATAATCGACCACCGGACTAAGGTCCGGTGGTTTTGGTTTGTTCTCACGAACAAA
>CAJXAG010000070.1 GCA_913050645.1 uncultured bacterium | reverse complement strand
GGTCAACTCATCCAACTCAAACCGCTTGCGCGAGCTGGCTGAAAAACGTGGAGCAAAGGCCCACCTTATTGATGGAGCGGACGACATACGCTCCGAGTGGTTTAGCGGAGCGGAAAAGGTTGGGATCACTGCGGGCGCTTCTGCACCTGAGGTTTTAGTGCAAAATGTTGTTGAAAGGTTGCGATCTTTGGGTGGACAACTTCCAGAAGAACTTAAAGGGATAGATGAAAATATCGTATTTGTTCTTCCGCCAGACTTAAGAGCACCTTAAGCTGTCATTGTGATGGTTCAGAATCTTACATTGCTATTGGTGATCTACCTATTGGGCTAAATTGCCCTCTGTACTAACATACTCCTTGTGAATGGATTTCAAAATAGTAAATCGAAAACAACGGAGTGTTATCTATGTATTCAGTAACTTTATATCGAGAAAACGCCTTCACTTTAGTGGAGCTTTTGGTTGTCGTAGCTATTCTGGCAATTTTAAGTAGCCTGGCTGTGCCGTCTTATAGAGATTATATGGAAAGATCCCAGCTTTCTAGCGCGGTACAAAAACTATACTCCACGTTAATGCTTGCCCAGGCTGAATCATACAAATCTAAGTCAACGGCGCGGCTTTGTCCTTTGGACCTGAGGGTTGATAAGCAATTAGATAACCGGCAGTGTGAATCTAATATTGCTAAAAAGGTTGATTGGGCAAATGGCTGGATTTTATGGTTAGATCGAGATAATGGTGGCTATGCTGATTTTGATGGCATGAGCGAAATCGTTAGGGTCAACCAGCCAAATAAACACATATCAATGATATGGAATAATAATGTACAACCTCAGTACAAAAGTAACGGACTTGGCGCACAAGCTGGTTCCTTTCTGTTCTGTTCATCTAGCGGTAAATACGCGAAAAAAGTCGTATTGAATGTTATTGGTCGCCCACATGTTATGGAGCTACCAAAAGGATGTAGTTAGACTCTAGCCGAGATAAGCGCTCACCCCCTCCAATTACACACAATTGACAAGGATACCTATTATCCGTGACTTAAAGCCGTTTATCATCGTTTGGTGGAAATAGCACATTAGAGATGCCAAAGTGAACATGTCGTAATAATTTTGGCTAACTGGTGGAGACACTGAATTGAGAAATCACCGCAACGACTTGGTTACACGTTATCCCAGCGTCCGCTCCCGTGCTATTGGGGGGTTCACCCTTATAGAGCTAATGATAGTGATTGGTATCGTAGCCATCATAGCTTCAGTAGCAGTTCCTGGCTTTTCTAGTAGTCGAGACAGGCAAGCGGTTACCGCGGCCGCAAATGAAATACTGGGGATGCTTCAAGTGGCCAGATTCGAAGCTTTAAAAAGGAAAAAAAATAGTTACCTATGCCCGATTAACGCTGATGCCGTCAATCAATACTCCGACGTGACTTGTTTAGGTCCTGATGAAGACTGGAGTGGCGGGCTTATCGTCTGGGTTGATGATAATAGAGATGATATTTTTGACGCTCCTGCAAGTGATACACAGTTGAATGAGCTGGTTAAGTTTCACGAACGTTTTCAGAATGTAGATATTCAGTTAACGGGTGGTGCCAACTATCCAGGTTATGCAGGAAGTATTATTGGAACATCTGCTACCGATCTGGAGATACATATTTGCCCTTCTAGCGGTAATGATAGTTACACTCGGAAAATTTATATCGGCGCAGGTGAGCCTTATATTCTTGAAGAGGGGGTAGTTTGTCCATGATTTCGAAAAGATACTCTAGTTTTCGCTCTATCAGTCAAGGTTTTGCGCTGATTGAATCCCTTGTGTCATTAGTAATCTTAGTGGTTGGGTTACTTGGTATTTTAGGGCTGCAGTCTAACACTATGAAGTTTAGCCACCGCTCTGAACTTCGTTCTGAAGCAACGGTTCTCGCTTATAACCTTCTCGAAAGAATACGTTCAAACTACTATTCTGATGACGCAGACCTTGCTCAAAGGGAAGCTCTGTTGCAGCAGTCTGTCGCTCTGGACTTTGCTCAAACGCTATCGACACCAGTAGATTGTGCCACGAACGCTTGCTCCAACGCACAACTCTATGCCTATGATTTATATCACTGGCGCGAAGAGCTGGTTGATTCCTTGCCAGGAGCTGATGCGCAGATTGGCTTTCGCGCAGCAACTGGCGCTATCATTGTCACAGTGCGCTACGCCGAGTTGCTGGATGCGGAAGATGATGATGGAACCGTTAATAAGGAGAGTGATTTTGTGTTGGAGACACGTATATGAAGCATAACAATTTACAAAGCGGTTATTCCCTAATTGAATTGATGGTTGGTATTACCGTAGGTATGTTTATTTTGTTGGGGGTTGTAACTATCTATGCCCAGACAACATCTGTATCTGGCACACAAAAGCAAATATCTCGCGTCCAGCAAAAAGGGCGGTTAGCTGGTGAACTTATAGCGCGTGACTTTATGTTGTCTGGTAGTGCGCCTTGTCCAGTAAAAGGGATGAAAGTTATTAATACCGTTCAAGTAAACGGTGTAGCTATGCCTCTATCATTGATGCTGGGCTTGCAAGGTTATGCAGCAAATGATACTGGCCACCCGTCGGTTAAATATGCTGATAGTACGGATGCTGTCGTCATCTCCTACTCGCCACCTTCCGATACCGCTGATGTTGTTATAGAAGCCCACGATCCGCAATCAATGACTATGACGCTGTCGGATAACTTTAATTGGGTGGAAAATGGCTCGCCCATTACGACCATCGCTCCTGACTGTAGTTACATGGCCACCTTTGTTAAAGATGCGGCTAGTAAAGATAAGTCTCTCGGGCATTCGCAGTCTGTACCGACCGATAGTGAGTTCAGCAATTGCCATACCGATATATCAGGTGATGGAAATATCTTTGGCAATACATCAAGTAATGGAGAAGCTCTACGTTCTGATTGTTTAGATGCTGCTGCAGCTGCTACTAGTAATGTTGGAAGTGTAGGCACTTCTAATAATCAAGTGAACCTTGTTTCTCCCTACATCGGTGGGAGTGTTATAAACTTTGATATTGTTGAGTATTACATTGATGAATCGGTTCACTTTGCGGGCGTTCCATCATTGTACCGACGCGTGAATGGAACGGCGCAAGAACTGGTGGTTGGTGTTGAGGACATACAAATAAACTATGGTTGGCGAGATGGAAGCGGCGGTTTTCAATTTGGCGATGCCGCATCAGTGACTGATTGGCCAAGCATATACGCAGTGCAGATTGACTTATTGTTGCGTGATATCACTGGAGATACGTCTATTGACGACTATGAGTTGTCTTTTGGTGGGCAGGATACGACCTATACTGACGGTGTGTTGCGTCGTGTATTTTCGTCCCAGGTGTATATTCGAAATAGTGTAAATTCTGGAAATAACAGCTTTTTTAATGGACAAGGCTGAGTGTTTATCTAATCAATTGCTGTTAAAACGTAATCAAGAGTTTTAAAACGTAGGGGTAGGTTGTTATGATTGGCTTTAATTATCAACGTGGGTCGACACTGATTGTAAGCCTTATACTGTTAACCATAATAACAGTTGCAGGTTTAGCAACGATGGGAACATCGCAATATGATGAAATGGTCACCGCAAGTCAACGCCAGCGTGCTGTAACCCTTCAGCTGGCTGAAAATGCCTTACGGCAAATTTCCGAAAACCTTGTAACCCAATACAATAATGATGGTGGCGTGTCTTTACATGAGACGCAGTTTAGTCAGGACTGTAGTAACGGCCTGTGCTTGACTATGAGAACGGTCCCTGGAGAAGAGGTTGGTGGTTCGCGACACTGTACACCTACTGGTGTAACGCCATGGCATGACGGTGAAGTGTTTGAAGATGCAAACAGGCATTTAACTGTTCCAGGCTTCATCAACGATCAG
>CAJXAG010000069.1 GCA_913050645.1 uncultured bacterium | reverse complement strand
AATTGAAGTAAAATGTTCTAAAAAACTGACCACAACTGACTCGCTCAGCGACCCACCACTCATGTCGGCACCTGCCGCACGAGCAGTCAAAGAGACTTCCTCCTTGTGTTCATTTACATATCGGACGAGTGCTTTAATATCCTCCGTGTGTTTAGGATAAGCAACGCAGGTGGGTTAGAGATGAAAGATGCTAGTGTCCTCACTGTATATTTGACGGGTTTCCTTATCACACTTTACATCACCCTCAATAGCATTTTGTAACCTATTTTTATTTCTTCCATTACAGCCCAGCCTATCATGCGCCCATACACACTTGGATGATTTTCTAAAAGCAGTTGCATGCTAACATATTAAGTATATGCCAATGAAACATTTTTCTCGTCAATACCCATATGTTTTTATTGCCTCGGTAACGACTATTGTTGCTGGTGTCTTACATGCTACAACAGTAGCCTTTGAACACGTGGATATTCCGCCTGAATTTTGGTTCTTTATTGTGTCAGGTGTTGCTCAAATTATTTGGGGTGTAAATTATTTTTACCATCGTACGTCCAACATGTATTTTGTGGGTGCGGTATTGAACTTAGGTTTAACTTTCTTTTGGCTATCAGTTCGGTTGTTTCCAGCACCTTTTTCTGATGTTCCTGAAACTATCGGTACTCTCGGTATTGTAACTGCATTAGTGCAACTGACTGCCTTCGGTTCGTCTTTTTGGTCTTTATACCGTTTTGGTATTACCACAGTTAAAAGCATTGCATTCTTACTTATACTGTCTCTTGCGTTGAGTTGGATAGGATATATAACTGCTAAAACTTCTGAGGGAATTTTACTTCAGATATGGCCGGGCATTGAAGAAGCTCCTCACGGGCACGGTGAAGAAGAAGCTGGCCACAGTGACGACAATGACGATGTCGAATCACAAGAGGAGCATGATGACACTGATGAACCGGTCGGACATATTGATTAGCTGCTAGCGTTTGAACACCTTCTAGTAACCGATTTTACCTCTAAGCAGATATCTGTAGTGAGATTATGGACTGACCCTGGTGTTTATCTAATTTTGTGAATAGTAAAACTATCCCACTTGATTGGACGCTAAATAGACCACTCATTATTACACGTACCCTTAATTACAGTTTTGTATGCTTAAGGCGAAGTGCATTAAGGAGTACACTGATGGAACTTGCAGCCATCGCACCAGCCGCAATCATGGGGCTCAGAAGAAAACCGAAGAAGGGGAACAAGAGGCCCGCGGCAATCGGAATACCGGCTGAGTTGTAGACAAATGCCAGGAAGAGATTTTGTTTGATGTTGCGCATCGTGCCGCGGCTCAGTTTTATTGCAATCACCGCGTCAAGCAGATCACTTTTAATGAGCACGATATCAGCGCTTTCAATTGCCACGTCAGTTCCAGCACCAATAGCAATGCCAATGTTAGCTTGCGTTAGCGCAGGCGCATCGTTGATACCATCGCCGACCATACCGACATTCAATCCTTGCTCTTGTAGTTTCTTCACGTGATAGGCCTTATCCTCTGGCAACACTTGAGCAAACACGCTTTCTGGTGCAATGCCAACCTTCTTAGCAATGGCTTTGGCGGTACGCTCATTGTCACCGGTAATCATAAACACCTTGATATTTTCTTGTCTGAGTTTTTCTATAGCTTCTGCTGAACTTTCCTTAATCGTGTCTGCCACAGAGATCGTTCCCAGTAGTTTCTCAGAATTAGCAAACAACATAACCGTATTACCATCCGCTTCAAGCGCTTCAATACGCGTCAGCTTCTCTTTGTACGCAACACCTTTCTCTTCCATCAGTTTGCGGGTGCCGATGTAGTAGGTAGTACCGGCTATTTCTCCGGAAAGACCGTGACCTGGAATTTCCTCAAATTTTGTCACATCCGCGAGTACCATCTCTTTCTCCTTGGCGTACTTCACAATTGCCTCGGCAAGAGGATGTTTAGAATTTTTTTCTATTGACGCTGTTAGGGTAACTAGTTTTTCTTCACTCAGATCAGTAAAGCTTTCTGCTCCAGTAAATGCCGGCTCACCCTTAGTGATCGTGCCGGTCTTGTCGAGAATTAGTGCGTTTATTTTTTGAGCTTGTTCTAAAGCAGTTGCGCTTTTAATGAGAATGCCATTCTCTGCACCAAGTCCCGTGCCGACCATAATCGAGGTTGGGGTCGCTAGTCCCAAAGCACACGGGCACGCAATAATCAGGATAGTGATGAGGATGGTAAGTGCAAAGAGGAAGCTGGCCCCAAAAGCAAAGTACCATAAACCAAATGAAACAAGGGCGATAGCAATAACCGCCCAGACAAAGTAACCGGAAATAATATCAGCCAAACGCGCAATTGGCGCTTTTGAACCCTGCGCTTCTTGGATTAACTTGATTATCTGCGCCAGCGCAGTGTCTTTACCGACCTTGAGCGCCATGAACTGGATTGCGCCGGACTTGTTGATGGTGGCACCAATCACGCTGTCACCAGCTTTCTTATCAATGGGCACACTTTCGCCGGTAATCATACTCTCGTCGATACTAGTCGTGCCATTTACGATTTCACCGTCGACCGGAATTTTTTCACCAGGACGCACGACAATGATATCGTTTACTACCAATTCTTCGATCGGCACCTCTAGCTCCTTATCATCACGAATGACAGTTGCTGTCTTGGCAGCTAAGTCCATCAATTTTCTAATCGCTTCTCCGGTCTTACCTTTAGTAGCCGCTTCAAGGTACTTACCAAGGAGAATCAGAGCAATAATGACGCCCGCCGTCTCGAAATACAGACTGCGAACAAACTCAACATTTCCGCCAATAATTTCGTAAACGGCGTACACTCCGTAAAGGTACGCTGCCCCGGTACCAAGACCAATCAAAGAGTCCATATTCGGCGTTCGTTTGAACAAGTTGTAAAAACCAACGGTGTAGAATTTATACCCGGAAATTACCACTGGGATGGACAAAATCAGTTGTGTCAGAGCAAACCGCAGAGGAAATTCTTCTGGATTCAAAAATCCAGGTATCAAACTCATACTAATCAACTCGCTCATAGCGAGATATAAAATTGGCAGTGAGAAAATAGCCGCCACAGCAGTTTTCTTCTTAAGAATAGAAATCTCACGTTCCTTGGCTTTCTTTTCTATCTCGTAAGGGTCGTCTCCTTCGTCGATAATAATTGCTTCGTAGCCGGCACTATCAACGGCTTTTTTCAACGTCGCCAGGGCAACGACGTTTGGATTGTAGGAAAACTTAGCGTACGAATTGGCGAAGTTGGTGTCGACATCTTTGACACCGTCGTGGGCTTCAAGCGCGTCTTTTACGACTCCAGCACAATGATCTGACCCCATGCCGACCACTTTAAATTCCCCGCTGCGAAAATCTTCGTCCACGAGTGTGTAACCAACACTCCCGACAACGTCCGTGAGATGATTGCTATCAGTGACGTTGTCATCAAAACTTACTTCACAGGTTTCGGTCGCGTAGTTAACGTTTGCTTCAGCTACTCCCTCGACCTTTTTGAGGGCTTTTTCAGTAGTCTGGGCACAGCTTGCGCAATGCATTCCCATGATCTTGTATGTTTTCTTTTTCATAACACCAAATTTAAATTTATTAACTATTCTATTCCTGACAAACCTCTATTGCGTAGCAGCCCATAAAGCAGTGCCCCCAGAAACATACCAACAATTCCAGCCAACACCGGCCAGTTACCCATACCGACGGCTGCAAAGGACGTACCGGGACAAAGACCAGTTAAGCCCCAGCCAACACCGAAAATGCTGGCACCGAGTATGTTCCACTTAGACACTGGCAGCTTAGCCGCCTGTGTAAACGTTCCTCCTAAAAGTGGGGTGACAAAAACCTTTGGGAAGAATTGAAATGCTAGTAACGTGACCAACAAAGCGCCACCAATGACAAAC
>CAJXAG010000068.1 GCA_913050645.1 uncultured bacterium | reverse complement strand
CCAGAGGGGATGTGGGCAAATGCCTCATCCCCTCTGGGGTGGGGTTCTTTACTTTGGTCGAGGAGAATTAAAACTCTTCGAGATAGGATACCTCAGCTCCGAGTGACTGCAGACGCTCTACAAGGTTCTCGTAGCCGCGGTTGATGCTGTAAATGTTGCGCAAGACCGAAGTGCCATTTGCAGCAAGCATACCAATAAGGAGGATGGTTGCAGGACGCAACGCGGGTGGACAGACCAGTTCATTCGCATGAAACTTTGTTGGTCCGGTGATAAAAATACGGTGCGGGTCCGCAAGTGCAGTGTCAGCACCAAGTTTATCCAGCTCCGTGAAGTAGATAGCGCGCTTTTCATACATCCAGTCATGGATGAGTGTCTGACCTTCTGCGATAGCAGCAATGATGGCGAAGAAGGGGAGGTTATCGGCATTGAGGCCCGGGTACGGTCGTGCGTGAATCTTCTCAGGAGGTGCATGGAGTACTGACTTATGGATGGTTACATCCACGAGCTTGGTGCGCTCATTGTGTGAAAGATATGCCTCAGATTTTTCATACTGTAATCCCATCTTTTCAAGTGTCAGAAGCTCAAGCTCAAGAAACTCAATAGGGCAACGAGCGATGGTCATGTTTGACCCCGTTACAATCGCTGTTGCAAGGAAGAACATGGCGTCGATAGGGTCTTCTGCAAGCGTGTATTCGATGTCGGTGTTCACTTCTGCAACACCGTGGACGGTAAGGGTGGTGGTACCGATACCTTCTATCTGCACACCGCACAACTCAAGGAAGTGGCATATCTCCTGCACCATGTAGTTTGCGCTGGCGTATTTGATAACGGTAGTTTCTGGGGTACAGGCTGCTGCAAACAGTGTGTTTTCGGTTACGGTGTCACCTGACTCATAGAGGATGACTTCATTTGGTGCCTTTTTTGCTACCGATACCTCATACGCGTCTTCAGTAGTATCGATATGGACACCAAAGTTTTCAAGCGCATAGAAGTGTGGCCGCACGGTGCGGCTACCCAGTTTGCATCCTCCCGACTGTGGAAGAGAGAAAGAGTTTAGTTGATGCATGAGTGAACCGATAAACATCACAATGCTTCGTGTTCGTCGTGCAGCTGCTTCGTCTATGCCTGCAAGATTGAAGGTGCTTGGTGGGGTGATGGTCAGTGTGTGTTCGTTCCATTGCGTCCTCACACCGATGCTTTGCAGCACTTCCACCAAACGAAATACTTCTTCAATCTGCGGTACGCGGTGTAGTGTAGTTGTACCTTTGTTTAAAAGCGAAGCGCACAACAGACCCACGGCACCATTTTTTGAGGTGTTGGTCTCAATAGTCCCTGAAAGCGTGTGACCACCGGTTACGCTCAGGTTGACCGACCCTGCGGCGTCACCCATGACGTTTCTGCCAAGCGCAACACCTATCTTCCGTAACATCGCCGTTGAGATATTTTGCTTGCCACTTTCCATGCGTGCTACCGCACTTTGTGTGGTGCCCATTTTTTCTGCAAGTTCTGCTTGTGTCATGCGCACTTCCTCACGTGCAGCTGCAATTCTTTGCCCAATACTTTCCATCCCAATAGAAATTATGTAATAAAATTTTACGACTATTTAAACCGACATGCCCATCTGTACAATTGATACTGTGTTCTCAATAATTTCTGACGGGGTACGTATCTACGCAATATAGCATATCTGCTATAGGTAACAAAGGATAAGTTCAAGAGTCTGCCTCAAGTCTGATCCTTTTCCTTTTTTTTAAACGTAGTACTATTGGTGTTCATGTTTAAGTCATTTTCTCCAAAGCTGGGTATCGACTTGGGTACCACCAACGTACTGGTGTTTGTACCGGGTGAAGGTGTCGTGCTCAATGAACCATCGGTGGTGGCAGTTTCTGACGGAAATGAAGTGCTTGCGGTGGGTGCAGAAGCAAAACGTATGATTGGCCGTACGCCTGAGAGTATTCGTGCGTATCGCCCCATGAAGGACGGGGTGATTGCTGACTACCGTGTGACTGAAGCGATGCTCCGGTACTTTATGCGCAAGGCGCTGAATAAATACAACATCTTCCGTCCTGAGGTGATGGTTTCGGTACCAGCTGGTGTTTCCTCAACCGAGAAGCGTGCAGTGGTTGAGGCCGCGGCAAAAGCAGGAGCAAAAAATGCATACGTGGTCAAAGAGCCAATCCTTGCTGCAATTGGTGCAGGAGTACCTATATATGAACCGCAGGGACATATGATTGTCGATATCGGTGGGGGTACGATTGACGTGGCGGTGATTGCGCTCGGTGGCATCGTGGCTGCAAACTCTGTGAAGTGCGCGGGGAACAGGATCGATGCATCGATTATTGACTACGTGAAAAAAACACGAAACCTTTCCATTGGTGAAAAGACTGCTGAAGACATAAAGATTACGGTAGGTTCTGCACTACCACTTGAAGAAGAACTTACTATGGATATCAAAGGACGTGATGTGCTCTCTGGGCTTCCGCGTACTACTGAGATAAAAACGAACGAAGTCGTACGAGCAATTTCTCGTGAACTGCGCGAGATGGTGAAAGCAATTAAAGATGTGTTTCAGGAGACGCCGCCAGAACTTGCGGCAGACATTATTGACCACGGCATCATTATGACGGGAGGCACTTCCCAGTTGCGGAACTTTCCAGAGCTTGTACGCCGTCGCACAGGAGTTAAAGCAATTCTGGCCGATCAGGCGCTGTTTTGTGTAGCGAAGGGGACTGGGGTTGCTTTGGAACATCTTGATACCTACAAACGGGCAATCGTCACCAAACGTTAGATTTTGCGTAACTGCTGTGTTGCACTGCGTCGCCTGATACTCACCGTACCACTAAGTACGGCTCGCACCAGCCTCCTGGTGCGCCTTGCATTTACATCAAAATCTACCGTTTGGCAATAAGCTGATCCAGTTTCATTTTGTTGCTTTTTGTGTAGCAAAGTGTTTTGATTGCAGTAGAAAAGAAAGGAGTGCTTCATGGCGTATGCATGGCGAGAAAGATGGGTTGAAAAACTCTCCGAGAAGGATGCTACAGAGAAACTTACCAAAGAGCTCGTGGATCATTGGCAGAGAAATGCCAGAGGAACAGGTCCGCTTTTTCTCTCGGCGCCATATGACAAGTTAGGTCAATGGTGTTGGGAAGATTACCTGGAAGGGTTTCTCTTGAGTGAGGATCTTCCAGAGATTGCTGAATGTGCCCAAACAATTATCAAAGCATTTGAAAGAGCTACCGAGCAATCACAGCCTGATGATCAGCATGGCTTGGTTTGGTTCTACGGCACATTGGCGCTACGTCGTGCGCAGTTTGCAGATGACACACATCGTGTAATTGTGGCAAGACTTCTGTTGCGAGCAGTAGGCATTATTGTTGGTAAGTATCCTGAGCCTACAATGGAAGCATATAACTTTGTCGGGTGCTTCTATAGTGCTATAAAAAAATGTATCTATAGTGAGCTCTACGAAAAAAGAATTATCTCTGTTATGTACGCTGGTGGATTTACTGCATGTACTTTTGAAGATTACAGTCTTTTCCGACAGCTTGAAGCGGAACGGAAGAATGAATCGTTTACTGATGCTTCTGCGCTAGGAATAGGGATCGCATATCAACAAGTGCTGGATGATTTGTTCGAAACCTTGTTTTCACTCAGTTCGTTTATTTACGTTAACGAACCGGTGCAAGAGGAAGCTTTTGAGCAAGAGTTGTACTTGTTTCAGCGAGATCCTGAACGCGTCGAAGAAAAAGAACGCTTTCTTGGGTTTCAGCGATGGCTAGACAGAGACTGGTCGTCTCTATGTCGACTTGTTTCGCCAACAAAGCAAGAAAAAGCTGCGTTGGTGCAAAACTTCATTTCTGTGATTGGTGCTTACGAAGAGCGTCAGAAAGCAGGGTAGTGTTCTCAAACACCCGACGTTGTCGGGTGTTTTCTTACACCTAAAAACCTCCGGCTTCAGCCGGAGAGTACGTTTGAAGGCAAC
>CAJXAG010000067.1 GCA_913050645.1 uncultured bacterium | reverse complement strand
GCGTTGCCTTCAAACGTACTCTCCGGCTGAAGCCGGAGGTTTTTAGGTGTAACAACAAGGCCGTCCCTGGGGGACGGTCTTTTTCTATACCGCTATACCTTATAGTAATCTTTAAACCATCGGGCAAACACCTCTATCCCCTCTTCAAAGGACGTGCGCGCCTCAAATCCAAGCAATTCTTTTGCTTTACTCGTATCAGCATACGTCTGATACACATCACCCTGCTGCATCGGCAACATGTTTTTCTGCGCAGAAACACCAAGTGATTTTTCAAGCAGTGCTACAAAACGCATGAGTTCAACCGGGTGACCATTTCCCAAGTTCACCACTTCGTACCCAAGTGGCTTGTGCACTGCACGCACAAACCCTTCAACAATATCGTCGATGTACGTGAAGTCACGGCGCATATCGCCATTGTTGTATATATCGATTGCTTCCCCTGCTGTCATCTTTTGCGCAAACTTCAGCATCGCCATATCGGGGCGGCTCCAAGGGCCATAGACTGTAAAGAAGCGAAGTGCCGTTGTTTCAATACCATACTGTTTGTAGTATGAATGTGCCAAAAGCTCAGCGGCGCGCTTGGTTGCAGCATATACTGACACTGGTTTGTCAGCCTTTGCATGTTCCTCAAACGGTGACGGGGTACTCATGCCATATGTCGAAGAGGTCGATGCATACACCATACGCTTCACTTCATGATCCTTCATCACTTCCAGAAGCGTCTGTGTCCCCAGCACGTTACTCTCCACGTACACATGTGGTGCTTCCACCGAGTACCGCACTCCTGCCTGTGCTGCAATATGACAAACTATGTCGAAAGTATACGTATCAAAAAGTGCCGAAAGTGCTTCTTTGTTTGTAATATCTAAAAAGTAGACAGGTACGTTTGGCAGCAACGTTGCGACACGATCACGCTTGAGCTTTGTGTCGTAGTATTCGTTGAAGTTATCGACCACAACCACCTGATGACCCTCAGCAAAAAGGCGCGACGCAAGCGCGCTTCCGATAAAACCAGCCCCACCCGTGACTAAAATAGTTTTCTGTTTTTCCGTACCAATCGTCATATATACTACGCAGTCAATTTGTAAGTCCGGTGAAATACGAAAGCATGGCTTTGCTCAGCGAGCCAAGGCTCGCATTTCACTGGGCAAGCCCCACCTGTTACGAGGATCTGTGTCCCGTTAGACATCGGAAGTTACACTTCCAACAGGCAATTAGCACTCATAAATTCTTTTCGATCCATACTTTTTCTTTGACCCCACTAAACAACATAAACTTTCGCAATGTCTAACGGGATGCATAGTCTGTATAACCTAGCAAAACTACTCAGGTTGCGCCTCTTGACCTACCTCAAAAGTATCGGGTTCTTTCAATGCCGCTTTTGTGTACCTATTACTCGGTGCCTTTACCCTCCTAAGTTTCTCTACGAAGAAACTGGCCTCTCAACAACACGCTATGGAACAATTCTTTAAACCTACACAGAAACACTACTCAGAAACTTGGGAGGACACGTCATTTTCAGCTGCTGACTTAAATGCTGCGCGTGTATATCGGTTAGAAGGAGCCCATACCATCCACGAATCTACGCCCGCGTCATAGCTTGCCTGTATTTGTGCTCGCACATCGGCTGCGTCATAGTCGCCTCCATAATCAAAGTCCTGAATCCACGTTCTGAGTTTAGAAGCATCATACACGGGCTTAGTATACTTGCCAGTATACATAACCGTACCACTTGCATTGGTGTACGTTTCCTTCTCATGTAAAAACCCCTGCACAAGCGTTGTTGAAGCAATCATCCGTTCTACTCCCGAACGCATAGCATAGTTAACCACTTTGTATGGGTAATCATTCGGATCACCAAGCCCCAAGAAACTGTCGGGATAGTGCGACGGGTACACCATCGGTGCAATGAAGTCGAAGTATGGGGCGGCACGTTCAATTACCTGTCCGATAGAGAGGTCATCGGTATTAGTGGTCGTCATCCCAAACAGATCAGCTGACGTCCACGGAGTACTTGAGGCGCGTCCGGTGTTTTCATGGCGATATGCTGCAAATAATTCCTCATCATCAAGTTGTTCACTCAGGTATTTAAAGAATGCTTCCAGGTTTGCTTGCTTATCAGCGCCATACTCTCCGGCCATACTGTGCGGGAATGCGATGTCGTTCATAGGTCCATCTGACGGATAGCGCACGTAGTCGAAGTTGAGCTCATCGAAACCGAGATTATACACTTCTGCTGAAAGCGCGACGATATAATCCCAGTACTCCTTTGCTGCAACATCAATAAAAGAAAGTCCTTTATAATCTTTCCAAACCGTAACACCGTCAGCCTTCTTTACCGCCAAATCGGGACGTGACTGCGTGTAGAACGGATCTTGGAAAACGGTAATGCGCGCAATCACAAACACTCCTTTTCTATGTAGTAGTGCCACAAGCTCACGCATGTCGCGCGTGCCACATCGGGCGTTTTGCCATGCAGGCTTCCATGCCGCAAGTTCAGTCGGATACGAAATGGTTCCTGAGTAATCTTTAATATCGATAATGACTGAGTTGATCTCAGTTTCTTCAATAAGCTCAATCAAATCTGCACGAAAACTCGGTGTGCCTGCCACACACGACGTCATATATATATTCTTCACCTGCTTTGGTAACGGCACATGCGCTACTACCGGACGGTCATCAACAACAGGCGTGACTGGTTCTTCAGCTGTTACCACTTCAGAGACAACCGATTCTGGTACCGGTGCGGGCGCGGTTGCATCATACGATACCGCGAAAAACTGTGGCACCTGAATCGATACTACAGCAAATGCTCCTAAAAAACCAAATGCTGCAACCGTCGTTCGTACCATACTATTTTTACATTTCTTCGGTTACTGATGACTCTCGTGACCCTTTATGTTCTGCAAACGAGTCTCCGTCATGCCCTCCGTCTTCGGTCTCTATGCTCCGAAGATATGCACTGCGGCGTAAGCTATAACCCACAAAAATCAATACTAAACCAGCTGCTGTATAAAAATAAAACTTCCACTGCTCAGGCACACCAAGGTGTGGCATCAAAAACAGGATGATGCCAAGCATCAATACAATCGATTCTCTAGTCATTACTCCGTAGTATACACGGCTTTTAAGGCCATGAGAATAGAACGCGCGTCGTTAAGCGCGTCGTGCCCTGCTAGTGGTGGAATCAGACCATATGCCTTAGGAATCGTGCTACTCATGTACTTGCTTGTATCAACACCCGTCGCCGCAAAATGTTCTCGTACGTCATTAAATTGTTTTTCAGGGATAACTGTACCTGTCTTGTAGAGCTCATGATTAATGCGCAGTACCTCATGGTCAGGCCCATACGAATACATCGGGAGGTCACTCGCCCAATCCATTACGGTAGTATATGCTGCTTCAAATCTAACTCCTTGTGTATCAACTTCCTCCTGTGTGATCCTTGTGAGCTCTTTAAAGTAGTCAGACAACACTGGATTGATCCGCGGCTGCACATAGAGCAACAAACTATCCGTCTCTTCTAAGTCCCGCACTCGTATGACACCTATCTGAACCAACTCCTTCTCTTCCCCGGGACCACTCCACCCACGCTCCCAGGCACCTTTCCAGGTGGTGTACTCAGTATCGTAAATAACAAACTCTCGTGGTAGCTCCATATTATTTTGGTGAAACGATTATCACAAATTCTCCTTTCTGCCGTACAGATTCTGACTCAAGTACATCAATAATTTCTTGTGGAGATCCCACAATCATCTCTTCATGCATTTTGGTGAGCTCACGACCGATCTGGCAATTAATCGGGTGATTATCCGCCAGATTTTTCAATGACTCCAATGTCTTCATGATGCGGTGTGTTGATTCAAAGAAGATAACGGGCACTTCGTACGTCCCCAGAGACTCAAAAAATGTCTGTCGTCCTTTCTTCTGCGGCACAAACCCGAGGAAAGAAAACTGATTACCTGCAATGCCTGCAATTGAAAAAGCTGCAGTGACTGCTGACGGGCCAGGGATCGTTTCCACTGT
>CAJXAG010000066.1 GCA_913050645.1 uncultured bacterium | reverse complement strand
TTTGACAACTGTTGTTGTCATTGACAGTAAACTGCAACGGGAAACCTGTTGTTTCAGCAGCAAACTGCGTCAGTGTGATAGTTGAACCATTGTTGAGGTCGATATCACCACCAAGTACGTACGGTGCTACGTTACTCACCGTAAACTCAGTAGCACTCCCGAATGACGCTGATGCGGTATGTCCATGTTCGTCGATAACAAATGCATACGCAGGGTAGTCAGCATCTTGAAATGGTATATCAACGTCATAGTTACCAGTAAGTTGCACAGGGGTACCTGCTGCAAAGGTTGAAGTAGCAAGTGTCAGTGCATTACAGCTTGATGAGGTTGCAGAAAAACTATTGGTTGAGCAGACAAATAGTTGCATGGTATCGTTTGTGTCTACCGTATCCGTATCAGATGAGGTGGCGAAAAAACTAAGTGTTGCACCAGGATCAACTGGGCCGTTGTTTGAAAACGCCGAGAAAACAGGTCGATGGTTCACGTTAAACGGAGATGAGGTCGTACCGGTACCTTGGTATGATGTTACGTTACATCGAGGATTAACTGGGTCATCGTCACAGATATAGGCATACCAGTCGTTTGATTCTGCCCATGATTCTGCAGTGGTGGTTGCTGCTCGTGCTTGAGAACCACTGGTCGTACTAGCAGAAACTGCCCACTGAGTTGATGTTGCCGTACAGTTTGGTGGTGCTGTCCCCAAAAACGCTGGTCCTGCAGATGCGTTAGGTAGCGCTGCATTTGCTCCACTACAGATAAGTAGGAAGTATGGGGCGTTATTGGAGTCAGTTCCGGTACCAACCCATGCAACCTCATCACCTGAGTTTGTTGGGGTAGTAGTTGACGAACCATACTCCTCCTGTGCTGGCACGGTCCAAGCCGGCGGTGTATTGAGTACCGTAATGGTGGTGGTAGCAAGCCCACTTTGTGCTTCAACTTGCTGTAACTCCTTTGCGCCAACGTTAAGTAGAAATACAACTGCAAAAACCACTACACCAAGCAGTGAGGTCAGCACAGTTATTTTTCCTGCCGTGTTTAAATATTTTGGTAACTCCTGCATGTTGTACGACATAAAATTATTAGTATCTACTACACATTGTATCGAATCTTTTTAGTAAAAGTGGTAGTTATACACAAGACAGACTGTGTACTATTCATAACGAATAGCATCTAATGGATTCAACGAAGCAGCGCGTTTCGCTGGAAAGATACCTGTAAGGTACCCCACACCAGCTGAGAAGACTGCAATAAACGCCAGGAACCCAAGAGGAAACGAAAACAGATTTACAGACTGCCCGCCGAACTGACTCGCTGCGAGATTTAGCATCAGGTTAATTACCAAACCAAGAGACACCCCCATCACAATACCGGACACGCCACCAAGGAAACCAACTACAATTGATTCCGAGACAAAAAGCCATTTAATGTCTACTGGAGCAGCCCCTATAGTACGCATGATTCCAATCTCTTTGGTACGCTCCAAAAGAGTCACGGTCATGGTGTTGAACATGCCAATGGCTGACACAAGAAGTGCAATTCCACCAAAGGTTGCAAGTACCGCTTGGACACCTTGAAAAATCTTAGATGCTTGCTCAACAGTTTTTGAAAGTGCGGTAACACGATACCCTTCTTCAATAAGCTGTTCCTCCACAACAGCAAGAAATTCGTTTGTATCGACACGAACTTGAATACGCTCATATTCTTCAATACCAACATATGACCGGAGTTCTGGAAGCATCATGAGTGCGTTGAGCACCCCTTCTTCCTTGGTAATACCTCGTACGGTGTATTCCTTGTCTATAAAAATCTCATCTACTTCATCAGTTTCATCATCAGCAGGCACTAAGAGACGGAACTTTACCTTTTCCCCAATAAAACTTTCAACCTCTTCATCGGCGATGCCAAAAAGCTTTAAAACAGCAGGCGAAAGCATAATTTCATTACCATTACCTAAATCGTCATCAGTAAAGACTGTACCTGCAGACGGCGTAATACCAGCATACCGAATATATGGCGGCTCTACACCTTGCACAAACAGGTTTCCGGTCAGACCTTTGTATGTAACGAGTGCAGGAAATCGAGCCAGTGGTGCAGCATCGAGCACATGCTCATTTTGTTCAAACTGCAACACAGTATCACTGGTGAGCTTTAAGTTTTGTGCACCGGTAGCTGATACACCTAAAGAAAGGAGTGTCTCACCAAACACAATCTGTTCAAGAATAATCTGTTGCAAACCAAAACCTAAGCCAACAAGCACTACCACCGCGCCAGTTCCTACACCCATACCTAAAATCGTAAGCCAGGTACGCATCGGGTTGGTTTTAAACGCTCGTGTAGAGAGTTGTGCCAGGTCTTGAGCTCTCATATAGTAATAAGTATACCCCACCCTTACTTTTAATCAGTCCAAATAATCAAACTCGTGTGGAGTGATTCGTTTTGGAAAATTTTATACTAAAAATTTAGTAGTCGGCATTGCTTCGCAACAGATTAAAAGTAAGGGTCGGGGTATACGATACATATTTTTACGACTTGTAACTTACATCCACACCTTGCGCGATTAGTTTTTCAAAGTATCGAGTTACTTCTTCTGACTCTTTTGGTGAGAGTGCCAAGCCACCCACCGTGATACCTTTCTGGATTTTATTAAAAAAATCATCCTCGCCACTTACACCAACTACACGATCAGCAATTGCTTCCACTAAGTTTCCATCCTGTTTCTTTGACAAGGTCATGCGGTGTGCTTGAAGCAAATGATCACGTAGTCGCTCTGCAAGTCTATGTTGATCAAAGAACGAATGTTCTTTCCCGTGCTGATTACGAAAACGTCGAATATCATCGGCCTGATTAAGAACCTGCTTGGACAGTTTTGCCATACGGCGCGCTGCGCGTTCATCCACCCCTGCTCCACCTTGCTCGTACGGGAGCACCAGTGTCCTAATAAAAGCATCACGGTCAATTTTCCCTGAAATAAAATACTGAACAGCTTTCTCCATACGCACAAGCTGATCAAAAGAATAATCTTGGGTAAGGTAATTAACTAAGCTTTTCACGCGTAGTGTATCAATAGAGTCATACGGAAAAAGACGTGCTAACTGTTCAAGCTCCGTCACGATCGTCTCACCTTCTTGTACTGGTTTAATTTGCTTCCTTTGTGGATTGACGACCTCTCGAACAATCTGTCCGTCCTTCAAATAATACACTCGATGCGCGTATGAAAGGTGCGCAGCGTTGTGCGACACCATAATCACCGTACGTCGATCAAACGTGTTAATCTCATCAATTTTATCCATTACTTGCTGTGTGGAAACTGAGTCGAGGTTACCCGTCGGCTCATCAGCCAAAAGAATTTTGGGGTCATTAACCATCGAACGGGACACTGAAACACGCTGCTGCTGCCCTCCTGAGAGCATGGGAGTAATCTTGTGTGACACCATGCCTACACCAAAACGGTCCAGCAAAGACTGTGCGCGCCGGTTACGTGTCGCCTTATCTTTGTTTGCAAAAATCATTGGCAAAGCAACATTATCGAGCACTGTAAGAGAAGGGATGAGGTTAAACTGTTGAAAGATAATCCCCATCACAAAACGTTGAAAATATACACGGTCCTCAATTGGAATATTGTAGATATCTTCCCCACCAATAAGCATGGTTCCATTACCAGGTGGTAATGATCCCTGAATTGAATACATGAGTGTCGATTTGCCCGAACCAGAAGCGCCAAAAAGAATAATATACTCCCCTTCATAAATATCAGTACTTGCACCAGAAAGAGCCTTGAACTCATTACTTTTTCCCTTGTTATAAATAATGTCAAGATCTCGACAAATAATCAGTGGTTTTGCCATAGAAAACGAACGTGGTTTATCCCAGTTTGCTCTAATTAGAACACACTCCGGCAAGTCAAAATCTGTCTATCCACACAACACTTACAATCTCAGAGAAAACACACGTTCAAAAGGGGGAGTGTCTTAGGCTACACAGATAAAAATACGTCTCGGGTTACTGTGCTAATGCATCAGAAGTGTCAATTAACTAGATGGCACCTGTGCTCATTATTGTTATGGATCGCTTCGACTGTAGTCTCGCGAAGACGGAAAAACCGAAGGGTTTTCCGTAGAGGGCAACGAAG
>CAJXAG010000065.1 GCA_913050645.1 uncultured bacterium | reverse complement strand
TTTCCTTTGTTCATAGACTTCTATTCTATGACTGTATTTAAAGGTTGGGAAGCAAAACCAGCCTTTGAGGAGAAAACCATGGCACTTAAGAAACGTATCGTTCGTCAAATCTTCCCCAATGCCCAATTGCGGGCGTGGCACACGACTCACCCCATCAACGCTATCGATGGTGTCTGCAACAAAGTTGAGTGCGTACCTGGACATGAGCCGCACGCTGATGAACGGCGTGGCGCCCAAGCGACAACAGAAAACTCGCCGAAAGCGTTCGCACTTGCTGCTGCTATCGCCAAAATTCCCGGCGTCAAGGAGGTCAAAATCGGCCGTTATGACATCCGGGTTGAAATCCACGATGCATTCGACTGGGAGGCCGACAAAATTGCTGACAAGGTGACTCTGGAAACTCGCCGACACGTCTATAGCTTGCGTCAGAAAGTCGAAGTCTCTGACCACGAGGACAACCAGTCCGCAATCTTTCAGCGACACAATCCGCCGTCCCGTGACGGCATGTACATGATGTAACAAGTAAACACCCCGCTTTATCTTAAGCGGGGTGTGTTTATTTATAAGGATTAAATCACACTATGCCTTCACTTCAACCACACACAGATTCTTCTTCCCACGCTTGAGCAAGAACACCTCCCCTACAACAAACGAAAGGATTTCTTCAATATCGGTTACCTTGTTTCCGTTTATCTGCACAGCACCCGACTCAATAAATGTTCGCGCTTCTCGCTTACTTGAAGCAAGACTACTTTCTACCAATAAATCAACAACCACCACACCTTCTGTTGTTATGCACGACGGTGCACTTTCTTTTACCATTGCAACCTCTTCTTCTGAAAGCTCGCCAAATGACACCTCACCGAACAATGCTGCAGACGCATGTTCAACCGCTTTTGTACTTTCCTCGCCATGCACAAACTTTGTCACTTCATGTGCCAGACGTTTTTGTGCAGTTCGTGCACCAGGATTTTCATCATGTTCCTTCTCTAGCTCTGCAATCTCTTCAAGCGTGAGGAATGTAAAAAGTTTCAGATAATCAATAACCGACTCATCTGAAGTATTCAACCAAAACTGGTAAAAGGCATACGATGAGGTCTTCTCAGCATCCAACCACACCGCATTCCCTTCACTTTTACCAAACTTCTTTCCCGTTGCTTTATCTACCACCAACGGCATAGTCAGCGCATACACCGTGTCGCTTGTTTTGCGACGAATAAAGTCAACACCTGCAATGATATTGCTCCACTGATCAGAACCACCAATCTGCAAATCACACCCAAACTCTTTATGGAGATGGTAGTAGTCATACCCCTGCAGCAGCGAGTATGAGAACTCGGTGTAGGAAATAGAATTATCATCGGTCAGACGATTTGCAACAATGTCTTTTTTAATCATTGCATTGACTGTGAAGTGTTTCCCAATATCACGAAGATACTCGATCATTGAAAGCTGTGAAAGCCAGTCGTAGTTATTTACAAACTGCACCCCTTCCGGAACAAACTTTCGCACTCCTGCTTCCATTTTTTCAGCCTGCGCAGCAATCACTTCAGGTTCCACAAACGGACGTTCTTCACTTTTACCACCAGGGTCACCAATAAGTGCGGTTCCGCCGCCCATAAGCAAAATAACCTTATGTCCCGCGATCATTAAGTGATTCAGGAATATATACGGCACCAGATTTCCTACATGGATAGAGTCTGCAGTTGGATCAATGCCGAGATACACCGTTCGCTTTTCTCCATCAAGAATCTCTGTTATATCTCCAACAGATGATTGATAAATAAAACCGCGTGCCTGTAACTCTTCAGATAAAGTCATGTTATATAACGTAAATTACTCAAGAACCACTGTACCACACAGCAGTAGTAAATGAATATAGACAAACGGTGGTAGAATAGCTATAAGAAACCATCAAAATAAGAGCGTATATGGTAAAAAAGAAGCTTAAGATTTTACATAACTTTGGACATCTTATCGTCGATTTTTTTATCGTCGTTTTTGTGTTGGGCCTGCTTACAGCTGGTGGTGTTTTTATCTGGATTGCCACACTTGAAATACCCGATCTGTCTGCGTTTGAAGAACGACGTATTTTACAATCAACAAAGATTTATGATCGTACCGGTGAGGTACTTTTATATGACCTGCACCAGGACGTGAAACGGACCATTGTTCCCTTTGAAGATATTTCCTATCAAATCAAAAACGCAACAGTCGCTATTGAAGACGACCAATTCTATAACCATTGGGGGGTTGATCTACGCGCAATTGTACGCGCAGCCCTCTCCAACCTTACCCAAGGTGACCTTTTGGGTGGGCAGGGTGGCTCAACCATTACACAACAAGTAATTAAGAATTCCATTCTTGAAAACGAAAAGCGGTTAACACGAAAAATAAAGGAGGCTATTCTATCGATTAAACTTGAACGTGTGCTAAGTAAAGATCAAATCTTGGGTTATTACCTTAACGAATCACCATACGGGGGAACTATTTACGGTGTCGAAGAAGCAGCACAAGCATTTTTTGGGAAGCCAGCAAGTGACATCACACTCCCTGAGGCGGCCTACCTTGCAGCATTACCCCAAGCACCAACACGACTCTCACCCTACGGAAACAATCGAGACTTACTTGATGCACGTGCAGATCGTGTATTAGAACGAATGCTTGTAAATAACTTTATTACTCAAGAAGAGTATAACGAAGCAATTACAACTGATGTTGTATTTCAGCCACAAGCGGTTACTGGTATTCGTGCACCACACTTTGTCATGTACGTAATAGAACAACTGGTTGAAAAATATGGTGAAGAAGCACTCTCTGATAAGGGATTCCGTGTTATCACCACACTTGACTGGGAACTCCAGCAAGAAGCAGAACGTATTGTCGCAGAAAAAGTAGCAATTAATAAAGAAAAATATAATGCCAACAATGCAGGAATGGTTGCACTTGATCCAAAAACAGGAGATATTTTGGTTATGGTCGGTTCACGAGACTATTTTGATGAGGAAATCGACGGAAACTTCAATGTCACCCTTGCACCACGACAACCCGGATCGTCTATCAAACCAATGGTGTACGCTTCGGCATTTGCAGAGGGGTATACACCAGACACGGTCGTGTATGATGTAAAAACACAGTTTAGTACTCTTTGTGAGCCAAGTGATACATCTTCAACAGATCCATGCTATTCACCAAACAACTATAATGGAAAGTTCCGTGGACCTATAACACTACGTAATGCACTTCCTCAATCACTAAACATCCCCGCGGTAAAGGTGCTGTATTTAACAGGACTGCGAGACGCTATTAAACTTGCTACCGACATGGGTATTACTACCTTAAACGACCCTGATCGTTTAGGACTCACACTGGTACTTGGTGGTGGCGAGGTAAAACTTCTGGAACATACAGGGGCGTATGGGGTGTTTGCAAACGAGGGTATAAAAGCACAGCGACGCACCATCCTTCGTGTAGAAGACGCAAGCGGAAACACCATCGACGAAACGGATGTGCAGAGTACCCGTGTCCTTGATCGAGATGTTGCACTTATGATCTCTGATATTCTTTCCGATAACGAAGCTCGTGCGCCGCTGTGGGGATACAACTCACTGGTATACTTCCCAGATCGAGATGTAGCAGTTAAATCTGGTAGTACCAACAACCTGCGTGACGCGTGGGTAATGGGTTATACCCCAAACTTGGTAGTAGGTACGTGGGTTGGAAATAACGACAATACTATTATGGGTGGGGGACTCTCAGGACTTATCACTACACCTATGTGGCGTGCGTTTATGGATGTTGCTCTTAAAACTGTTGAGCCGACTGCCTTCCCACAACCACCAAGTACTGACATCAATATAAAACCTATCCTCCGTGGAGAAGCGGTAGATACTAAAAAACTAGCTGAAGATACACAAAACGGTAGTACTACACTGGATATTGCAGGTGTAATAGGGAGCATGCACTCAATTCTTTATTTTGTTTCAAAAGATAACCCAAATGGCCCCTATCCAAACAATCCAAACTTAGACGGCCAATATAAAAATTGGGAGTATGGGGTAAGAAAGTGGGTAACAGAACAATACGCTACTGCTCTCATTGGAGACACTGAAGAAGATGAGGATAGGAGAGATAATGAAGACGAATAACTAAAATCTATCATGTAAAGAACCCCACCCCAGAGGGGATGAGGCATTTGCCCACATCCCCTCTGGGGTGGAACCGGGGACTCTTTGCTAGCTAAGGTTTCGTTTCATGCAGAAACTGTTTAGGTGGACGCTATTGTGAAGAATAGCCGGCAACCTCTTGAGAA
>CAJXAG010000064.1 GCA_913050645.1 uncultured bacterium | reverse complement strand
GAGGAATTATTAAGATTTAGTAACTAATTGGCTGTATTTGGGGGTGGGGATACATAACTCGATTCCTAGGTATTATGCATAAAAGTTAGTAAAAGTCAATATATTCGCTTTCTAGATTCTATCTAGGGGTATTAAATATCAGAACTGAAAATGGTGTTCTATACCTCCTTGAAATAAAGATATAAACTGAAAGTCATCTTATGGGGCGACGTAGTAGAGGATGTTAGAACTGTGCCTGCCCGGTGTCAGCTTTGCTGTACGAACGGGGTTTAAGAGAAAGAATGATGTGACGCTGTACATTCAAATGATTTTTATTTCTAAGGCAGTGCAATAGGTTATGAACCCACCCTTGAGTGCACTATACTCATCCAGTGGTCACGACTAGAAAATAATCGTTAAAATGTTATAATTTAAATACTTTTTAACGATTATTATATATGCCTAGAAAAGCAGAAATCTACACAAATATCAACAGGCTCCATGAACGCTTTTTGAAAGTAGCCCAAAACCAAGAGTCATTGCTGCAAGTTATAACGGAAGCAGAAATACCGGAGCATGTGTACAACTCTAACGCGATTGAAAATTCAACGTTGACGCTTGAAGAAACAGAAAAGATTCTCCTCCAGCTTGACCTTGACCGGTATGTCACCGAGCGAGAAATTTTTGAAGCTAAAAATCTGGCACGAGTTATGGAGTATCTGAAGGCCAATACGGACAAAAAATTGACTGATAAAGCTATTCTACTTTTCCACAAAATGCTTTTAGGTAACATTGGCGACGACATTGCAGGACGGTGGCGTACCGGAAACGAGTGGGTGCGAGTTGGCACACATATTGGTGCTGATCCAACGGAAGTGGCAAAGCTTATCAAAGCCGCAATCAAATCATTTTATACAGCCGATAACAGTTCAATTATCACCCGCATTGCTCGCTTTCACCTTGAGTTTGAGCATGTTCACCCGTTTGTCGATGGAAACGGGCGCATCGGCCGACTCTTGAATAACTACTTGTTGCTCGAAGCAGGGTATGTGCCGATTAACGTCGCGTTTGTGAATCGTACTCAGTACTACGATGCCCTGAGAGCATACGATAGTGGTAACAGTACTGAAGCAATGGAAGATATTATTGGCTTGGCACTCAGCAACAGTCTGCATAAACGCCTGGCGTACCTCGAAGGGAAAAAGATTATGACATTGAATGAATACGCTAAACAAGAAAAACAAGTACATGCAAATCTAATCAATAAAGCAAAACGTCAAACTATCGAAGCGTTCTTGGAAAAGGGAGTATGGAAGATTGGGATATAAATAAACGTATGGAATTCAAAAATTATTCAAAAACTGAGGTGCAAGAGTTGGTAAAAATGGTACATATGGGCGCTATGATTCGCTCGAGTGTTGCAGAATCACAAGGTCAAGATTGGAAAAAGTTGGAGTCATTTGAACAAAAAATATACCAGAGCATTTACGAAGCAGGGTATACAGACATTATTGTTCAATTCGAGGGGATTTTACTACCCAATGACATTATTCTAAAAGCTGCTGAACAAGTGCAAGCAGAATATAATGAAGAAGAATTTTGGCATGAACTCATGGTGCAATTTGGTAAGCGCGACTTTTTTAGGACGGCTACGAAGCAAGAAAAGCAATACATTGAAGAAGGTGGTTGGTTACCAGAACGGGTTCATACATACTACGAAATATACGATGAGGAGTTTTCAGAACATGGAATAGAACGTCTAGAAATTACGAAAGACTAATTATCTCGAACTGAAAGTCATCTTATGGGGCGACTACAGAGAATCGAACTCTGATTTCCGGTACCACAAACCGGAGTAATAAACCGTTATACGATAGCCGCCATATGGCCGAGAAGATACGCTCTCTCGGTGCGCATATTTATACCTATTTTTGGGAGAAAAGTACAGTGTTTTTGGAGGGGTATACGATACAATAAAGGCACTATGGACGGCGAAGGACTACAGGTAGCAATCTTTTTTACTTTTTTCCTCGGGTGCGGGGTTGGTTTTTATCTCGCGAAGTTTATTTTGTAGATTATTTTTTTAAAAAAGAAAATAAAGAAAGGTTCGCTAGAGTAGCGAACCTTTTGGGTTAATGTAACTGGAGCCGTTCTAGCTTTTCTTGTATATAGCCAAAGACCGAACACTGGCGCCAATCGTCGTCCGAACTGCGCTCAAAATATACTATTTTTGAACGTTTGATGCCGAGCCATGTTTTATATTCCAACACAACCCATAGGTCAAAAAGACCGGAAGGGTTGGTTGTGTCAGGACCCTCATACATTTTCACTTCCGCGCCTTGGAGTTTCCAGAGAGGGAATTGTAGAAGTGTTTTCCGTGCTTCGGCGACAGGGTTGTGTTCCCATGTTGGGTTGAAGATAGCAGTTGCAGCCATGGTGTTCCTCCTCTAAAAAACAACTTACTCTATATAGCCATATACTTGACTTAAATTCAAGAGTTTTTCGAATTCTTGCCTGGTAGAGATGGCTGTTGTTTTTTATAGTATACTCAGAACAACGTAATGGAGTAATAATAACTTATATATGAAGGGATTTATTGAAGAGTTCAAGGCGTTTGCAGTCAAAGGGAACGTGATCGACCTTGCAGTAGCAGTAGTTATCGGTGCTGCGTTTGGGAAGATTGTGTCGTCACTGGTTGCTGACGTCATTATGCCACTGGTGGGCGTACTGCTCGGCGGTGTGAGTTTTGCTGGTATGAGCTATCAGGTAGGGGAGGCAATGATCACTTACGGCGTGTTTATTCAGGCGGTGGTGGACTTTGTAATCGTGGCGTTCGTGATCTTCTTGGTGGTGAAGGCGATCAACAAAGCACAGGAAGTTGGAAAGGAAGAAGAAGTTGAAGAAGAAAAGCCAGAAGAGCCTTCAGAGGAGGTGAAGCTGTTGCGAGAGATTCGTGATAACCTTCGTCGGTAGAGGCATACATACAAGAAAACTCGGCACGTATCGGTACCGGGTTTTCTTGTATGTATAGGTTACTTTTGTTAATATTGATTAACGTTAATCAATATTAATCAATTTACGCGTATGGTCAAAACAATTCCTATGACAAAGGCTCGTGTGGGCTTAGGAGCACTCGTAAAAGAGATCCTGAAGCATAAGCGAACATATATTCTCGAAAAGAGCGGTGTAGAAACTGTGGCAGTGCTTGATGCTGAGGAATTACAAGACCTGAAAGATGCACTTGAAGCTGCACAACGTTTGTTGCGTGAGAAAAATAAGGAAACACGGGTGAGCCACGATACACTAAAACGCAGGTATGGAGTATAGAATTGAGTATCTTGCGGAAGCGGAGCAAGAGCTTGCAAAGCTGCCTAAAAAACACATTGTGCAGATACTTCGTAAAATAGATACATTATCGTACTTTACGGCAGCAACAGGGGTGAAACAGCTAAAAGGAAATAATGAAGTACCGCTGTACCGCTTACGTTCTGGTGATTATCGAATTATTTTTACTGCTGAGGAAGAGAGGGTGGTGGTACTGATTGTGCATATCGCACACCGCAAAGACGTATATAAAAATCTATAAGAAAAGCCTGCGGCGCTGCCGCGGGCTTTTTAGCTATGTGCTTTTGCGAGTGTGTCGAGCACCAGGCGTAGCGCTTGATCAAACTCTTCACCTTTACTTGCAGCGATCTCGCGGGCAAGCATATCGACTACCTTTCGCTGAATCTCACTTTCTGAATATGATGACTCAGTGCTGTCTGCGCGATACGTGTCGCGTGCAACAGCGGCAATATCGTATGCGTTGCCAGTACTCATTTTTGCTTCTAAGTCACGTTTGCGCTGCGACCACATACGCCGACCCTTTCGCTTCGGTTGCCGCAACACTTTGATGAGTTTAGGTACATCTCTTTGCGAAACAGGCTTACGAAGCAGGTTGCTTTGTGTCGGTACGCGTAGCGTCATATGCTTCAAGTTGGGGTAGAGAATGACGTAGGTCTCCAGTTTTTCCCCTGCAACGACGATCGACTCGATGTTGGTGATCTGCCCTGCGCCATGCGCAGGGTGTATCACCCAGTCATGGACTTTATAGGGCATTTTGCACCTCCTTTTCTACGGCCTACTATGCATTTTTGTTTCCAAACTTGCAAGTTTTTATACTACACAATTAGTGTGCCCCCTTGCGCAAGTGGCAAGAAAATTGCTATCCACAGGTTGAGAATTGAGGCGCATTTTTTCGTACAGAAAAAATGCGCCTCAACAGAGCTGTATTTTATGATTTAGAGTGTTGTTTTATCCACAAAACTCCCTATTTTAGGGGTATTTTACAAAATGCGTTGACAGGAGTACTATCTAAATATCACTCGTTGATACTCCACTATCGAGTGTGTTTGGAGGACGAACACGCGATATTTCGCACCATGTATTGCCGTACATGGTTATATCGGTGACTCTCCAAAACAGTGATCTTTCTTAGAAATAGTTGTTCGCAGCA
>CAJXAG010000063.1 GCA_913050645.1 uncultured bacterium | reverse complement strand
CGCTTCATCGCTGAGCTACAAGCAATTTATCAAGAAGTCTACGGTACTGAGCCAGCCGCTGAGATATCAGTAGAACCGACTCCAGAAACGGCAATGCCAGCGAAGCAGGTAAAGCCGAAGACCAAGAAGGAAGTGTTATTCAGCAAGCCGAAGGTTGAGCTTCCACTAAACGCTAAATGGCAAGACCTTACACTCAGTTTCATCAACACTGAAGACATTGAGGTGAAATACGGAGACACAAGTATTGGGAAGTACTCGCACGAAGACCTAGGTTTTGCTCAGTCCAACACTGAATGGAAAAAACCAGACCGCCGCTGGGGACTGCTTGAAATGATATCTGCATTTGTTGGGCGTGAGCCGAAAATTCCTGCTACCAAACAACATCTGATGAATATATGCGGTGTTAAGTCACCAAACGCAGTAGAGAAACGAAAAAGTGACCTCTCTATGGGACTTCGGCAGGCATTCGGAATCAAAGAAGAGCCATTCGAGAAGTATTCTCACGAAACAGGCTATCAGCCCAAGTTCACCCTCTTGCCAGAAAAGGATCTTAGAGGCAATGGTGAGCTACATCGTTCGGGGGTAGTCGATTTCAATGATGTTATCTACCAGGATGATTAGAAAATACACTTAACAAGTGACACAAACTCTTTTAATCTTCCGAGCCGTTAGATACAACGCAATGAACATAAGGGCAAGAATACCCGCTACAAAATAAAGTCTATACTCAAGAATAAATATAAGACCACCAAAACCGATGCCAAAGATTGCAAAAAGTGGTGCCAAACATGACGCACAAAATGCTGTTCCTGTTATGCCCGCAAATAATGCTCCAAACGCACCGCCTACCGTTGCTCCCACTCCCTGAATCTTTCTTCCTGTACGCATAACAAATATCTGCATTGTCATATATAAAGCAGAAATGATTGTTAGTAGAGCAAGAATGAAGAGATCTGTTGGTGTAAAGACTGTAAGTTGTGACGATACTGTATTACCAGGAACCGTCCACGTTGGGACTAATACAAAGAGCGATAACATAATTAAAGAAATCACCGCAAACAATACAGAGTATTTCTTTTTACTCAGTGTCTCCTGTATTCCAAACCAAATTGTTTTCAGGTAATTCATACGTTTAATTTATATACAACAACTCAACTGAGAAAGGTCTTTTGTAAACGACAGTGATACATATTTCATCACCTCAGAAAGGGTTGGGAACACTGGCTCAGAGTTTAGAACATCATCAATTGTGTTTTTATTCTTAATAAGAACCATTGCTTCAGCAATTAAGTCTGCAGCGTTCGGTGCAAGAATATGCACCCCAACAATCACCTTTGTCTTTGGGTCAATACCCATTTTAATCATTCCCTCAGTACGTCCGATAATTCCTGCTTTGGGGATAGAGGTAAATGGCACAGTACGACATGCACACACTCCGTCACGTTCCATCTGGGCATCTTCAGTGAGACCGACACTGGCGTAGCCGGGGTCAGTGAAGATGGCATACGGTACTTCGTTGTATTCAATCTTATTTTTCTTGTCAGTAAATATATTTTCAGCTACCAAGGAACCCTCGTGACCCGCTGTGGTTTCAAGTCGCATGGGTAAATTCGTTACGTCTCCCACTGCATACACATGCGGTACGTTTGTTTCAAAATGTTCATTTACAACCACAGCTTTTCTGTCATTTACTTCTACTCCAACCACTTCCAGATTTAGTTCTGCTGTATTAGCGGTCTTTCCGGAAGCAAGTAGGATTTCATCAACGGTAATAGTTTGTTCTTGTCCGTCTACTGAAAAAGTAAGTACTTTCTTTCCATCTTCAATTTTGACGCTTTTTGCTTCCGTTTTGGTGTGAATAGTAATGCCTTCTTCTTCAAGCACTTTATGAAGTTGAGTAATCAAGTCCGATTCACCGTGCGGGAAGATTCGTTCACCTCGTTGGAGAATAGTTACCTTGGTTCCAAAGCGTGCGTATATTTGTGCTAACTCAAGTCCTACTGGACCAGCACCAATAACTACCATTTCATTGGGTTGTTCTGTAAGTGCCAATGCTTCTATATGTGTGACATATCCAACTTCACGAATTCCTTCAATTGATGGCACATTAGCAGTTGAACCAGTAGCGATAACGAATTTTTCTGCGATGTATTTTTCACCATCCACCACAATTTCTTTTTCACCAGTAAAGGAAGCCCTGCCTTCCACAAAAGTTACGTGCTCAAGGTTTTTCAGAACCTTGGTGTATTTTTCATCTCGAAACATCTCCACCATTCCGAGTTCGTGCTCGATTACTTTCTTGAAGTCGACATTCTTCACTTCAATATCGATTCCTGGAATGCCGTGATTTTTTGCTTGATGGATTACCTCACCTGCATGGACTAATATCTTTGATGGCACACAACCCACATTTACGCACGTTCCACCCGCTGGAAGCCCACCGTTAACAATCAGTGTCTGTTTTCCAAGTTCATTTGCTTTGATTCCAGCCGCAAATGCTCCCGCTCCTCCTCCTATGATAATTAAATCGTATGTATTCATAAAAAATTATTGGTTATCTGATTTATTTTGAGCATCTTCTACAGAACAGGTGTCGCAACCTTTCTTGTATTTACGGTATGCGAGAACGGTCACAATTATCATTACTGCTAGTGCAGGGAATAAAATATAGTCGAGGTAAGGCGTAAACGCTCCTAATCCAACTACACCAACCGTAATAACCAGAATAGGAGTGAAACAACAAATGAGAACTATGATTGTACCTACTATAGACGCATACAGCCCCTTTTTAGATGGTTTTGTATTCATACTTGTTTCAAACTATTTTTAATAACTTTTGTGAAAGGATTATCTCCAAGTGTATAAAACGCCTGCTTATGTTCTCTTCGTACTGAAACCATCTCATTTTGTTTGAGACGTTTCAGCGAGTGCGATACCACCGAATCTGAAACTCCCAAAGTTTTAGCAATCTCACCAACCGACATTTCTTTATGCTTACAAAGCAACCAGCAAATCTTCATTCTTGTTGGATCACCAACTAAGCCAAACTGCTCAGCACAGGCGGTAACTGCTTCCTCGTTCTCTAGTTCCTTTTTAATTTTATTTGTCATACTCATTTGAATTAGTATTCAAATGATAACATACACTTACACTAATTCTATAAATTTGTATACGAAAACTCACTCGACATTCAACCCGATAGGAATATTATATTTATTACAACGTAGAGTTTCTTTATTGGTGTAAAGAAAACGCTATGGTGCAACTACCTAATGAATCCATCCAGAAGTTCAAAGAACTGATGGAGGAAAAATCTGGCAAAGAAGTGACATGGGAGGAAGTCGCTGAAGGCGGGCGGAATCTCGTGAACCTATTCGACGTTTTATATAAGTGCGAGATGGATCATCGTTCATGGGACGAGCGATTGAAAAAAGAACCAAAAGGCTTTGCGCTTGAGGGTAACGGTCGCAACTGTGCGGTGTGTGGCATGAGTACTCGTGAAGACACTAATTGGTATGACAAGTGGGGCATCAAATGCCTTACCTGCCAGCGAGCCATTGATAAGAAACTTATTCCAGGCTCAGTGGCTCGCTCAGATAAGAATCGCTACTCGCCGTATGACCTTGAGGACCGCTTTGGCATCACGAAGCCAGCTCAGCGGAAGTGGGTCAAAGAAGGTATTTTAAAGTCTCGTATCGTGCCAAACGAGAAAGGTGGCGTACACTACCACCTCTTTCTCATCAAAGATAATAAAGATTTCTTGCCACCAAAGAAGCTGACAGAGTCTCAGCTGGTGGCTTTTGAAAAGGACGGTAAGACGTGGCATCGCTCTGAGCCCTGGTACCGCTTCGTGGAAGACCCGTATGAACACTTGAAAGGGTACAAAATCATGAATTACCTCAAATTCGTACAGCAAGAGGATACTCGCTGAAATCTCAGCAGTAGATGGTAGAGGGACCATTAATATAAACACCCTCCGTTTACTGCTTATGGCAAAAACTATTGAATGGCACACCGAGACACGCAAAGTCGATGATCTCGTGCCGTACGACAAGAACCCTCGCACCTTGTCGGAAAAACAACGTACTGACCTTGAAGCTAGCATTACCAAGTTCTCTCTGGCAGAGATTCCTGCGATCAACACCGATAACACTATCGTGGCTGGACACGCCAGACTGAAAGTAATGCAACTACTCGGTCGTGGGCAAGAAGAAATTGACGTGCGCGTACCGAATCGTGCACTGACCAAGAAGGAATTTGAAGAGTATCTCCTGCGTTCCAATAAGAACACAGGCTCGTGGGACTACGAGCTCCTAAAGGGCTTCGACACTTCGTTCTTGCTCGATATCGGCTTCGATGACGGCGATTTATCAGATATCTGGGACGATGTGCTCGAGATCGATGACGACGAGTTCAACGAAGAGAAGGAGGTCAAGAAAGCCGAGAAGACTGACATCAAGACAGGTGATCTGTTTGCACTCGGTAACCACCGTCTTATCTGTGGCGACAGTACTAACCCTGAAGTGATTGAAAAACTGATGGGTGATGCTAAAGCACAGATGGTGTATTGCGACCCGCCGTATAACATTGACCTCGACTA
>CAJXAG010000062.1 GCA_913050645.1 uncultured bacterium | reverse complement strand
AAGAAATCGAGGAAGCGGTCAATACACAACTTTCAGAAAATATACAATGCTACAATGAGCCCATTATTACCAAAAAAGGCATCACGCGGCATGGTCTCTTGCGTATTCCACGAGATGAGTGGCCTAACGAAACACTCATTGAACAGCTACGTAACCTGCCGCCATATATAAAAATAGAGATAGGTCCTGACCGGATTATATAATTTAGGTTGTAGGTTACGGGTGTTAGGGTATAGTGGTAGCAAATCGCTTTGCGATTTGCTACTCTAACCATTATCACCCAAAACCTAACCACTTAAAAATGGCAAAACTGGTCCCAGAAAATCACCCGGCACTACACACCATTGCGGAGGAAATCACGCAAGAGGACTTTGACAATGGCACCGTTGCAAAGATCATTAAAGACCTTAAGAAAGTATTAAAGGACTACTCGGTAGATGGTTTTGTCGCAGTGGCTATTGCCGCACCGCAGATCGGAGTTTCAAAACGTCTTTTTATCATTGAAGACCAGAGTAACGATCGTGACTCACTTCCCTGTCTTGTCGCCATCAACCCCGAAATCACAAAAGTTTCAAAGAAAACTCATATAGTCGGAGAAGGATGTCTCTCGCTTCCCAACCTCTACGGTGAGGTACGGCGACACAAGAACGTCACCATGCGTGCACTTGATGAAAACAGTGTGGAATACGAACGTGGTGCAGGAGGCCTCCTTGCACAAATTATTCAGCATGAAAACAACCACCTCGACGGCATTCTCTTTCCTGATATTGCAGAACAAGTCTATACTAAAGAAGAAATGGAAAAGCGTGGTGTACGTGAAGCAAAGGGCTAATTATATATAGTTGACAACTGACTCTATGCCTCTATACTGCCCAACGGAAACAAAAGAGAAGAAATTTGATGAAGAATCTTAGCGTTACAGATGTTGCAGCAATTGGATTATCTTGGACGGGAGCAGCAAGTGTTGCGTACATCTCACAAGATGGCGTTATCACACTCATCGCTCTGTGTGCAGGATACTATCTCTCCAAGTGGATCATTCTGAAGAAAGAGGATTGAAAAGTATTTAGGCACCAGCGTTTGCTGGTGCCTTTAATAGTGCCAAAGCAGGTTATCTGCTATATTTTACTCATGAAAACAACCACTGATGTTAACTTCGTATATTTCGCAGGTGAACCACTTGGTGTCCCCGTACTTAAGGAACTCAAAGTTGCTGGCTTATTACCATCGCTGATTGTATGTAACCCTGATCGACCAGTTGGACGAAAGCAAGTGCTCACTGCCCCATCTGTAAAAGTATGGGCAGAAGAAAACAATATCGACGTATGGCAGCCAGAGTCTTTCAAAGACCAAGAAGAAGTCACTAAAAAACTAAAAGACTTCGACCTCTTTGTCGTTGTTGCGTACAACAAAATACTTCCAAAATGGTTGATTGACCTACCAAAACACAGCACACTCAATGTGCACCCATCTCTCCTGCCGCTCCTGCGCGGCGCAAGTCCTATCCGCAGCGCGATTCTTGGCGACATGCGTGACCAGATCGGTGTGAGTATTATGCAGCTTGATGAAAAAATGGATCACGGGCCTATACTGGCACAAGTGACCATGTCAGTACACGAGGATAATTGGCCAGTACGTGGAACAGAACTCGATGAAGCGCTTGCCCACTTCGGTGGTGCACTGCTTGCAGACACGATTCCAAAATGGATTACGGGCGAAGTGACACTTACTGAACAGTTTCACGACGCTGCGACATACTGCGGTCGCCTTGAGCGTGCTATGGGGGAACTGCAGATCGACCCACGCAACCTCCCAACCGGTAGCGATGCCTATCAAACACTCTTAAAAATCCGTGCGTTCGATGGTTTCCCAGGAACCTTTTTTATACACAACAGCAAGCGTGTGAAGGTGCTCGATGCAACGCTTGAAAATGACACCCTGAAAATACTCGAGGTACTCCCCGAGGGGAAAAACAAGCAATCGTTTGAACACTATCTCAGTTCGCTCGACTAAACGAATAGTTCAACAAAATACTTTTCGTGTGCAGTTTTTTGCAATCGGCGTATTTGTTGTGCTTCGGTGTAGTACGTTTTACTCATACTGCGGCGCAGCCTATCAGCAGCCTCTGAGACTGCACGTCCAAAGTGACGTTCATGAGCCACAGTGTAATATGTTTCACCATCCGCAGTAAGGCGTACCAGAATGGAATATATTGCTCCACCCCAGCTACGGTGTATCTTGCGGATAACAACGTCACACACAGCCCCACGTCCACCATTAATTAGGCGGGTAACAGGGGCTAAATTGCTGATAATTTGCTTCTGTCGTTCACTAGTAAGCTCTACGTTTATTACTTTTGTGTTGATCTTAGGAGACAACATACGCAATAAACTTATTCTTAATAATGCAGAAACGAGGCGATATGTCGCGGAGGTATTAGATGAGTCACGATCATATCGAGACGTTCGTATCTATAGTATGCCACGAAAATAAACTAAGTAAACAGTACGAAACAAAATGCGAGTTCGTCAATCCCAACCCCGGCACCTATGCTCATTAAAACTCAACAACAGAGTTCCTCCAACCATAAACGATCTGGATTGCCCAGCCCTAACTTCATGAGGAGTTGGGTATACTTCGCAGAAGCTCGCAATGACGGCAACTTTGTTGCAGTCTACGGAAAAACCTTCGGTTTTTCCGTCTTCGCGAGACTCCTGTTGAAGCGATCCAGAAAATTAATGAGCATAGGTGTCACCCCTGAATTTTCACCCTAACTGCACCTCTAGAAGTACGAGTGGAGTCAAAAAAACAGCGCGGGCACCAAAAGTGCCCGCGCTGTTTTTGCTATACGTCTTACTCCCCTCCAAACTTCAACATATCTTTGATCGCCCGCCCTCCTCTTTTGAACATAGTTTCTTGTTTCTTGCCTGCGCGCCGCATTTCTTTATCGAGCTCATTGCGAACTTCATCGGCTGCCTTTTCAAAACTGTCTTCGGTTGCTTCAGCCCGAAACATCGTTCCATCTCGATAGAGGTTCACCTCGATCCGATGAATATTACCACTTTGCTGCGCAGTAACTTTTTCAAATTCAACTTCACACTTCAGGTCTTGTCCTTCTTCTAGGTACTTCTCAAGTGTATGCAACTTCTGCTCAACTAAGTCTTGCAGTGCCCCTTCGAGCTCTAGATTGGTTGCTTTAAATTGAACCATTGGAAATGCCATATATATGTTTATTAGATTAAATAATTTTCAAAAGTCTACTGACAACTTTCACACACGTTACCAAACTCAGTTACACTCGCTTTTTTGTAGTGTTCTTCCAGATACGCAATAATATCGCCAGAGTCATACATCTGGACATTGCGTTCACTGTCTACCAAAAACGGTGTCTGTTGCTTACCTCCCTTTTCTATCAACTCACTGACAATGACATTATCGTTTGAAATGTCTTTAAGATTCATCTGCACCCCCATCACTTCTGCTTCGCCAAGCACACGCTGGGAAAAGGGACACGATGGCTTGTAATAGAGAGTAAGCATAGTTGATATGTTATCTGGTAACTACGTCCATTATACTACGTTTTCAAAAACTCGTTAAATAGGCAAAGGTATCCTCAACCTCCAAGAGCCACACTTTTCCCAGCACATTCCCAGTCACGTACTCCGCGCACACTGTAGAGCACTAATGCATACCCGACATTCCCTTCCAAGGTCCTGACGTCAAAATCCTCTACAGTCAGATCAGTATTATTGCTTTTGTTATATCGATTCAATATCTTCGGGTCTGGATGTACTGAAGACATGATCTGCGCCACACCTATAGCACTTGAACCCTGCTGGTTACGCAGCACCTGGCGGTCTTTTCCAAAATGTTTGAAGTTTGATTCGCAAGCGATAATTGGCAACATCTCCTCTGCTCCATTGTTAGTAAAAAATTCGGTCACGTAACTTCGTACACCGATATTCGGATCAAGTTCCATGACGATAGGTGCGTTAAGCGCCTCGAAGTATGTATATACAGTGTTAAAAATATAAAACCCGGAAGCAGAAATAACCCCGAGCAAACAAACAACCGGCACAATAAAATTACGTGCCAAAAAAGAACCCTTCGCAGGCTTTTTCCTCTTTTTTCCCATCACACTTTAATTGTGGCACAAAAATGAATGCATCTCGGTGAATATTCCACAGTGGTACACAAATAGACAAACATAGTACACAAAACAAAACACTTATAGTATTGAAATGTAATTAATTTTCTGTACAATAGCCTTACTCATTTACAGATAGATGAGTGACAATCGAATATTCCGCGTTAGCTAGAGCGGTAGAGTGAGAAATGACTCAATGTCATTTTGCAAGAGGTTGCCAGACACGTCAGTGTTGACAACCTGAACAGCTTCTGTATGAAGTCCGGCGTAGCCGGATGCGAAACAAATCACTATTACCTACAGCACTATGTGGAGTACACACAATTAAATATTCCGCGGTAGCTCAGCGGTAGAGCATCCGGCTGTAAACGTGAAATTTCACATTTCAAAAATAGCAGCCTTGTCGAGTAATCGGCATTGCAAATGAGGTGAATTGCTGGAAACCCTAACGCCAAAACAATATTTGGGTCGAGGGCAATCAGCAGCCAAGCTTTGAAGAAATTCATTGAAGGTTCAGAGACTATCCCGTA
>CAJXAG010000061.1 GCA_913050645.1 uncultured bacterium | reverse complement strand
TTGTTGCCGTCTACGGAAAACCCTTCGGTTTTTCCGTCTTCGCGAGACTGCAGTCGAAGCGATCTAGAAAAGTAATAAGCATAGGTGCCTACCGTGCAAGCTCAGGCGCGGAATATTTTGACAGTAGCGCGTCTACTCCCGCGATATTTTGCTCTAAATCAAGCGACTCATGCGAAGCGAGTTCCACGGTCACCGCAGGAATGCCAATAGACGCAAGCCATCCCTCAGCATCTCCTGTTATCGGATATGCATCGAAGCTCGGCACTGCACCATACCCTGCGGCATCCGCGTATGTCTGCATCACTTCAAGGGTCTCCGGAAGTACTCCGTTTTCACACTCTGAAGCGTAGACATTATTTGCTTGCGCGTGCCAAAACGCAACCATCTGCGGCTGCTGTTCCTGTACATAGCTACCGAGTGCTACCGCCTCTGGCTCAGAAAACGCTGCAGTTCCTGCACTGACGGTCTTCCCGCGCCACGAACTCGTGCTCTGCCATTTGCAATCGAAGTTTCGGTTCAGGTCTACCCCGTTTGCATTGAAGCGTGCGGACGTCTGATCAACGTTTGGCAATATGTCTGCTTGTGTAAATCGCCCGTCTTTTCCGGTTATCAGTGCCACAGCATCAGGATTAAGGTTTGGAATAATGTGCACAGTTATGTTTTCTGGAATCAGTTCAGGACGTTCCATAAAGCGATCGACAAACTCGTATGCGAGCACGACGCTGTTCCATTCATAGCCACCATGCATACCACCAACAAACAAAAGGTCAGTCTCCCCTGTTCCAAACTGATATGCTTCAATGTCTCGTCCTTGTACTGAGGTGCCAATCACACGCTGCGTGTATAGCGGCTCTGGTTCAGTAAGTACTACCTCTGGTTCTGGAACTAATTCCGTTTCAGTAACCGGTTCAGGCTGTGCTAAAAGCAACAACGCCGCCAGCACAACGATGCTGGCAACAATTATTGCAAGAACTATATTCTTTCCTCCCATAGACTATCGTGCGTAAGAATCAAGCACAGCTTTTATTCCCTTTTGGTTCTTTGCCCACTCAACCCCTGTACGGTCGCTTAAAAGCACACTGACTGCGGGAACACCTTGTCCTGCAAACCAGTTCACCATATCACCCGTCACTTCATAGAAGTCAAACTCCTTATATGCTGGGTAGTCCGATGCTGCTGCATACGTGTTCATAAGTGCTGTAGTGTCAACACTTGGTGCTCCGTTGCAAGTTGACGCATAAACTCCTCCAGCTGCCGCGTAGTACGCAACCACCGCTGTCGGCTTGTTGTTTGCAACATAATCACGCAACGCTGCTGCCTCCGGTTCTGAAAACGCCGCTGTTCCACCACTTACTTTCTTATTTTGCCACACACCCTCTGCTTGCCACTGACAATCAAAGTTGCGGTTAAGATCAACACCGTTGCCGTTGAAGCGCCCTTCAACTGTATCAGTTGTGCTCTTTGGAGCAGCCGCGGCTGTAAATTGACCTGTTGTACCAACGGTAGCAAGCTGCCCATCGGGGTTAAGCGTTGGGATTACGGTCACCTTCACCCCTTCTGGTACATTAGTTGGTACGTCGAGGTAGTCAATGAGTTCATAGGCAAGCAATACAGTATTCCATGAATACCCCGCGTGGATACCACCGATAAAGAGGATTTCTTCTTCACCATCACCAAAGTGATACGCGGTGATTTCATTTCCACCGGCAGACGTCCCAATTACTGTCTTCGTTTCATCAGTTACCTCTTCCGTTGCGGGCACACCAATCGTTGTTTTCTCGTTCTCAGTCGGTTCTGTGATTTCGTCCACTTCCTGACCAACTGTCGGCGTCACCTCCTCTGGCTTCTCGTACGACACCTGCTGCGTGAAGAAGTAGAGACCTCCTCCGATAAGTAACAGCGCCACTATAGCAATTACAATATTTTTCATTTCGATTTTAGTTTAACGTTCTAATCTTTTCTCCCAATAAAACAAATGAATTTCACCATTGGTTATCAGATTTTCACTGCAAAAATCACTCGTAGACCAATTTTATCACAAAAGCGGAAACTAGGTACAAACAGCTTTTATATTTCCAAAGGCAGAGACCCACAACTCTTCTATCTCCCACCCAGACTCTTGCAGCAGCACCATAAACTCCTCAGGTGTGTACAGACATAATGGTTCATGTATTGAAAATGTCTCTGCATCCGGTTCACTGAGTTTTGTAAAGCGTGCGTAGACTGGTTTGGCAGCATCACTATAGGCACGCCCAATATCACTCTCAAGCCCACTGACTGAAATATACAACCGGTCCTTCACCATAGTTTTAAGGTGTGTGAGTACCACACGTGCTTCCTCGTAGCGAAGATAATGGATTGTGCGTTGAAATAAACAGATATCAAACTGTCCCTTAGGGATCAACATATTGATGTTACGTACATCACCCCGCAGGAAGCGTACCTGGTCGCCCTGCACTAGAGGCCCACACTTATCGATATCAACCGCTACTACACGTGCACCCGCCTGTGCAAGGCGTACTGACTGTACACCACTACCACACCCAAGCTCAAGCACTAATACGCCTGGTGCTGCTCGCACCGCAGCAAGTATTTTTTTATCGAGATCATCTGCTCGTACTTTTGTTACATCAACACCGTACATAGTACTATGTATTATAAACACAAAAACAGTGTGAGCACCCTTCCACACACTGTCACACTGTTTCTTCTTACACACGTACGTTGTAGTAGTCAATACCTAACCACAGACACTTTGAGCTAACCCCAGCAACAATAATTTGCTACAATATATGGACTATAGTGTCCACACAGTAGGGTCAATAAACCGCTGCACAGGTATGCCCACGTATACACAAAGGCTTTCCTCGCGTGTTATGGATACGCTATTACAGTATTTTTATGTCACAAGGTAAAGAAAGAAAAACATATACACGCCCCGAATGGGTTAAGAAGTCCGTCATGTCTGAAGAAGAACTCTGTCCGGAATGTTTTAAAGTAGTGGGAGTTAAAAGTCGATACCAGCTTGTTTGCTTCCTGGGAAAACAACAAGATGGTGCAACAGTGACCGCACTTACCGCAGAGCTCGGTCTAAAGCAACCAACTGTCACACACCACCTGAATACACTAAAGTCAGTTGATGCAGTTGAAGTAGAAGAAGCGGGTCGTGAACGTATCTACCGCCTCAATCGTAATGCACACTGCTTCGACGAATGCCAGATACCGTACTAACACGTACACCAAAAACCGCCCCGGCAGGGGCAGCTTTTGGTGTACTCAGTTTTTAGTACCTCAAAGTACCCTCCGCAGCACCTGCAGAAACAGCTGCCTATAATCTAGATAGCCACCTCTGATGTTTCTGTTTCAACAGGTGGTTCTGAAGCAGATTCAGAGACTTGGTCAACTTCATCTGATACAACCTGTTCCGGTACGGATTCTGTAGGCGATTCTTCTACAGCTTCTTCAGATGAAGTGGTTTCTCCGGGTACCACTTCCTCACTTTCGTTAGTGGGGTCAGGTTCTGTAGTGGTTTCATCTGGTGGTGTAGTCTCTGATTCTTCACCGCCAGTTTCTTCTTCATTGATCACTGGGTTGGTGGTGCTGGCAGTCGGTTCAGTAGTTGTGGCAGTCGAGTTGTCATCGCCAGAATCATTGTTTTCGCTATTTTCTCCATCGTTGATGGAGTCGCCATTGTCTCCACCACCTAAATCATCACCGTTGTTTTCACCTGTATCAATTGATGGTTCAATGTCGAGTGCTGACTCAAGCGCTTCAAGTCTAAACTTAATTGTTTCATTTTCTACTTTCAGGTTATCAATTTCCTGTGCTTTTTCTTCAAGACTAATCACCTTCTCCCACACCTCCTGCACAGAATTAATCACCGCTGCTAAGATAGGTCGTTCAGACAATGTTAAATATCCATTTTTATCTTCTCCGATTGCCTCAGGTAATACCATTTGTATGTTTTGAGCTGAAAATCCTGTATATGTTCCTTCTGAGTCAAAGCCTGTTTTTTTAAGCCATTTAAATTGTATTGGTTCAATCTCTAAGATCGCATCTAAGCCTGCATCAAAACCACCTATAATTTTTTTAAGGCGCTCATCAGATGATACTGACAAATTTCCATTGGCGTCTGTCTGTAATGTACCTAATCCAAATGTAGCAAAGCGAACAGAACCAGTTGTTGAAAGCTGTGCTGCTGGTGTACTAGTCCCAATCCCGACGTTGCCACTCTCCAGTACGGTCATGATATCCCCGTCACCATCGTCAGTAGCGCTTAAGTAGAGTAGCGCTCCGCCACTCGCCCCACTGGCGCTAACTTCGAAATTAGCATCAGCTGAACTGTCACCAAAACCGATGTTTCCAGACGAATCAATCCGAACACGTTCATTTCCACTAGTTTGTAACAAAAGATCGGAACTAGCAATAAGTGACAGTTCACTTGATGATGCACGTATTCCTCCTTGATATGAGCCGTTATAGTTGACATTGAGCACTGTACCAGGAGTATTATATCTGTTGAGAACCAGGGCAGGGTCAGAATCTCTGGATGCACGCATGACTCCCTCGCTCACATCAAAAGTAATACCTGTCTTAGAAGTTCCTGATATAGTTAAGTCGGTTGTGCCGAAGAACACATCACCACCGTCTACCGACAGGAGTGCTTGTGGTGTGCTAGTGCCGATTCCGACGTTGCCACTCTCCAGTACGGTCATGATATCCCCGTCACCATCGT
>CAJXAG010000060.1 GCA_913050645.1 uncultured bacterium | reverse complement strand
GGATTGTTTCGCAGAAGCTCGCAATGACGGCAACGAAGTTGCCGTCCACGGAAAAACCAAAGATTTTTCCGTCTTCGCACGTATAGCCAAGCGATGTAGGAAATTGATGAGCACAGGTGTCCGTTGTATACTTGACATTTCTATTAAATAGTGTATTATGTTATTCCATTAATTCTTTGCGGTATGAAACCTCCACATTCTTTTGATAGCTTACTCAAACTACTCATTGAGCGAAAAGTGCCATTTTTGGTTACGTTTTTTGCTGTTGTAGTTATAACGTATGGCGTACTGTATATAATCGACTTTATTCCTGAACATGAGACAGAGACTGAGCAGGTAACCGCTTCAGAAACAATTGAAGAAATGGAAATAATAGAAGCAGTCACCTCTCCACAAAATGAGAGTACGGCACCCCCGCCTGCGGAAGTACCCATTGAACCACTTCCAATCAAGATGATTATTGACAAATTGGATAAGGAAATAAAGATTCTAAATCCAACGGAGGCAACGATACCTGCTATGGACGCTGCGCTCCTTGAAGGTGCAGTACGTCATCCCGATTCTGCCGACTTTGAAAAGGTAGGTAATATTTTCCTGTTGGGGCACTCAAGTTACTTACCAAACGTGTTTAATAAAAATTTTCAAGCTTTTAACGGCATACAAGAATTGACATGGGGTGACAAAATTCGCCTTCAGTCAGGTGATACGGAGTATGTGTATAGCGTGAAAACAGTACGCAAGGAAACGGCGACTGAAGCAATTGTGCCGTATACATGGGGTGAGGCGAAATTGACATTAGTAACCTGTAATGTGTATGGAGCAAAAGAAGACCGATTTGTTGTTGTTGCAGAACTTGTGGAGAGTACAAAACTTTGATACATAAGCATTAAAATGTACAAAAATCCCCTGTATTGGCCGTATTTTGTACGTTTGTGTAGTACAGTCTATCAAGTCAGTTTAAGAAAGCAGAAGGAGGCCATACATATGCATCACATTAGACAATACTGTTGACAAAAAGCAAGTATCATGATACACTACATGTAATAAGATAAAGTTCGTTTGCGGCACGGTACCGCACCGTTCACTCCATCGTTTCAATCATTGAAATACCAAGCCAGCACCACTTTTCCAGAAGTTTGGGAAAGTGGTAAAAGTGGTGCTGGCTCGACAGAACGTTTTCTTTTGTGCCTATGGGTACATTGGAAAACGCTCTGATGGAGCGTACTTTGAAACTGGTCGCTGAGGCGACCACTATGGCTTAGGAGGTCAAAATGAAAACGGGAATACCTCTTGTTTTACTCGTCGCCAGTCTGGCTTTGACTGCCTGTGCTGCTCCGCAAGGAGTGTCGCAGGAAGTGCCGGAAGTGTCGAGTTCAAATACTCGGTATGTCGGAATTCTCGCAGTTGAGGAATCTGCCCGTGTATGGCAGATTATCGATGCTTCTGGAAATGACCCGGCTATCTACGGCATGGAGCTTGTTCGAGCTCTGGACCGTGGTGAGCCTGGAGTCAGACCTGCCACCGGAACTTTCGGCATGGCCGCTTACGATGGTGGTCGTCCAACCGGAGCGCCAGTGCCTGTCACGCTCTCGCAGCGCGACGGGGGTCGCTGGTGGTTGCCGACTGACACCAACACAGTAAGGCCTGGTATGGCCATCTGCGTGCAGGTGCCGGAGAGCTGGCCAGCGATTGCTGGGCAACGTCTGTATCCGGTGGCTGGCGGTTTTCGAGTCAACTGCTACGATTTCGGGCCTGAGGCTGCTGAACCTGGCTTTGCCAGCTCAGTCAGTCAAACAGCCCGGGTCGTTGTCATCAAACCTGCCGGATAATCTGGCAAAGGAGGGAAAATGTCTAAAAACCTTTTGCTCCGCCGCGTGTTCATGCTCGGTGGCGCAGCCTATTTGTTCCTGAATCAGCCAGCTTTTGCCGACCAGCATCCCGTCTTCAAAAACGGGACACTGGATGGCGAAGGTCGGCTCGATTGGAGTAATGGCGGTGGTGATCCTTTGCAGACACACCTGCGTCGGGATACTTTCCGCCAAGCCCTTGCATTGCCTCGACTCAATTTTGAGCCTGGGCTGCAAGCAGTGATGCGTCAAGCCCTGAGGGGTAATCCTGGTAAGAGGATTACTCTGCATATGTACGACCGTCAGGTCTTGCAAGGGGTTATGATCTCAGGCGATGGCTGGCTTGCCATGCGTCCGCGTGTGATGACACATCAGTGGGTTCGGCAAACCTTCGGAGCGACGACCTGGTTCGTGACATACATAAACACGGATGGCAACATTGAGCGGTGGCAAGTAATTGTCGCCGATGTCTGTGGGAATCTTATCTTGATTCCCCGAGGTGGCGCACTCCCGTGTTTGTGCGACTCCCGCTTAGACGCCTGTGGAGCTGTTCTTTGATTTAGGTGAGGGCGGAGCATTAGTTTCGGCCTCACCACCTTTATTATTCTTGCGTACAGGTGTAGGTAGGAATATCAAGGTATAACTTACACGTTAAATATATTTATATGATTAAAAATGTGATAACACCAATATTGTTTGTATTTATTGCTGTTTTTGTGGTGTCTGCGGCTGTTTTGGTTGTGGATCAAACATCAGTTGCAGAAGCTTCATTCCATTCTGGAGGTGGAGGTAGTGGTGGAGGTACAGGAGGTACTGGAGGTGATGGCTGTGGAGGTTGTGGAGGCGATGACCCAGACCCAACTCCAGATCCCGACCCTCAACCCCCAGTATGTCAGTATCTGAAGGCAAATGGTCAAACGGGAACACTTACCCTTCCATACGGAGGTGGTTCAGTGGACCTTACATGGGCTTCTTTGCGAGCCACTGGTGCGACACTAACACCTACTGGTGCATCTGTACCAGTAAACGGTGGACAGACAGTGAACATTACTGAAGATGAGACCTATATTTTTAATGTAACTAACAGTGACGGTTCAGATACATGTCGAGTGAATATTGATGTACAGGAAGACCGTGCACTTACTTGTCAGGACGTGGTATTTGAAGCTTCAGACACCACCGTGACTCCTGGGACGTCTGTAAACCTTTCATGGATCTTTACAGGAGACGTAGCTGACGCATGGCTTGTGCCGGACATTGCAGACCCGATGGCGGTAAATAATGTTGATGTAACGGTAGACAATACCAGTACATACAACATGAACATCAAAAATGCTGTGAACCAGGTTGCATGTCCACTGACGGTTACCGTAGAGGAAGATCCACAGCCAATTACTTGTGGAAATAATGTAACCTTTACCGCAGATGACTACTCACTTCCAAAAGGTGGTGGTGATGTAACGCTTACCTGGACTACAACTGGTATTGATGCAATCAATATTCCCGGAGTGGTTTCAAACAACCTGAGTGACTCTGAAGTGGTGAATGTTTCTTCAGATACTACCTACACCATGTCTCTGTATAAAGACAATACAGTTGTCGACACCTGTCCACTTGCTATCGATGTAGCATCCGGTGGTGGTGGAGGGGGATCGTCAAGTCCAAAGTGCGACCTTGATATCTCTGGTGAAAAAATCAAGAAGGGTGAATCAGTAACGCTTGATTGGAATACTTCACGAGCAAAAGAAGTGCGTATTGAAGACAACTACGGAAATGTCCTGATTGATAGTGAGGACAGTGAGGACTTTGACGGCAAGATGACTATCAAGCCAACAAAAGATACTGAATATACACTGTTTTCTAAAAAGGGAACGAAGCAGCGAACATGTGCAGTAGAAGTTGAGGTAGAAAATAGTGTAACGGTGCTTGAAACACGTTCACAAGACCCACGTGTTGCGGGTATCTCACTTACCCAGGTACCATACACTGGTTTTGAAGCAGGTCCTACACTTACAACGATCTTCTACGCACTGCTTACTATCTGGGGACTCTTCATCGCATACGTAGTAGTTATCCGACGTAAGGGTGCTGGAGGTGTATCATTTGCTGGGGCACATGATCATGTAGATTTTACTGATCAAAGTGTCGATGCTTCAAATACACAAGAATCATCAGTTGCTGAAGGATATGTCTATGAAGCTACAGCAGAAGTACCAACGAACCTTCCAACTGCGCAAGCACTCCCGAAGGTAGTGGGGTACGATGCATACACTGAAAAAAAAACGATGAATCAGTAGATGCGGTAGACCTTTCTATTGAAATGACTGAGCTTGAGAATCGAGCGCATGCCCAAAAGGCACTCATTTCTTCAGACGCCATGCGATTCTTTATGAACGCAACAAAAGCAGAGGAACGAAATGATGCACTGAGTGCGATGCTCAAGGAAGCAAAAGCATCATGCCAAAGTACCGATGAGTGGGTGGTGATTAACCTTGCACGCATTGAAGCACTTATGGATGACGACGATGCTGAAACTGCAGTCAGTGTACAAACTGAAGCGACTACTGCCGGTTCGCTCGCGGAAGCGATTGTAACCAGAAATGTTGTTGCAGCATATGCAATGATTGCAAATCGTCCCATGATCGCACTTGCTGATGCAACCGCTGATCTGGATGCACTCTACCGCTTCAAAAACGGTGAACAGGTCGTGATTTCAGAAATGCTGAAACGTGAGTCTGAGAAACATTCTACGCAAACTATAAAAGAAGCTGTGGCAGCACTTACGGCGGCACTGGATGGAACATATGACTCTGAAGAGACCGCAGTAAAAACTGCCATTATGAAAGCAGTGACGGTGATGTCGTAAACATCACACATGAAAAAACTTCCCTAGTGGGAAGTTTTTTCATTGTTTATATATAGAAAAAGCGGACGAGTTTCTCGCCCGCTTTTGACGCTTATACAAGCACCATATCATCTACGTGGTTACCTTCTCCCCGAGGGTGGTGCATAGGCGTTTGCACAAACCATTTGCCTGGCGGCCACTGCTGTGCACGCTGCACCGTGCCACGTTGCTCCTCTCCACCTGGGATGCTGAAGATGATCACTTCTTCACCTTCATGCACGTCGCCTGGGTTGGTGAAAAAGTTGTATGTACGACCACCGTTTGGTGTTTTACAGCGATCAAATACATGTTGTGGTAGTTGCAGCAATGTTCTGCTGCCCGATTTGCTTACGATTGCTCGTGGTACCATGTTGGCATCATTTGCCTCTGGCAGATTAAGTCCTTGTGTCATAACAGCCCTCCACTTCTGTTCTGTAGAGCATCATATACAACTAGTGCAAAATTGCAATAATCGACCACCGGACTAAGGTCCGGTGGTTTTGGTTTGTTCTCACGAACAAA
>CAJXAG010000059.1 GCA_913050645.1 uncultured bacterium | reverse complement strand
CCCCCGGTTCCACCCCAGAGGGGATGTGGGCAAATGCCCCATCCCCTCTGAGGTGGGGTTCTTTACTAGGACTGTTGAAGGGTCTATAGGTTTGTAAATTCGGTACTAAAACAAGCCTTACCGGACAAGGAATTCAATAAGTTCTACCTGACAAAGGCTCACACCATACAGAAAAGAGCCTGTCAATCTTTGCTTGGCAGGCCTTTTCTGTGTGTGATCCCACGAGTAAACAGTCTGGAAGACTGTTTACGTGGAAATCGAAGACCTTGACTGATATTTCTTCACACCATATTTTTACAAAAAAACCACCTCCCGGTGGTTTTGCTTTCTATGTATCGCGAAGCCTACCCTCGGTCAACCATCACCATCAGCACGTAGTAGAACAAGAGTGCAACCGATGCAAACAGTCCTGTTGCAGCTGCAATGTGCTGATCTTTTCCATACTGGTGCTTTACCTTTGAAGTTTCATACAGTACTACTGCTGCGGCAAACACGACCATCGCTAGTGAGAAGTAAAAGCCGAGCGTCACGCTGAAGAGTACCGAGCCAACAATGGCCAAAAGGGCAGCGATACCGATGATGCCCAAGAAGGGTCCCATAAACGAGAAGTCTTTGCCGGTATAGGCAACGATCGCAGTCATACCACCGAAGATCACTAGTGTCGCAAGTACTGCGTTAGAGAGTACCGATGCGTCACTGAAGTAGATAGCGTAGGCAAGAAGGGGAATAAAGATCAGTCCCTGCAGGAGGATGGTCATGCCCATGTGTACGTACTGCATTGCTGGAGTGCTGCTTTTGCGCGTAAAGCTACTGGTTAGCCACCCAAGAAGCATAAAACCGCCAAGGACAATCAACCAGTTGTTTACCATGATCGGCGCAAGAGCTGCAGCGATGCCGCTTGCAAAGAAGAAGGCCTCCAGCGCAATGAAGGCTGCAATAGCGCCTAAGAGGCGAAAGTACACGCGTCGCAGGAACGTCTGTTCGTCGACCGTCACGTACGCGTCTTGCTGTATTGATTGTGTAAATGATTCCATAAAATATTATTTCATTATTGGTGTAAGTGTATACGCATATTGTCGTTTTGCCTTTCGTGCATGTACGTATCTATTATACAAAAATAAACCCCAGCTCATAGCTAGGGTTTGTTATTTTACAACCTTATAAGGCGAAGGCGTTTGGCTTGCATCGGCTGACCAGTGGTCTCAAAGATTCATCGTTTGCGCACACCAGCTTCACACCATCGGTGTCCTTCCTTTATACTGGTAATAGGGTAGGGGGTATGCTATACTTGTGGCATGGAATTAGAACGAAAGAAAATTATAGATCACATAAGCCGGCTTGAGGGACAGCTCGCTTCTATTAAAGAAGAAGTGTCTCAGTCTGAGCCAGACTGTTTGAAGGCAAGCAAGACACTGCTCTCTGCCTCGCGGTCATTTGCAGGTTTACGTGAACAGTTTGTGGAGACGTTTTTGATGGCTCATTTTATACAGAAGAAGCAGATCAAAGATGAGGCCTTGTTTACACAATTGTTAACGCTGATTAAAGGGTAAAAAGGTATGAAGCATATATCAGTAGAATCATTTAAAGAGGTGGTACAGGTCGAGGCAAACAATACATCGGTGGACTTTATCAATGTCTGCACCCCCGCAGAATACAAAGAAAAGCATATACATGGCGTACGGAGCGTGCCGCTTGATGAAATTGATTCACATATCGATGAGTTCCAAGGAAAGAAAACAATATACGTCCACTGTCTCAGCGGAAAACGAGGTGCTCGCGCAGTCCAGCAGCTGCAGGCACTTGGTGTCACCGCTGAATTGGTAAATGTCGAAGGGGGACTCATGGCATGGGATGCTGCAGGGTTACCAACGAACAGTATGACCAAGCGTTTGCCACTGCTGCGGCAGGTTTTTATAGCTGCAGGTTTGCTGCTGCTGTTGGGCTACATGCTTTCAGTAAGTGTCCATGAAAGTTTTATTTATCTTACGGTTGCAGTATCAGCAGGTCTGATATTTGCGGGGGTAACTGGCTGGTGTGGTATCAGCTATATGCTTGCAAAGTTGCCCTGGAATCGTTAATCACAATATACGTACTATGAAAGACAATACACAATACGCGCAGTATCTTGCACATAAACCAGAGGTACAAGGGTTCTTTGATCCCGATACCAATACCATAAGTTACGTGGTCGCTGATACAAACACTAAAAAGTGTGCAGTTATTGACAGCGTCATGGATTTTGAGCTCCATGGGGCAGAGGTGTTCTATGATAGCGCGGATGCTATGGTTCAGTACATAAACGACAAGGGATACACTGTTGAGTGGATACTCGAGACACATGTACATGCTGATCATCTCTCTGCTGCACCTATGCTGAAAGAAAAACTTGGTGGGCAGATGGCTATCGGTGAAAAGATTATTGAGGTTCAAAATGTCTTCGGTAAGGTTTTCAATGCTGACACTGAGTTTGCGCGTGACGGAAGTCAGTTTGATCGTCTTTGGAAGGATGGCGATACGTTTACGGTGGGAGACATTCCTGCTTTGGTGATGCATACACCAGGCCACACTCCTGCTGATGTGGTGTACGTCATAGGCGACGCGGTGTTCGCGGGAGATACACTCTTTATGCCTGACTTTGGAACAGCGCGTGTCGATTTTCCGGGAGGAGATGCACAGGAAATGTTTAACTCAGTGCAGAAAATATTTGCACTGCCCGATGAGATGCGCATGTTCATGTGTCATGATTACTTGCCTGAAGGGCGGACAGAATATCGGTGGGAAACGACCGTTGCGCAGCAGCGGAAGGAAAATATACACCTTAAAGAAGGGACCGAGCCTGACCGCTTTAAGAACATGCGGGAGGACCGTGACAAGCAACTTGGTATGCCGAAGCTTATTATTCCTTCAATTCAGGTAAATATGCGTGCTGGACAGCTTCCAGAAGCTGAGAATGACGGGCAGGTATACCTTAAGACGCCTGTTAATAGTGTGTTTGCAAAGACAAAGAAGCAGTAATGGTCAAAATATCATATCTGGATATACCAAAAAGTCGCACCCAAGGGTGCGACTTTTTGGTATACTGGCCTCATGCATACAGCACTAAAAACAAAAGAACAGCGTGAGGAAGCGCTGCGCTACCACCTGGAACACGAACACAAGCAAACACCGTTTGCTGATTATTTTAAAGAGGTAATTTATGGAGGAGTTGACGGTATTGTTACCACGTTTGCGGTAGTTGCAGGTTTTTCTGGGGCAGCACTTTCAAACGAAACAACGACACAGCTTTCTTTTTTAGTGGTGCTTTTGTTTGGTCTTGCCAATCTTTTTGCTGACGGAGTTTCTATGGGGTTGGGGAACTTTCTGTCGATTCGTTCGGAGAAAGATCTCTACGGGAGTGCCCGTGGTAAAGAACTGAACGAGATACGTGTGAATCCAGAAATGGAATATCAGGAAACCGTTACCATCATGATGCAGAAAGGTTTCTCAGAAGAAGAAGCAACTAAGCTTGCTGACATCTACCGTACAAACGAAGAGTACTGGGCTGACTTTATGATGAATCATGAGCTTGAGATTCCTGATGTTCGCGATGAGAATGAATATTTTGCAGGACTGGCGACGTTTGGGTCGTTTCTTGTGTTTGGAGCAATTCCGCTGCTGCCGTTTATGCTTATGCAGGATGGTTCGGCGGTAACGGCTTTTGAATACTCCATTCTGGGGACGTTTATTGCACTTGTTTCACTTGGACTTATGAAGTGGAAAGTGGTAGGTAGTGGTCTTTGGAAGTCTCTGTTTGAAGTGGTCGTCGTGGGTGGTGTTGCTGCGTTCGTAGCATTCTTCGTAGGTACATTGTTTGAAATCTAAGGATATGCAATACAAACAAACCGATAGTACGTATATTATTAAGATCGAGCCGGGTGAGCGGGTGGTTGAAACAATCACCGAGTTTTGCAAGGAACACGAAATTCAAAATGCATCATTTACGGGTATTGGAGCAGTAAAGGAGCTTACTTGTGGATACTATGAACTTTCAGAGAAGAAATACTACTTTACTGACTATGACACTATGGTAGAGGTGCTTAGTCTGACCGGCAATGTGATACTTAAGGACGGCGAACCATTTGTTCATGTCCATGGTGTTTTCTCAGGCACCGATAATAAGGCATTCGGTGGGCACATACAGAAGATGACTGTCGGGGTAACACTTGAGATGGTACTGCGCGCATATGCTACAGACCTCGAGCGCGAGCTTGATGAAGAAATTGGACTTTTTCTCATACAATGCGGAAGTTAGTTACAAACATACTTTTACCCCTAGTTCCACACATAGTTATCCTGTGAGTTATGCAGGTACTTATCCACGAGTTATCCCCACAATGGCTAACTTAAAGGGTTTACTCAGCATACTTGTGTGGTATTGACCGCTTTTTCTGGTATGAGAGTATATATATAGGTTTACGCGGTGGTGATATTCATACTATGTCTTTAGCGGCTACTAAAGGCACAGGCGCGTGGGCCGAAGCTCTACGTTGTACAGGAAGGGCCTACGAAGTAAGTGACTTGTCATTTACTTCGTAGGCCCTTTCATTTTGTCTTGACATTAGGTTTCTTTGTACTATATTTTCAATAGATTGTTACTTTAAAAGAAAGGTGGAGCATATGGTTTGTTTGTCAAAAGTAGATGACACGATCCTAAAAAAAATTCAAGCATACAGTGAGTATCAACAGGTAGCAACAGGCAGGAACTGCTATAAAATGGCATACGAGATCTCTAAAATTGAGACCTGGCTTGCTTACTATATTCCTGCCTTTCTTTCAGTGTGTATTGTAGTTCTTGAACAAAATTACTTTTTCATTCTGATTATTATGCAAAGTGCATTCTTCTGGTTTGACAGAAGAAATCACAGGGCATTAATGAAATATATAGCCACGCAGACTGAAAAAATGCCGGAACCACCTAAGTTTATGCGAGAATCTATCCTCGCCTTCGCAGGATTCTTGACTGTTTTTATAGTCTTCATCATAGCAATCATGATGCTTGTTGGGCATTGGTTGCTTGTTGGTCTTTTTCTCTCGGTACTTCTCGGTCTCTATGCTTACGGAGCGGTAAACTACTTCCTTTCCTGTACGCCACTCCCGCCTGAGGTGCTTGAATTCCGTCGGAATGCAAAGCGTAGCAAAAGGCGAGCCTCGGTCCTAAGACCACAGCCTACATAAAAGAATAAACCGCCCAGAATGCTCTGGGCGGTTTTTTACACCTAAAAACCTCCGGCTTCAGCCGGAGAGTACGTTTGAAGGCAACGCCGT
>CAJXAG010000058.1 GCA_913050645.1 uncultured bacterium | reverse complement strand
GTGGTGAAATGGATATCATTCTTGGTTTCGGCCCAAGCGTTCTGGGTTCGAGTCCTGGCAGGCACACAAAGGTATGAGAAAAATCACTGGAATCAATTTCAGTGATTTTTCTTATAGCAAGCAAACTGCTTTGCTTGCGTACCTTTGTGTGAAGTGCAGCGATGTTTCGGCCACCTAATGCCGAAACAAGCGAGCTCGGGGAGGAAGTTCTTATGAACGCAGTGAATTAGAAACTTGACCCCACAAACACCCCTCACGTGCGTACGGTCGTGCGTACGGTCGAAATTGCGTTAGGGAAGTTTCAAGTGAATTTGTTTGATACAATAACCACAATGATACGAAAAAGTGACATCCCAAAAGAAGTCCAGTATGTTGCGCAAACCCTTGAAAAAGGAGGTTTTGAAGCATATATGGTTGGTGGATGTGTGCGCGACCTCTTGCTCGATAAAACACCCAAAGACTGGGACCTTACCACCGACGCTACCCCAGAAGAAATCCAAGGGCTTTTTGGTGAAGATGAGACGTTTTGCAACAATGACTTTGGTACTGTTGGGGTTAAGTTTCCCATTAAAGCTGACGCGGCAAGCGCTACCTTTAACGGGACAAGTGAAGAGGCAAGCGATCCCACCCTTGAGGTGATTGAGGTAACTCCATATCGCACTGAAGGCACCTACTCTGACGCGCGTCGTCCAGACAAAGTAGAGTTCGGTGTCTCACTTGAAGAAGACCTCAAGCGTCGTGACTTTACTGTAAACGCTATTGCGTACCGTATTTCAGAGGAAAAACTGGTTGATTTGTTCGACGGAGCATCTGACATAAAGAAAAAACGGCTTAAAACAGTCGGAAACCCTGACGAACGTTTTGGCGAGGATGCACTACGCATGATGCGTGCAGTGCGCCTTGCTGCACAGCTTAACTTCGCCATCGAAGCAGAAACCATGGCCTCAATCGCTAAGAATAGCGAGCTTTTGGAACGCATTTCCATTGAGCGTATCGCTGACGAGTTTGAAAAAATCATGAACAGCGACACCCCTATGCAAGGTATTGCCTTTTGTGAACGTTTGGGAATGATTGACTATATTCTTCCTGAAATAAAAGACGCTATCGGGTGCGAGCAGGGTGGTATTCACGCATATGACGTATACGAACACCTTTTGCGCACCGCTCAGGCAGCTGCAGATAAGGGGTTTTCTACACACATGCGCTACGCGGCACTACTGCACGACATCGGAAAGCCAGCAACACGCACTATTGGCGGCAAAAACAAAGCATATTCTTTCTATGGACATGAAGTTGTGGGGGCTCGCATGACCCGAAAGATCCTCAAACGTCTGCGTATGCCTCGCGAATTCAGCCAAAATGTTGAAAAACTGGTGCGTTGGCATATGTTTTTCTCTGATCCAGATGAAATTACTCTTTCTGCGGTACGCCGAACTATTGTGCGCATAGGGGAGGGACATATTGAGGATCTTCTCAATCTGCGTGTATGTGACCGCATTGGTACTGGACGCCCAAAAGAACAGCCGTTTCGATTCCGGAAATACAAGGCCATGGTTGATGAAGCCTTAAGAGACCCGATATCAGTCAAGATGCTCAAAGTAGACGGAAAGGACATTATGGATATAACTGGGGAAAAGCCGGGGAAAAAGCTTGGATATATACTGCATGGGTTACTCGAAGAAGTACTTGAAGATCCGAATAAAAACAATGAAGAACAGCTAAAAATAAGGGTTATGGAACTAACAAAACTACCCGAAAGTAAGCTCGCAGTACTGGGGACAGCAGGGAAGGAAAAACAAGCGGAAGAGGAAGCAAATGCACTTAAAGCTATCGCTCGAGAGCATAAAGTAGGCTAAATTATACACAAATTCGCCAATAACTGCGTTGTACTGCAGCAAAATAACAATCACCGTACACTTGTACGTTTCATGTTATTTTCTTTGTACGTCTTGTTCTTGAAGAATTATGTGGATAATTAAACGTAAAGAACACCAAGTCTTATATACATTACAGTGATACTATTAAAATTACTGTGTAAAAGTCATAAAATACATCAAAAAGTGCCTATTTAGGCGCTTTTTGTCTGTTTCCGGGGATAACTTGCTATGATCATATTTTAAGCCGTATTCTGAGTCTAACCTAGTCTACCTAAATCACTTCCTGGTTTCAGTTCAGAGTGAGTACGAAGCAATCGTGTTCAGTTTTTACGAGTGGTATATGAGATACAGTGAGCTAAAAACTGGGCGCGATTGCTGAAGTAATGTGCCAGAAATGGAATTAGAAAGAAAAAAGACCCTAGGGAATCGGTAGCTAATGTGTGGATGCATTCGCTGCCGGTTTCCTAGGGCCTTATAGTTTTGCGAGCCTTATCGAGACTTTATAGTCTCAGGTGGTCGTCCTTTGTTTTCTTTTCTTCTGGACTTCCTGTTTTTGTGGCTCTTTGTTGTAAGCTTGTACTAAGTTTAATTGTACTTCTTGTTGTGCAAGCTGCTATGAGGATGGGAATCGCTTCTCTTCACTTTTGTTCTACTGTTTTGATTCTTCTCCTCATCGCAACTTACGCATCAAGTGCTTACTTAGTTAGGTGGGATGTTATGAACTTTAGAGTTGGAGGTATTAACTCATTTTGCTATGTGGAATGTGCTCTTTAAGACAAAACTGAAAGTGTCTGTACTCGACCCGGTGGTGATCATGTTGCCATGCTCTACGTTTTGCTCAAGCTGCAATGAAGGTCTGAACTTTGTTCCGGTCCTCATTGCAGCTTGCGCTGTGGGGAATACGTCTTCTTTATTTGATTGTTTTGTGCTCGCCCTCTCTGGGCCTGCATATATAGTATGTCCTTTACAAGAGTATGTAAAGGACAGTACCTGTGCATAACTGTGCAAAACTATTTTTGTTTGTCCTTTATAAAGGACGCGGTTTTAAAAAATGTAGTTTTGTGGCTCAACAAAGCCTTATATTTGGATACACCAGCATGCTGTTTGACAAACGTATGAAGTGTGTGATTGTAATAAGTATTTTTCCAGTATATTTCTTAGTTGACATCAGCTGGGTTGGCTCTATACTGCATCTAGAAGACCCTTGTAAAGGAGGATACCGTGTACTGGTTTACAGAGCATGGCAGGGCACGTCTTGCACGACGAGCACAAGTCGCTGAAAAGTACCTTGCAAACCTACTGGAGGAACATTTGTATGTTGATCTTGGTTCTTCAGACGGATATCGATATCTTTTTCAATACGTTCCTACCAGAGGGAAGAGTTATGTCGCAGTGTTGATTGAGGGCACTGATGTGATTCACAGTATCTTCGGCAAGAAGTACCGACTGCCACCTGGCGTGCGCAGTATCCAAAAGAGACGTGTCCATCAAGAAGCGCGAGATAGGTACCTCGATGCGCACCGCTGTGACTACCTTCCACCACACCAAGAACAAGAATTAGTATTGGCATAAATGAAGCCCTTCGCGATCGCGAAGGGCTTTTTTTAGAGTGTGATATCGATAGAAACAGGACAATGGTCACTACCGAGTACCTCTGGGTGAATCTTTGCACTTTTCAGCAGCTCCTTCAGTACATCAGACACCATCACATAATCAATGCGCCAACCTACATTACGCTCACGTGCACCACCCCAATGGCTCCACCAGGTGTATAAATCAGGGGTATCTGGATGAAAATACCGCAAACTATCAACGTATTTTGCCTCTATCATGGCATCAAAACCTGTTCGCTCTTCCTGTGTAAAGCCTTTTTTTCCCTCATTTGGCTTTGGACGTGCAAGATCGATCGGTTGATGTGCAACGTTGAAATCACCGCAGAAAATAACGGGTTTTTCTTCCTCAAGGCGCTGCATGTACTCCAAATAAGCGGGGTCCCAATGTTGACGCATCGGGATACGCGATAAATCGTCCTTTGCGTTAGGTGTATACACAGTAGAAAGGTAAAAATGTTCAAACTCAAGAGTTAATACTCGACCTTCTTTGGTTGTGTCACCATAGATATCATCAAGCTCATACTTTTCTGTGAGATCTTCAGGGATTCCAAAAATGACTTCAATTGGTGGTATTTTGGTAAAAATAGCGGTACTTGAGTACCCTTTACGCGCAGCAGAATGCCAATATTGTTCATACTGTGGGTATTTTTCTCCAAACATCTCAGCTACCTGGTCTTCCTGTGCTTTTGTTTCTTGTATACACAGAATATCTGGGTCGTGCTTCTTCAAAAACGGCTCAAGTAAGCCTTTTTTTTCAACTGCACGTATGCCATTAACGTTCCATGAGTAAATATGCATTGCACGTAGTATACATGGTTTGACAACAGGGTAAAAATGAGGAAAATAAACAGCGGAATAGATTTTTGGAGGTTTGTCATGCTCACTGATTGTATAAAGTTTCAAGACGGTATAGACACTGCAACACAGGAACGTGTACGTGCGTTTCTCACCGAAACACTTCCCGGGGTGGAGCATAATGATTGTCACTTTCTTAAGCAGGTGCTTGCACAAACTAACGTTGTACATGTGCGGTCATACCTTGGTGGACTCAATGCTCCAAGGAAGCTGGAGGGTGAAATTTTTAAGCTTTCCCCTATACATAATGGTCAGGAAGTAACCTCACATGGTTTTTTCTTTCTTCAGATTTTATCCGACGGTGCTCAACTCCACCGATTAACACCTATTGCAAAGCGTCGATAACACTCGACGCTTTTCTTTTTCTCAGTATACAAGTGAGTATATCACTTTCTATACACTCATTCTCAGTGCAAACACTGATTGTCGACACGTCAGGCGATATGGCTAATCTCTATGCATACACACATAAAGATAAGTAGTGACCCAGTCCGTTAATGCTGTATGTATGTAACGCTTGGTGACATTAATTATCCTTGTATCGAAGAATACCTACCTGAAAAGATGGAGTGGTTGTATGAAACATAACTTTGTTTATAATCTATAATAGTGTAATAGATCTAACCTAGAGAAAATATGAAACCATTACTTTTATTTATCGGACTTGCGGTCGTTGGAGCTGCATTTTTCTGGCTCTGGCCTGAAACTGAAACTGCAGTTGCACCATCAACAACTGAAGAGGTGCCGACACAGCCAACTCCAACTGAAGCACCTACTGAAACACCATTGGTGAACGACTCTGCAGTAGCTCCTGAAAAAACCATTGAAGGGGAGCCTGAAGTTGCAGAACCAAAAGTGTTTAACATATCGGGAAAGAACTTTGCTTTTGATGTGACGCAAATGCGTGTCAAGGAAGGCGACACGGTCACGGTAAACTTTGAGAGCGCCGACGGTTTCCATGACTGGGTAGTTGATGAGTTTAGCGCTGCAACCAATCAAGTGCCGGTTGGAACCCCAACCTCAGTCACGTTTGTTGCTGATAAAGCGGGTACATACGAGTACTACTGTTCAGTCGGGAGCCATCGTGCACAAGGAATGACCGGGACACTCATCGTTGAATAGCTACACATCGGGAAATGAAAAAGCACACGCGACTTTTACCTACATAGGCTTTCTCAAAGAGGCACCTACAGGTGGTGTCCGTGTCTAAACAACGCGCGAACTTTCAGTTCGCGCGTTTTACTAGCATTGTCCCTGAATGCCCCGCGGACTCTGCCCCGGGGATGAAAGGGACTTAAAAATTAGTTCGGCGGAGGCCGAAACCT
>CAJXAG010000057.1 GCA_913050645.1 uncultured bacterium | reverse complement strand
TAAGGAAGCAATCCAGGTTGTGTACAACTGCAGTATTGTTTTCTTGCTAGGTTTTCACTAGTATGAGTTTCTTGTCAAGAGTTGATTTTGATAACATGTGTGTTGAAATCCCTAAAAAGAGGGTTTTTGTAGTATGCTTTTAGTCTCTGAAATTCAAATACACTAGTCGGTCAGGAACGAAACATTATTTTTTTGCGCATACTACATGGATAAAAAAAAGAAAAAGAACATTGTTGTTTTCGTGGTGACAGTGCATGATCGCTACGTAGAGGATATTCGACGTTATGCTCAAGAATATGGACGGGAGTATCGGATTATGTGGCTATGGGACTCGAAGCTAAAAAAGCCTGACGCAGAAAAAAATTATGATATCTTCGTGGAATGTGATTTTTCAAAGTCTTGGAAAATTGCTGAAGCATTATTGCCGTATCAGTCAGAATTGTTGGCTATCACCTGCAGAACAGAGCAAAATATTGCACGTTTTGCACAAGTGATTCCACATGTGCCGTACCTCCGTACGCCAACTACCGAATCGCTTCGTTGGGCAACCGACAAGTATGAGATGCGTAAGCGTCTGAAGCTTTTTGATGCTAAAAATACTCCAAAGTTCACTTGGGTAAAACATAACACAAAACAGGAACGCGCCCGTGTTATTGAAAAGGTGCAGTTTCCGATGATTGTAAAGCCAGCGAGTTTAGCTGGGAGCCTCTTTGTGACCATTTGCTACCATGAGGATGAACTTGAAAAGGCGTTTCGTGTATTGTTTAGCAAACTTAAGAAAGCGTACACTACTAATTCGCGCAAGGAGGTGCCAAAAGTCATTGCTGAAGAGTACATGGAAGGAGACCTTTACTCTATCGATTCGTATGTAAATGCACGAGGTGATGTGTATCACTGCCCGTTGGTGCGACAGAAAACTGCACGCGACATTGGGCACGATGACTTCTATAATTATCTGCAGATTACTCCAACGGCACTAAAATCATCAACTATCGAGCGCGCACAAAAAGTCGCTGAGACAGCTATTCACGCACTTGGATTACGAAGTGTCACCGCGCATGTTGAGCTTATGAAGGTTGATGATGAGTGGAAAGTTGTTGAAGTAGGGCCACGGTGTGGTGGTGCGCGTGATGTCTTACATAAACTCAGTTGTGATATTAATCACACCATGAACGATATTGCGATCCGTATTCCACGAAAACCACTGGTACCAAAGAAATGTAAAGGATACGCCGCCTACATGAAATATTTTGCCGATAAAGAGGGACTTATTGTTGAAACGAAAGGAATTAAAAAAATCGAAAGTCTTGAGTCGTTTCATAACATAAATATAAATAAAAAAGTGGGCGATCGAGCTATTTTTGCGCGAAACGGAGGGCGGTCAATTTTTAATCTTTTCTTATACAATGCAGATCGATCAAAGCTTTTGGCTGACATTCGACGTATTGAACAGACGGTTGAGGTAAAAGTGCAGTATGGGCGAAATGGTGGATCAAAATTCACAAAAAAGAAGGTTGCCAAAAAGAGTGTGAAGAAGACTGTTAAAAAAGTAACCAAGCCGGCTGCACAGAAGAAATAGTTGTCCAAAGCCGAGCGCACGAAGTGCGCTGGGCTTTTGGTATGATAATGCTAATGATTCGAACGCGGGATTTTGTACTGTTTGTTGTGGTGTTTATTTTTTTGGCAGTGGCTGTTGCAGCGACGGCTGTACGAGATGAGGTGACCGATGTGACCCGCGCTGACTTTTCGTTGCGCGAAGGGGCTGAAGTGTCAGAAGCGTATACTGATACACAGGAAATTGACCGGCAGTCAATTATTGAGCGGCTACGAGAAAAGATTCGTTCCTCAGACCTTGTGATTACCCCGCAGCCAAGCGTTACCGCAGACGCTTCAGTAGCAGATGATGAAGAGCAGGAGATTGATGTTGCGTCTACGCTATTACGCTGTGCAGCTCCTGATGATGCGTTAGCCCTGGTGCCGAAGTGGCCATTGAATCAAGTGCAGTTTGCAGTAGAGGGTGTACAGCGAGCAATTCTCACCACAGACGAGGTGGTTACGGTACCAGCGACAGCCAGTGGTACGCAAGCAACAGAATCAACGCAGACGGTTAAGAAGGTACTGCTTGCATTGCCTGCGTTGCCACAAAAACAAACTTCAGTGTCGTGCGTACCCAGTGAGGTTATTGGTGTGAGTGTACGAGGTGTACTTATGTTTAATGGTGATATGCGTGCGTACCGCAGTACACCAGATAATGTGCTTATTGGATACGCACGAGACGGATTCCCGATTTACGGTGTGTATGATGGTGAGGTTGATGCATGTGGTGGGTATGACCATCCTTCAGGATATCGTTATACCGTATCCGCTGATCGTGATTACGTGATTGGGTGTTTTGTGGGGGCTGTACAGGATTTAAACGTAGACTAAGACAGTAAGACCGTATGGCAACGCTCGTTTTTGATATAGAAACAATTGGAGAGCGTTGGGACGATTTGGATGAAGTAACACAAAAATCGCTCTCGCGTTGGGTGAATAAAACTGCGCATACTGCTGCAGAGAAAAAGGTGTTGCTACAAGATCTGCAAGATGGCCTCGGTTTTTCACCATTGACGGGGTTGGTGGTTGCTATAGGTTTGTATGACTTAGAGCGCCGGCAAGGGGCGGTGTACTACACAGGTGACGGTGACGAGCTCGATGAGCGCAGTGGTGAGTATGTGCTGAAGCAACGCAGTGAAGAACAAATGCTTGGTGAGTTTTGGGATGGGGTACGGAGTTACGATACATTCGTGACGTTTAATGGTCGCTGTTTTGATGTCCCGTTTTTAATACACCGCAGTGCAATACAGGGCATTGCCCCGACTAAAAACCTTATGGAAGGTCGCTATCCTTCGCAGCAGAAAACAGTGCGGCATGTTGATTTACAGGACGAAATGACCTTTTATGGTGCGATGCAGCGCAGAGGTAATTTACATTTGTTTTGCCGAGCGTACGGGATAGAGAGTCCAAAACAGGCAGGGGTTTCGGGTGATGATGTCGCGGAACTTTTTGCAAACAAAAAATTCCGCGACATTGCCCGCTACAACGTGCGCGACGTTGTGGCAACCACACAGTTGTATAAACGCTATCTCGCTTTCTTTACGTAGTATAATGTTGTGTATGAAATTTCCTAAAGGTTTTTATTGGGGAGCAGCAACCGCCTCCTATCAAGTCGAGGGTTTTAATGAGAACTGCGACTGGGCTAAGGCTGGGAAAGAAGGAAAGGTACCACTAGCAGGACGGTTGGCTGATCACTACCATCGGTATGAAGAGGATTTTGACATCGCCAAAGAGCTTGGTCATAACGCACATCGTTTTTCTATTGAATGGGGGAGAATCGAGCCGCAGGAAGGGGTGTTTGATGAGCAAGAAATTGAACATTACCGTCAGGTCTTAAAAGCACTGAAGAAACGCAAAATTACTCCCTTTATAACGCTTTGGCACTTTACACTGCCGCTTTGGTTTTCTGAAAGTGGTGGTTTCGAGCGTAAGGACGCGCCGGTGCTTTTTGCACGGTACTGTGCGTTTGTGGTGCGGGAGTTGGGTGATCTGTGTGATCATTATGCAACCATCAATGAGCCTAATGTATACGCTACACACGGATATCTCTATGGTGCCTGGCCACCCTTTAAACGTGCGTCGATTTTTGGGAAGAAGATAGGGAAGGAGGATGGCACTTCAGAGCGTACGGGAGCTAAAGCTTCTTTTCGACATGTCTGGCAGTACTTGCGTGTGTCCGACAACCTAGCGCGTGCACACAATGCTGCCTATGATGCGATTAAGGAGGTCAGACCGGGGGCTCAGGTGAGCGTAGTTAAGCATGTGCATTATTTTTATAGCAACTGGAATCCTGTAAATAAACTAAAGGCAAAACTCGCAACCTATTTTCAGACCTATCGCTTTATGAATAGGGTTATTGAACATAGTGATAGTATAGGACTTAATTTTTACCGCAGTACACCGTTTGGTATTAGAGAGGAGTATACGTATACCGATATGGGCTGGAAGGTTACCCCCGGTCATATCCTGGGTGCACTGCGGGTGCTCGCACGATATAAAAAACCCATTTTTGTTGCTGAAGCTGGTTTGGCGGATAAGGAGGATGTAATACGTGCTGACTACATCACAAAACAAGTTAATGCAGTGCAGAAAGCATTGGAAGACGGAATTGATGTACGAGGGCATATTTACTGGTCGTTAATAGACAACTACGAGTGGGCACTAGGAACCCAAAAGCAGTTCGGCTTGGTGCATATAGACTACAAAACCCTTAAGAGAACTATTCGTGACAGTGCATGGAAATATAAAGAGCTTATAGAGAAATATTCAGGTGTGGAAACCAGACGCACAAAGAAGTCTAAATAATGAGATACTTTAGTCAACGATTGGTTTTTCAATGAATGGCCCTTTGGATTTTGTGTAATCAAAATTTTCTAGTCACTAACAACTAATCACTAACAACTAACCTATGACTTGGCTTATACTTGCAGCAGGAGGGCAGTTTTTAAATGCTATTGTTGCGGTGCTTGATAAGTACATTGTAACTGACGAAAAAGCACTCCCACGTCCTTTTGTGTATGCCTTTTACTCATGTCTTTTTACCGGCTTTTGGGGCGTCATTTATCTTATCGGTTTTATTCCGGGGTTGAGTGAATTGGGTGTACCAAATTTTGAAAACGTGCAGTCGCCAACTATTCAGGTGGTTGGGATGTCATTTTTGGCTGCGTATACATTTTTCATGGCGCTTGTGTCGATGTATAACTCGCTGAAGCACGGTGATGCGTCTGATGTGATGCCGGTTATCGGCGCGATATCCGCACTGTCTACCTTTGGGATGTCCTATCTCTTTCTTGATACAACACTTTCGGGTAACTTTATCTGGGGTATTGCACTTTTGATTGTAGGGACACTGCTTGTCTCACAAATGCGCTTTCGTAAAGGAGTTATTGTCCATGCGGTACATAGCGGTATTTTCTTTGCACTGTATTACATCGCCATGAAAGGACTCTTCCAGGAAACATCATTTGATGATGGGTTCTTCTGGTCTCGGGTGGGGTTTGTGGTCTTTGCGCTCTCGCTCCTGCTGGTCCCCGCATACTATGAAAAAATTACCGCAGTCACAAAGAAGGCTACACGCAAGAGTGGTGAATTGATTCTTGTTGCAAAGGTGCTTGCGGGTATTGCTGCGTTTCTGCTACTTAAAGCAACAGATATGGGAGACGTGACGGTGGTTCAGGCGCTGGATGGACTAAAATATGTATTTATTATTCTGATTAGTATTTTGGTCGGACGGTTTATTCCAGTCACTGCAGGAGAGAATGATTGGAGTGCACAGGTGATATTACGGAAGGTGTTGTATGTTTGTGTTATTTCCATTGGCTTTGTGATGCTCTTTGTCTAAAGGTTGAAAAATTGTCACGATACTTCGTTATGCTTCAGTAAATTAAAACTTACCGCACGATGAAGTACGGCTCGTTCCAATTTCTTTGCATGCCTCGTCTCGTTTAAATTTTTCAGCCTTTAGTGAGGTTTTGATTTTACTAGCATGGTCCCCAAATGCCCCGAGGGCTCTGCCCCGGGGATGAAAGGGACTTAAAAAATAGTTTGGTGCAGTGAGAAAGTGCTGTAGCACTTTCGCAAGAGGTTGCCAGCTATT
>CAJXAG010000056.1 GCA_913050645.1 uncultured bacterium | reverse complement strand
GGTTTCACCTTTAAACGCACACACCGGCTAAAGCCGGTGGTTTAGGGGGTGAAACTAAAAAACCCTACGCAGCTTGCGTAGGGTTATGTTTTTTGGTGGTCACTTAGACCACACGAGAGCCGCCCTTTGGAGCGACGATAATCGGATCGGGCGAAATGTCGCCAGTATTTGGCCAGCTCATACCGCGGTCCCTTCATGACCTTCGATGCTGCCGGTTCCACCGCCTGAGCTGATGGTCGCTGTGTCACCATCGCCTGTGATATCACGAGCACCTTCGTGAGACTTGATGTCCCAACCTTCGATTTTCATGAGATTTACTCCCTTGATGTAGGGTCGGCTTGATTGCCAACCTGCTTTTGATGATAACAGGAGGGAGATAGGTTGTCAAACTAAAAACGGCAACCTCGAGGTTGCCGTTTTTAGTGCCGTGTGTGTTTCTACAGTCCGTTAAGGGCTGCATCAAGTTCTGCATCGATTGCATCAAGTTCTGCATCGAGTGCATCTAGGTCAGTACTCTCCAGGTCTGCTTCGATAGCTTCGATCTCGTTTGAGGTGCTCAATGCACCGAGTGTTTCAACGTCCGCTTCAGCATTCGTACTTTCGGGTTCGTTGTTTTCTTCAGGGGTTGGCCGTTCTGCCACAGGTTCTGCTACGGGAGTTGGTGCAGTTTGCAGCGTGGTGCCCCAGATGTACAGTCCTCCAAGGATCAATACAAGTACTACAATCAGTACCCCGAGGATTACTCCAAGTTGTCCAGCTTTGTCTTCTGCGGCTGCTGATACGACATCTAGGGGGCTTTCTTCAGGCATCTTCATTTCTTCTTCTGGAGCAACTACGGGTTCTTGCTCCTGTGGTGCGTTTTGGTTTTGTTCTTCCATACACTATTACTTATATTTGTTAATTATTCGGTAGTATCACCATCATCCTCTGTGTCGATACTGTCTCCATCATCATCGTCATCCCCCTCCTCTGTCTCAGTTCCGTCGTTACCGTCGCCATTTCGTACTGCTTCACGTACACCGCTTCCAATACCTGCTTCTCGAACTGCTTCTTTAAGGGCAGCAACTGCTGCACGAAGGGATTGATGTGCAGCTTTAATGCTCTCACGGGCACTTTGGTAGGTGGTTCTCGCGGTACTCCATGATTCTCGTGGATTTTCTGACCCGACCACTTCTGCAACGACGGCATCGATGTCAGCAAGGGTTGCGCTTGCATCATCAAGATATGCAGCTGCTTCATTAAGGTTACGCTGTGCCTCATCGGTATCAACTCCTCGTTCGTTCAAGTTATTGATACGATCTTGGAAGCGGTCAATAATATTTTCAATGCGTGCAATTGCCGCTTCCATACGGTTTGAAACGTTTGCAGATAGATTGGCAATTCTCTCTTGCACTCGCTCATTGAGTGCCGCTTTACGTTCCTCCATCTTCTCCTTCATGTCTTCCTTTCGTTCTTCCGAAAGTTGCTGGAACTCTTCACGGCGTGCTTCGATCTCGTCTTTTTGTTCCTCGCGCTTTTCCTCAAAGTTTTCCTTACGTTCCTGTTGGTTTGCTTCAAAGTTTTCCTGGCGCTCCTGTGCCTTCTCTTGGAGCATTTGATAGCGTTCTTGCGGGGTAAGATGATCGTCTTCTCCCGCGTATGCGGTGTATGCAAAACCCGCAAAGATAAGCAACGCGAAGATGATAAGGGTGTGTAATGATACTGATAGTGTTTTCATACTTTATTTACTATTTTAAAAACTCCTGAGCGTCCTGCTCGTATAGATATAGTATAGCCCGCTGATACGAAGTATCATCGGGCTATACACATCAGAGACCCTCTGTTTCTGATGTATCAGCAAGGTTACAAAGTGCCTAAATACGAAGCTGCTGAAGTAGATGAGTGTTTAGAGCTTTAGTGATGGCAATATCTGCTTTTTGCGAGAAACAATACCTGGCAGCACCTCAGTATCACTTTCGACCGTCACCCCAAATGATGCTTCAGTCACCTGCTTGGTTAGGTCGTTGTAGGTAAGCACCGTTGCCGCTTCGTTGAGAATATCAACGATAAAGAAGAGTACTTCGTCTACGTCTCCCTCTTCCGCAATTACGTTTGCAATTGCTTCTACAATACCGTCCTTTCGTGCAAGTACGGTCTCTGGCGTAGTGGTCTCAAGCACTGATACACGGAAGTTTTTCTCACCTACGTCGTATTTCTTTGAGTCGAGTGTAATCAGCCCCTTATCAGAGAATTCTGAAACGTCTGATTTTGCGGCAAACATTTGACCTGCATACGCAGTAAGGTCAACCTCAAGTTGTGCAGCAAGCTTTTCTGCGACGTCCTTGTCGTGTGGCGTAGTGGTGGGTGAGCGGAACTCAAGTGTGTCTGAGAGAATGCATGAAAGCATCAGGCCGGCGATCTCACGTGGCATCGTTGCTACCTTCTCGCCCATAAGGTCGTACATCACCGTTGCGGTACACGCCAAGGGGCGCATGGTGATATCTACTGGTGCAGCCGTTTCAATACCGCCCACTAGCTTATGATGATCAATAATCTGTATAATCTCCGCTTCTGCGATATTGTCTGGAAGCTCTTGTGGATTATTGGTGTCTACCACTACCACTTGTGTTCCTGCTTCAAGATTCTCCAGAAGCTCAGGTGTCGGTACATTCCAGTGATTGAGTACAAACTTTGTTTCTGTATTAAGCTCACCAAGTACAAAAGGCTTTGCATCAGGTGCAGTGTGTTCGTTTAAGTACCATGCCCAGATAATAGCTGAGCAGGTTGCGTCGGTATCAGGTGACTTGTGTCCAAAAACGTTGATCATAGGTAGTTGTTAGCGATTAGTTGTTAGTCCTTAGGGGTACTATCGTACCGCAGATGAAGTATTGGGTGAAGATATTGACTTTATCTAATTTTATGGCACAATAGTGTTAACTTGTTTTAGCAAAAGAAAGGGACGCTAATATGAAACCGATTGGAATTGCATTTCAGGTCGTGTTCGGCATCAAACCGGGCTATGATGATGCGTCGATTCCCGAAGGAGATCCTGCGCAGATTGTTTCGACAGCTTTTCTTAAAGCAGCTGATGCTGAATTAAAGAAAACGGAAATTCTGGTGACTGCCGCTTTCAGTAGTGGCACGATCTCATATTGGAGTCCTCGTGAAGAGAAAACGATTCATGAGCCTGTTGCAATTGCTACAGGCAACTCCAATCCGGTCTTTGTTGCTGACACAGGTGCACGCACACCGTTTGGCGATAATGTCACGCCGATTCGCGAGTTTCGTGAAGCTGTGGTGCGGGTTGTCGCTGCGACGCGTGGAGCGTTGCAGCAGGAACGCGTTCAGTTGGCATTTATGCCGATGGATGGCTTTGTCTACCTCGAGCCTGAAGAGGCTGGTGGAGAAAAACACCATGGCATGACTGGCGTGTTTCCACGGTAAAGATCAAAACGCGTGACGGATAGTCGCGCGTTTTTTCTGTGTTGATGCACTTGGTACGACAAATAGATAGGTATATACCACCGTATATACTATAGTATATACGGTGGTATATACTTAACACACAAGTAGTTATACAAAAGCAAGGCGCCTAAAAGGGCGCCGTGCTTTTTGCCATTGTGCGTTACATCGTTACGTCATCATTAACGATAACGTAACAATAATCGGGTGAGGTGGGAGAGAATTGGTTATTCTTTCACTTCTTCTGCTTCTGTATCCTCTTCAGTCCCTGCTACTTCGTCTGCCGTTTCAGAGTCAGTCTCTCCAGCTTCCTGTGTAGTCTCTGGAGTTTCGGCAGCGTTTTCTGCTTCTGCCTCCTCCTCTACTTCGTGCATAAGTTCCTCAGCTTCTTCAGGGGTATCGACTTCGTCAATCTCTTGCAGCTGTTCCTCGTCAGTTACATCTCGGTCGCCTGTTGCTTCATCTTCTTCCGGAAGTTCTGGTTTTGTTGTAGTTGCGTCTTCGTTATCAAGGACGTCAGCATCAGCTCCTGCTTCAGTTGTGATTGGTGCAACAATGTTTGTTTCACCATCACTGTCGGCTTCAGCAAGACCTTCACCAACGTGTGAAACGATATCGATCTTCCAGCCGGTAAGTTTAGCGGCAAGGCGAACGTTCTGTCCACCACGACCAATTGCAAGTGATTGTTGGTCAGGTACTACTTCAACAATAGCGTGACCACGGTTGTCTTCAGCGTTCTCGTCGTCAGTGGGTTCTGACTCGATGGTTACCGACAGTACCTGTGCTGGTGAGAGTGCATCCTCAATAAACTCTTCCGGGTTTTCTGACCATTCGATAATGTCGATTTTCTCGCCACCAAGTTCGCTCATCACCGTAGATACTCGTACGCCACGTTGTCCAACCAATGACCCAACAGGGTCAATGTGTTCGTCGTGTGCAAATACCGCCACCTTAGAACGCGCTCCCGCTTCTCGTGCAATTGCTTTGATTTCTACAATACCGTTCTGGAGCTCTGGTGTTTCCACTGCAAACAGTCCTTCAAGGAAATCTCCGTGTGCGCGTGAGAGCTTCAGGAAAATACCGCGTGCCGTCTCGTCTACCATCAGCAGGATTGCGCGTATACGTTCTCCTGGGCGGAATCGTTCCCCGGGGATTTGTTCATCGTATGGCATGACTGCGGTAACACGACCAAGATCCACATAGAGGTTGCCGCGTTCAAAGCGTTGTACGTGTCCACGGATAATGTCCCCTTCTTTTTGTCCAAACTCAGCAAGTGCGGATTCTTTTTCAGCTTCACGGACCTTCTGGATGATCACTTGTTTTGCTGTTTGTGCAGCGATACGTCCAAAGTCATCCTTTCCTTCAAGCGGAAAGATCAGTTCTTCGCCGAGTTCCACATCTTTCTTGATCATGCGTGCTGAGTCGATCATGATGTGTTTTTCAGGATCGAACCGTACCTTTCCTTCTTCATCAGCTTCCTCCTCCTCTTCCTTCTTTTCTGGAGCGCCCGCTGGAAGTGGCTTTTCTTCTACGTCTTCGTCGGTTTCTTCTGGCTCAGGTTTGAGCATGGTTTCATCAACCACAGTCTTCACTTGTTCGAAGTTTGTGGTGCCCGTTGCTATATCAAATGCAGCGCGGATGATTTGCCCACGCTTTCCGTATTCTTTCTTGTATGCTGTTGCAAGTGCTTGCTCGATAGCATCCATCATTTTTTCGCGTGAGATGCCGCGCTCTTCTTCCATTTCTCCTAAAACGGAGTTAATTACTTTTAGATCAAACATATTAGATTTTCTTTGTTATGTGAGCCGTATGCGGCTTTGGTTGTAATTATGTGAACAGTATCTCTTACAGAGACTGTACACCTTGTCGCCATTTTCTTTGGAAAATGTCAGGCAAGGTCTTGCAAAAGTGCTTAAGCACTTTCTCACGGTTTTAGTTGTAACACTTCAGAAGAGAAGGGACGGGGTCAAGTTGCTAAGTAAAATATTCACTTCGTGAATATTTATACTAAGCACTTCCTCCCCGGACTCGCGGTTTTTTATTCTAGGAAGGAATAAAAAACATCGCTCCGTCTTAAAAAGCGAGGAGGCATCCGCAGGGATGCCTCCGCTGAACGCTTTTTACCGAAGTGCGCCCCGTGTCTGAAGTACCTGTACTGTACCGTTACAGAATAAAAAAGTCAAAGAACGCGCACCTATGCAATTAATCTCCTAGATCGCTTCGACTATAGTCTCGCGAAGACGGAAAAACCTTTGGTTTTTTCGTAGA
>CAJXAG010000055.1 GCA_913050645.1 uncultured bacterium | reverse complement strand
TTCGCAGAAGCTCGCAATGACGGCAACGAAGTTGCCGTCTACGGAAAAACCAAAGATTTTCCGTCTTCGCAAGACTGCAGTCAAGCGACCCAGAAATTAATGAGCATAGGTGCCGTCAGACGACTTGCTTTTTGTTTTTGTGTAGTATTTTGCAAACAGAATCCAACTAGTTTTTGGAGGAAGATATGACTAAACGCTCGATATTGAAACTTTCGAAAACTGTCCCTGATGACGTGCGAGTAAAACTTGCGCAATATGTCGATGTTGAGATGCAGGAGGGTGATGTTTTGTTGCCGGAATCAGGTTTCGATGCATCGTATGCACGAGACGTGGCTGCCGCAAATCAATTGCGTCACGCCTCGCGACAACTTGGGATCGCCGCCAAAAATCAAGATGATGACTATGCTCTTGCGTTGGGTGTTAATCTCGATGAAGTTCCCAAGGAACCGGGCGGTGAGTGCCCAGTAGTCGAAATGGAGGCAGATGTGGCATTTGCCCACAATGTCCAACAAAAAATGCAGAAGCTATGACTTTTGCGCTGCCGGGCTTTACTTTTCTAAAAACAGGAGTATGATTACAAGCAATAAATCACCCACAGGCGGTGTTTTTTTAAACCAAAATACTAAACACTAATTACTAACAACTAACCACTAACTTATGAGTCGATTAGGAAATTATCTTCGTGATACTGCTGGAGAAATGAAGCATGTATCATGGCCGTCACAGAAGCAGGCGTTTATCTACACCGCACTTGTAATTGGCCTTTCAGGTGCTGTTGCTTTGTTTTTGGGTGCGTTTGACTACGTATTCTCACAGCTTCTTAATAAAATTGTCTAACTACTATGAGTGATAACGATACAGCAATGCAGAAGCAGCAGACGGGGGGTGAACGTCACTGGTATGCAATTCACACCTACTCAGGGTATGAAAACGCAGTTGCACGTAACCTTAAGCAGCGTATTGAGTCTTTGAACATGCAAGACCAGATTTTTGACGTGGTAGTGCCAACTGAAAAGAAGGTGCGTGTTAAAGGAGGGAAGCGTGTTACTGAAGAAGAGAAAATGTATCCAGGGTACGTGCTGGTGGATATGATCGTAAATGACGAATCATGGTATGTCGTGCGAAACACACCACGGGTAACGGGGTTTGTTGGTTCTGGAACACAACCAGTACCACTGACACCACAAGAGTACGAAGCACTTATGAACATCATGTCTGACGAGACCGTGAAGCATAAAGTGGATCTTTCTATCGGCGACATGGTAATGATTACCGATGGTCCATTTAAGGAACTTGAAGGTAAGGTTGGTGAAGTCGATGAGACAACTGGTAAGGTAAAGGTACTCGTGTCCATGTTTGGACGTGAGACTCCGGTGGAGCTAGACTTCCTACAGGTCGCTAAGATCTAAAACTCCCAAAATCAGCGAACTACTACGTCGCTACAACAAAAAATAACCCTCGCTGGACCAGTAAGTCCCACTTGGGTTATTTTTGTTTAGGCTCCTTGTATTTCATCTGATTTTGGAAGTTTTAGCAGCTCAGCAACTGTTTTCTTCATCCAGTTTAAAACTTTTCAAGAAAGATAAATAAAAAACAAACCTCGTAGGTGTCTACGAGGTTTGTTTTGCTTACATAAATAATGTCGTAGGTTATATTACGCATAGGCGAGTTTCTAAGGAGGTTACGATGGTAGACAAAGAACTTACGACTGAGAACATTCAAACAGCAATCGGAAATTTGAAAGAATATGGTCTTGGGCAAATACTGGACAGTGTAGATGGAGATGAGGCACACTGTATTCTCCGGTCATTTGGCCAATGATACAAGAAATTCGACTGCTCTCTGATGCCTGCGAAGCAGACATGCTTACCGCAATTCGGACTGTATAAAATAAAAGCTGCGTCTACTGGCGCGGCTTTTCTCTTGCCAAAACCATCTTTTTTCTGTATTCTACGCGGGCTTCTATTGGTATTCATTGGCTATGGACTTCTGAATATCTATAACAAACTTTTAAACAAAAAAGCATGGCAAAACAAGTATTAAACAAAATTAAGGTACAGGCAGTTGGAGGGAAAGCTACACCAGCACCACCGCTTGGGCCGGTGCTTGGACAGGCTGGAATTAACATTGGAGAATTTGTTAACCAGTTCAACGACCAGACACGTGAACGAATGGGGGAAATTGTTCCAACAGTCATTACCGTATACGATGATCGATCATTTTCATTTGAGTGTAAGACTGCACCAGCATCACGAATGATTCTGAAGGCTATTGGTAAAGATAAAGGATCTGGAAAGAACCTTGTTTCTAAGGCTGGGGACATCACGAAGGCGCAGATTCGAGAGATTTCTGAAGCTAAGATGGTAGATCTCAATGCCTCAACACTAGAGCAGGCAGACAAGATCATCGAAGGAACGTGCAAGAGCATGGGGGTGGCTGTTGTTGACTAACAACACTGCATCAACAAACAAAGCCCTCCGTCAATTGACGGAGGGCTTTGTTATTTGCTATAACTGCTAGTGGAAATGGTTCCAAATAAACAAACATCAATGAGAGGAAAGTTTCTATGGCCCCACGATTGCTGAAGCGGAGCGCGTTTTTTACCCCCAATGGTCAGGATGCTGCAGAGTTTGCTGTTGCTGCAAACAAGCGGTATCCACATATTCAAAAAAGTGTCGCTGTTGTCGGCGTGCGCAAAGATGGGACAGAGATGTGCTTTCTGAAGCCGAAGAAGGTTGAGGCGGATATTCGTATTCCACCACAAGGCAGAGTCCAGGATTGGCGGTCTGATCCACGCCGCGAAGCACAACGGATCGTGATCGATACTGTTAATCTAATGATTCCTGTTAATCAGTTCCATTATCTCGGCTATGGTTTTACAGATCGGCATCATGCCGACGGTAGTGTCACTGAAAACGGGAAGCTGTTACATTGGCTCTGTACTGGTTTTGGTGACGACCCACAGCTCATGAAGACATTCAAGAAGAATGATTACAGCGAGATTATCGAATGGTGGCGTGTGGAAGGTGTTCTTGGACAAATGGCCGAGATTGGTCTCATGTCGGAACGCAAGTTGTACTTGCTAGAATGCGCAATCGCTGAAATGCCATTGTCCCACGAGACGTTCAAGGCGCAAGTGTTCCAAGATCTGGCTATTGCAGCACCTGCATGATGTTCAAAACACCCTGAGAATTCTCAGGGTGTTCTTTTTTATATAGGTTGTGCTACCATGCTCGCGACTATGGAACTGATTGCAATAAAAACGCGCCGTATGGAGCCGCCAAAGGACGATCTGTTTGCAGTGCTTGATGAGTCACTTGCTCATGTGCAAGAGGGTGACGTGGTACTTATCTCGTCGAAGATTGTTGCTATTGGTGAAGGCAGGACGGTTGAGGCGTCGACAGTAAACAAGCAGGAGCTGGTAGAAGCTGAAGCAACGCTATCAATTCCACGTTCATACTGGAAGTCCCCACTGACAGTAGTGGCTAATGCGTTTATCGGTACCGCAGGTATTGATGAAAGCAATGCAGGTGGGTATCTCGTGTTCTTACCAGAAGATCCGTTTGCAAGCAGCAAGCAGATCCATACATACTTGAAAGAGCGATTTAATATTCACAAGGTCGGCGTGGTTGTTACTGACAGTCACTCGCAGCCATTGCGCCGTGGTGCATTAGGTATCTCAGTGGGTTTTTGGGGTTTTGAACCAGTTGTGAATCATATTGGGAAAGAGGATTTGTTTGGACGAGCGTTGCAAATCGAGCAATCTAATCTTGTAGATGGACTTGCTGCAGCAGCAACGCTTGTGATGGGGGAGGTAGATGAGTGTCAGCCGGTGGTGATTGCACGCAATGTGCCAGGCCTTTCGTGGACTGAAGAGAATCGAAAGGATGTTTCGTATGTGCAACCTGAGGATGATACGTTTCGGGTTCTGTATGAAAAATATATCAAATAAAATACTCCAATCGATTGGAGTATTTTTTAATCGTTTCGTATGTAGTCGACCCACTGGTAGGTGAGGCCATCATGCTCTTGCATCTGGTGCTCCTTGATTACTGTGAAGTTTTCAGTGAAGTCGGGGAAGTGCACGTCGCCTTCTTGGTCATCGTCGAAGAATGTGAGATGGAGCCGATTGGTGTAGGGGAGTACTTGCTCGTACAGTTGCGCGCCGCCACCGATGTGTATTTCTTCTGGATGTTCTTCTTGTGCTTTTTTAAGAGCATCAGGCAGTGTATGACAGACTACTACACCATCATGGCGATAGTCTTCATCGCGTGTAATAACGATATTCGTTCGTCCTGGTAGTGGTTTGCCGAGTATTTCTAGGATAGACTCAAACGTCTTGCGACCCATGATGATCGGGTGACCAAGCGTCAGGCGCTTAAAGCGCTTAAGGTCCTCTGGCACGTGCCACAAAAGCCCATTTTCTCTCCCTATGGCACGGGTATTTCTTCCCATACCTGCGATGATTACAATTGGTGCTTCCTTTGTCATATGCTCTGCAGTATACCCCGACCCTAACATTTTGTCTGTTGGCATCGCCAACGTCTTAGTGGAGTGTCGTTTTTCTTGAGAATATGCACTGAAATTTATGAATGCTGTATGTTTCTTGGCATGACTGACGAAATGTATAGGGTGGGGTATACTATGGTTCACAATAATGACATAGATATGGCTATTAACGCAGGAATTTTTGGGGACCGAACCGCTTTTGAGGATCGATACATTTCTGATCACGATAAGTTACGTGAACTTGTTGGATATTGGAAGAAGTTAGGGCTGCGTATTGTGCTCACCTCGGGGACGTTTGATCTGTTTCATATTGGTCATGCACAGTATCTTGAGAAAGCAAAAGAGCTCGGAGATATTTTGGTTATCGGTGTTGATAGTGACGCGAAGGTAAAAAAGCGAAAGGGGCCTGACCGGCCAGTGGTTCCCGAAGATGAGCGTGTGCTCATTCTGTCACATGTACGTCACGCTGACGTGATTACACTCAAGGGAGTGGACGATCCATCGAACCACCTGATTAAACTCATTGAGCCTGATATTCTTGTGGTGTCGAAGTCGACCAAGCATAAAGATGGGGAAGTAGACGAGAAAGCACAGTACTGCAAGGAGATCGTACTTATGGAGCCACAGTCAGAAACAAGTACCAGTGCAAAGCTTCGACTAATCCAAATCAAGAAAGATGAATAAAAAAGTTGCTGTTGCGTATATCCCTGTACTCCATAAAGGCTATTTAGACTTCCTGGAACAACTTACTGGAGAAGCGATAACGCAGCTGTATCTTATCGGAGACGAAATTCTACAGAAGCACGAAGAGCTCGACTATATCAACCGCAAGGATCGTTTGCGGGCGGTGTCACTGTCTGATATGAAATCAGCAATTGTTGCAGTGACTGAGTTGGAGGTTTTTGAATTGACTCCCGATACAGAGGTTGCAGCAGAAACAATAGTCACCCCGCGTGAAGATATCGGCGAGGTAGTTGCGCAGCACTATTTTGCAGATAGGGAAATTGACTATCGCAACGTGTTTATTCGCCGCAATAATCACAACCTAGGTGAAGATAAAGTTCCGATGCCACATGAGTCGGTGGCAGTAGATGCATTTGGCAAGACGGTATGGACCGAGGTGCTCCACGAAGCAGAAAAAAGTGCTGATTGGTATCGACGCGTTGGTGCGGCATTGGTTAAAGATGGGAAAGTGGTGTATGTGACACACAACGAACACATGCCTGAACAGCAGCTTCCAAACATCGAGGGGGATGCGCGCACACTTTTTAAAAAGGGTATCCATATAAACTACGTGACTGCAGCGCATGCGGAGGTTGCAGCTATTGGTGCTGCAGCAAAAGCAGGCATTGTCACTGATGGTGCTGAACTGTTTGTGACCGACTTTCCGTGCCCGTACTGCGCACGGCTGATCGCAAAAGCAGGGATCAAAAAAGTGTACTATCTGCGCGGGTACGCAGTGCTTGATGGTGATGATTTTTTAAGAGAAGAGGACGTTGAGGTAATAAAAGTGCAGATGTAAAGAAAACCTGATGTGGTACCACATCAGGTTTTGTTTTTCACCCCCTAAACCACCGGCTTTAGCCGGTGTGTGCGTTTAAAGGTGAAAC
>CAJXAG010000054.1 GCA_913050645.1 uncultured bacterium | reverse complement strand
GCCAGACTTCTATCGGCGGGAGGGGCCAGCAAAATGGTGACCGGTGTATCTTTGTCGGAGGTAACGTACATATCACCCCCGCCGTTGATTAGAAAATACTGTAAGTTGTGTTCTTCTCTAAGAAAAGCAGCCAGCGCATCTATTGCGTAACCTTTGCCAATCCCGCCCAGGTCAAGTGAGCCGGATTGTAATGAAATTTTTTCCGCGCTAACTTCGAGAATTTCAGGCAGGGGTGGGATGGGTGGTAACTCAGCGGTGGCGGTGAACGTGTAATTGGCGTCATAACCACTTTTGGTGAGCTGCTCACCAATCGCGATGTTAAACACCCCTTCGGTACTTTGGTAGTAATGAAGAGCCTGAGTTAACAGATCGACAAATTGTTCGTCTGGACTGCTAAACACACCGGTACGGTTTAACTGTGACAGCCATGACTCAGAGCGGAAGCGGCTGTACCGTGATTCATACTCTTCCAGCCAGTCAACCATGGAGCGGCGAAGAGCCGTCGGATCAGAAACCTCTTCAAAGAGTTCAATATGCCAAACAGTGCCTAAGGCTTCTATCGGTTGCAGGTTCATACGTCAGTACCGGCTCGTTTTTCTCTTACCGCGTCAAGCGCGTAATTAAAAGCTTCGGTGGTGAGTGAAGTATAACTGACACGAGACAACGAAGCGGTTTCGATAGGCTGGCCGACGATTTCATCACGATACTGGTCAGTAAAGACCTGTTGATGCATGATGGATATCTGATCAGGAGAATTAAACGCCACACTAACGTCAGCTATAACGTTGTCAGTCACTGTTACGGTCGTCCACATTGGTTCAGTTAAAAATGGATTTACGGTGTACGAGTGATCGACGACATACACTTCACTGTCTGACACCACTTCTTCAGTAACCGAGTTAATAACGAATTCGGAGGTCTCAACCGATGGTGATGATGGCATTGTAAATGGTATCACCTGGGTATTTTCTCTTCCAGACATACCTGGCAGCTGCATCGGTACTACTTCGTCGTTGTTCATCATTGGCATGCCGGTGGCGTCTGCTTTGATTTGCTCGAGCGCTGCATCAAAGGCTCGGTTGGTAAGTGACGCCCCGGTCATACGTGAAAGGGCAACATCATCAACTTTTTTACCCACCACTTCACGTGATACATACCCTAAAAAAGTCTGCTGATAACCTTCTGATACAGGGTTAACTATCGCAAAGGAAGCAGCGACATCCTTAATCGTGTTGTTTTCAAGCTGCAGCGTTACCTCCATTGGCTCCACGTAGCCATAAGGAATCTCATAGTTGACCGTTGTAATGTACGTACCATCTTGGTAATCCATCATTCCCATACCGGCCTCAGTCATACCCGGCATACCTTCTTGCACCGTCGGCTCTTCCTCGTCTGACGCACGGTAGTCCGTGCGCCCAGCCACAGTGGTGAACCACGAATAACCAAAGGCTGTAATGAGAATAAGTGCGCCCACGAATGTAATTTTGATTGTTATGCTTTTCATAAGCTTTAGAGGCAGTGTTATTACAGCTGTTTTGCTTTTTCTTTAATTACCATCAATGCGTCGTTAAACCCGTCGGTAGTTTCGGTAGCTTGGCCAACTCGCGCAATCGGTGCGTCATCAAGCGGCATACCGATCACCACATTCTTATAGAGGGAGTCAAAGTGTCGTTGATAATTATATGAGTGAGAGTAGTCGACAGTGGAGTACGCTTGGTCAGCTGCGACTATTATCCCATTTTCAAGTGTGATTGCAGTCTGCATTGGTTCGTAGATATTTGGCCATGCATAGTATGACTGCACAACGACATACGTACCATCAGCGTATGGGCTCATATTGTTAATTGATGATTTTGTGCCGGGAAGTGGCCCGGTTACCAGGTGAATCTTATTTTTAGAGGTGGCTGCAATCTCAGCCAAGTTCGGAATGCCTCGTATCACGAGCTCAGGTACTGGTAGCGGAAGTATCGTGTCTGCGGTAGCGACTACCGTGTTGCCACTGGCTTCAGTTTTGATCTTCTCAAGTGCAGCACCAAAGGCTGCGTTAGTAAGCGAAGCACCACCTACTCGCGCTAGTGAAACTTCAGCCAATGACTGTCCAATGACTTCATCTTTGTAGTAGTTGTCAAATGAACGTGCGTAACTCTCGGAGACAGGGTTGGTCACCTCAAACTCTACTACTGAATCAGTGACGACTCCCTCGGCTACAGTCACCTCCAGATTCATCAGCCCGATGTGCTCAAACGGAACCTCATAACGCACCGTACTGCTGTATGTTCCGTCCTTAAGGTCAGCGTCAGAGTAACTCGAAGTAGTTGGTACTGGATCTAGCACGATGCCGCCTTCTGTTGGCGTGCCAGGGAGCAGCAACGGCAACACCTCGTCTTCTGTCTCTGGGTTCATCATACCCATCATGTTCCCAGTTGCTTCAACTTTGATTTTTTCGAGCGCAGCATCAAACGCTACATTAGTAAGAGTCGCACCACCAACTCGAGCCAACGAAACGTCAGTGACTGATTGTCCAATGACCTGATCTTTGTAATAGTTTTCAAATGATTGTACGTAACTTTTTGAAACCGGACTCGCAATTTCAAACTCTACCTTTGACTCGGTGATAACTCCGTCGGCCAACGTCACTTCAAGAGCCATTGGTTCAATGTAGCCGTTTGGTACGGCATAACGTACCTCACTTCGATACGTACCGTCAGTCATCATCATCTGGCCCATATCGTCATTCATCATCGCCATCACCTCCTTGGTGGCCATTGAGCCAGCATCAACGAGTAACGAATCACTGGTCTCTCTTGAAGCTATGATAGAGTACGAAAACGCACTCACAAGGATAAATATTCCAATTGTAATAATGTAGATTGGCATAATAATTTTTAAGCTAATCCAGGGAAATAATCAGTTTTAATGTGACCTCTTGGTACACCACAGTCCGAAAATAATTTCTTATACGAACCAACCATTCCTGGCGGACCAGACAGGTAAACCAGTCGATCAGTTAGGTCAGGAGTGTAATGTTTCAGCATGTGCGGACTGAGATAACCTGTCTCCCCACGCCAATCAGCAGTTGGTTCAGCTAACACATGGACTGTTCTCAGCCTGATGGACTCGTAATCATTGAGCTTTTTTGCATATGCAATATCCTCAGCTGTTCGGTTGCAGTAGAACAACACGATGTCGGTTTTTTGTTTAGTATCTTTCAAATACTCAAGCTGACTTAAGAATGGCGTGATACCAATTCCACCAGCTACGAATACAAACTTCTTACCAGCAACATCTTTTGGTAACACAAAGTCTCCAGCCAGTTGTGCTGCTTGAATAGTGTCGCCACGACCAAACGCTTTCAGTCTTTCTTTATAACTACTTCCTTTGTCTTCAGTTCGCACGACGAGGCGAAGGTTTTGTCTAGTGGGGCTGGAGGCAATGGTGAAATAACGCCTCGTTCCTCGACCGTCAGGTGATTGATGCGGCAAAGCCCATTCTAGGTATTGTCCAGCTTGGAATGACACTGGAAACGATGGTCGAAACACATACTCTAGGGTATTGTGAGCCACTTCAGTAACCTTGAGACACACCAGCTTAAGTCGCCCTCTTAGAGAAAGCGGCCACACCAAGAGGTTGGCAATCATCAGTGCTAATTCAGGCGAATTAAAAAGCGGCCCAATCGAAAACGGTATTTGTGACAGTAGACCAATGAAAATACCATACAAAATTTGCGCTCGTTCACCTGCTGGTGTTGATAGTGGTTCGGTGACCATAATGGTCATAAAGAACCAGAGTGGTGAAGTAAGAAAGAAGCTACTAAGTACAGTTATCGAAGTAGAGTCACGGATTACAGCATAGATAGACACCATAAGAAACGACGCCAGTACACCTGCCAGCACCATAGGCAGTCGTCTTATTTTTAGTACAACGAGTAACCCACCAAATATCAAGAGTGGTGCAAACCACGCTGTACCAACCCACCAAGAGGCATATGCCAGACCAAACACTCCAGACAACACTGCTGCTAAGGCCACTGGATTGATAAGGTGTACGTTTCGATATTTCACTATGTATTTACTGACAATGCTGACTACAGCAACCGTCGCCAAAATCGCTAACCCTCCTACATCGGCAGTTGGTGTGAAGATCAAGAAAATGATAAGTCCGGTTAAAATACTGGACCAGATATTGCTCGGTGCTGCAGTAAGTCTGGTCATCAGGTAGTGCGTCAGAACAACCGCTGTCACTATCACTACCCCAGAGAGCAGGAGAGCGGTCAGATCATAACTCAAAATACCAAATATACTGAGCAGTAATGCCCATGCCATGTATGTCAGTAGCACCGCGGTCAAAACCTGGTACATCGTAAAACGATCGAGTATATGCTCTACGTATTTCATATAATCAGTGCTTAGATAGCGAGTGGTTCAGGTGATTTATTCTTGTTTCTACGGATAAACTCGATGATTCTTTCTTCATCTACCGCATCAAGTTTCATCAGTCGCCCCCACGATGCTACCGCAATGTTGGCGTCATTGGCCGCTCGGGGACTAAGGATGACGCTACGACTATTTTTGCGGGCAATTTCTTCCAAAGCAGAGACTGACTCAGCATCAAGATTTTTATACGAAATCCAGACGCCCCCATGTTCAAGGTTGTGGATCGCATTTACATCGGGAATTTCCTTGGTGTTAACTCCCCAAGGAGCCGGGCCGGCGTGAGGACCGGAAGTCGGCGGATTTGAGTTGTACGGACCAACCGCTTGGCTGGCGTTCACATGCTCTTTGCTCATAATAGCGACCGGTTCGCCGGGCCTAGATTCTTCAGCCTTTTGAGCAGCTACTACGGCCCAATAGATTAGACCAACCACGACTCCACTAAATACAATCCACGGAATCCAGCTCTTTACTTTTTTCATTCTAATTTCTTTTTCCCGGGCTGATTGTTTTTCGGCCCGTTTAATCTCGTGGCGCTCTTTTTTTGTGAGTGTATGCTTTTTTTCTTCAATATCTTTTTCCATATTTGTTTATTTATAGCTTGAATAACAATCAATTTGTTTGTCTTAGCTGAACTTGTCTCTTGTCAACATACGACGCCAATCTTTAATTTTAGGAATAAACATGGGTGTTTTTTCTCGGTATAAGAGATACTCATCACCAAACCGTCTTAGTACAAGAGCCTCTTCTCTTCGAGCTAAAAGGACATATACGAGCACTATCACTGGAAATAGAGCGACCGAAAAAATGGTTGGCCAGTGTACAATCCCCTCTCCAAACAGCGCTAGAAATAAACCGGTATATTGTGGATGACGAATATAGGCATACAATCCGTCTGTAACCAATCTTTTTTCTCGTGCGGCTCTATGCAGTTGGCCCCAACCGCGAGCAAACAAACTAACGCCAATGATGACGAAAGTGAGACCAATAATCATAAATACAACCATGGCTGATTCGTCGACTCCAAATAGCGACGACCAGAGATTGGCGCTCAAATTAGTCTTGTCAACATCAAGAAAGCGCACCAACAAATATATGGTGAGAGGAAACCCGTACATTTCAGCGTAGAGGGCAATGATAAACGCTTGTACCACTCCTGCGCCAGTCCATTCTTGCCATGAGCTCGGTGAAAAGTACCGGTAAAAAATCCAAGATACCAACACTACCATGATTGCTGAAAGTACCCAGACATTACTATGAGAAATTATTTGATCCATACAGTAAAACTTTTATTTGCTATTTGCTAATATTTAGTATCCATCAAACGATTCAGTCATAATTTTGTCTGTGGCAACGCCGCCAAGCTGCAGACCATTGACCGTGACCGCTACCATGCCCGGCGGCCCGACCACCCACCATACTGCGTCTATATACTTTTCCGCCAGCTTTGCAAACAGTCCAGGAGTTGGGCGTTTGTAAATAGTGTCGAGCGAGAACTGTCGGTGCTGTTTGCTCATCTGTTTTAACTCTTCCAGATACGCGGCACTCTCTGGATTTTGATTACCATAGAGCAATGTAATGGGGTACTCCCAGGTATCCTCTATCTTCTGATGCAAGTAACTCATAAACGGTGCAATACCAACACCACCGGCGACAAACATCTGCGGTCGGGTCAGTATTTGTGGCAAGAGAAAGCTGCCTGCTGCTTGTTCAACCTGTACTGAAGCCCCAATTGACGTGTTTATGAGTGTCTCCTTGAAGCCACTGCCCGAGTTTCTAAAGACGACTTTGATCTCATCCATGTCATATGGAGA
>CAJXAG010000053.1 GCA_913050645.1 uncultured bacterium | reverse complement strand
CGATAAATACAAAAAACCACCTCTTGCAAGAGGTGGTTTTTTGTATTTATCGTTTTGACGGCGGAGTTCGCGGTCAATCTATTTCGTAAAACAGTGTATAACACTGTTTTACAGGCTCGAGGAGTACTTAGTGCTCGCAGCCAGCGAAGCTGGTGAGAACACTTAGTAACTCTAGAGAAAACGATACGCAGAAAAGAGGCTAAAACCATGACTTCCTTTTCTTTTTGTGATAATCTGGCTCTTAGAAGAAAAAAAAAGGGGGGGGAACATGACCCACACAGCACTTTGTAACTCAAACGACGTTGACGATCTTGCCGGGCTCGTGACAGAACTCAACGCAGCACCGCTTGACGGTATTGTTGAAGTCAACATCGTGCCGCGATTGGATGCAGTACCGGAACTTCCTGCAGTCATCCTGCCATTCAAACGTCCTGAAAAATAGGGCACAAAAGAAGCCACAACCGTGGCTTCTTTTCTTCTTGTGGTAAATTATACCAAGAAAGAACAGGGGGGGGGCACAATGCCAAAAGATACAAGCGTACCAACATTTATATGTGCGTCATGCAAAGAAATAAAAAATTACCAGCACTCACCCAATTTTTACACAAATTAAGGCGAACAGTGGGCATGTAAACATCTGCAACACATGCGAAGCGGACATTACAGAACGAACAATTTCCCACATTGTCCATAAGAGCATGAGGTAACCCAAAAGGAGCCATAACCATGGCTTCTTTTTCTGTTCCTTAATCATTACAGGGGATATCCGATGTCCCCTGTAGTTTAAAAAACACAAAAACCGGGTCCTCACCCGGTTTTTGTTGTGACTACGTGAATCACCCATACGATCTCTGTAGCAGCCCATCAATGCGAACATTTAGGAACTTAACCCTCCGAGATTGCAGACACATGGTCTACGTGTATGGAGTGCGGAGAATAGTCACCCTTTTGCATCAAAGTGTCGTACCCGTAGAGTAGTAACGCTCTGTGATTCAAAGGTATAGAAAGTGAGGGATCGTGACTCCTCACCTCATAACATCCCACCTCAGTCATAACTGAAATGGTACTGTCATTATACCAGTACAAACCGCATTGCAAAATCGCTCTGTATAAAAACGTCACAAACAACCTAAGAATGGGCAGGATATGTTGTAATAAAACACTATTATCGACATCTTTACACAGAGTAAAAACAGACGTATAATGCCACAGTCTATGGATGAAAATATGAACGAAAACGAGGTACAGGACGACATTGAACTGACTGGCGAAGACAATGCTGTCGAACCTGAACTTGAAGAAATTGAAGGCAATTCAAACGCAAAAGTTAAAAAATTACGAGACAAGCTCAAGGAGTGTGAAGCTGAAAAAATGGAACACCTTGAGAACCTGCAACGTGTAAAGGCAGAGTTCCTCAATAGCAAAAAGCGTCTTGAGGAAGAGCGCTTAAAAGATAAAGAGCGTGCAGTAAACGACCAGATCGAAAAACTGCTCCCACTATGTGACAGTTTTCACATGGCTATGGCAAACAAGGAAGCTTGGGATGCGGTAGATGCACAGTGGCGTAGCGGTATTGAAGGGATTCATGCACAGCTGCATAGTATTCTTTCCTCATACAATGTATCTGAAGTTTCTCCACTTGGTGAAGAGTTTGACCCGCAACAGCATGAAGCTATGGGCAACGCTCCAGTAACTGAAGAAACAGAGAACGGAAAGGTAGTACAAGTGATTCAGAATGGATTTGTACGCACCACACCGCAAGGCGATGTACTACTGCGGCCAGCACGTGTGATTGTAGGAGAAATTTCAAACGAATAAGTAATAAATAGAAACTAATTAATATAAATAAATATGGCAAAGATTTTAGGTATTGACCTGGGTACTACAAACTCAGCAATGGCAATCATCGAAGGTGGTGAGCCGACAATTATTGAAAACGCAGAAGGGAACCGAACGACTCCTTCTATTGTTGCGATCAACAAGAAAGGCGATCGTATGGTGGGACAGACTGCAAAGCGACAAGCAGTAACAAACCCGCAAAACACTATCTACGGCATCAAGCGCTTCATGGGGCATAACTATGCTGATGAAGTAGTACAGAAAGACAAGGACATCGTCCCATTTGAAGTGGCGAAGGGTGAAAACGACGGTGTGACGGTAAAGATGGATGGTAAAGAACATCGACCTGAAGAGGTGTCAGCTATGATTCTTTCAAAACTTAAGGCAGACGCTGAAGCAAAAACGGGTGAAACAATCACTGAAGCAGTTATTACTGTACCTGCATACTTTAACGATGCACAACGTAAAGCTACTCAGGACGCTGGTAAGATTGCTGGTCTTGAAGTTAAGCGCATCATCAACGAACCAACTGCTGCCGCACTCGCATACGGTTTCAATAAAAAGAAAGACGAGAAAATCGTCGTATACGACTTTGGTGGCGGTACGTTTGACGTAACGGTACTTGAAGTGGGGGATGAAGTAGTTGAGGTACAATCAACCGACGGTGACGCACACATGGGTGGACGCGACATTGACCAGGCGATCGTACGACACCTGATTGCTGAGTTCATGAAAGAAGAGGGGATCGACCTTGCAAAAGATCCACTCGCACTACAACGACTTGATGATGAAGCAGAAAAGGCAAAGAAGGAACTTTCAACCTCAGGTGAAACAGAGATCAATATTCCGTTCATTGCAAACATTGACGGTGTACCAAAGAACCTGCTGATCACCCTAACACGCGCAAAGCTTGAAGAGCTTTCGGCAGAATACATAGATCGCTCAATCGAAATCACCAAGCGAGCAATCGAAGCGTCTTCATTCTCAAAGGAAGAAATCGACGAGATCATTCTTGTAGGAGGCCAGACACGTATGCCTGCAGTTGTGGAAGCGGTGAAGCGACTCTTTGGCAAGGAACCAAACAAGAGCGTAAACCCTGACGAAGTAGTGGCGCTGGGTGCTGCGATTCAAGCAGGTATTTTCCAAGGTGATGTGCAAGACATCACACTGGTGGACGTTATCCCACTGTCACTTGGTATCGAAACTATGGGTGGTGTAGCAACAAAGCTTATTGAGAAAAATACACACATTCCAACAAAGAAAGAGCAAGTGTTCTCAACTGCAGCAGACAACCAAACCTCAACAGAGATCCACATTACTCAGGGTGAACGTGCGCAAGCAACCGACAACAAGTCACTTGGACGGTTTGTACTCGACGGCATCCCACCAGCACCACGTGGTGTACCACAGATCGAGGTAACCTTTGACGTTGACTCTAACGGTGTACTAAATGTAACTGCGAAGGACAAGTCTACAAACAAAGAACAGTCTATCCGCATCGAGGCTAACTCAGGACTCTCAGAAGATGACATCGAAAAGATGAAGGCTGATGCTGAAGCACATGCTGACGAAGACAACAAAAAGAAAGAAATCATCGAAGCACGAAATATGGCAGACCAGCTCATCTACACTGCAGAAAAATCAGTGAAGGACCACGGTGAACAAGCAGGTGAAGAAGTCGTCAAAGACATCAACGAAAAAATCGCTGCCGTGAAGGAAGTAAAAGATAAAGACGATAAGGACGCTATCACCACAGCAACCGAAGCACTTTCAGGAGCAATGCAGAAGATCGGTGAAGTGATGCAGCAAGCACAACAGGCTGAAGCAGGAACACAAGAAGGTGACGAAACACCAAAAGACGCAAATGCCGACGTAAAAGATGCTGAAGTAGTAGACGAGGGAGATAAGAAAGACGAAGACACCAAGTAGGTATCTACTGAATTCTTAGAACCTGTTACGTTATCATTAATGATAACGTAACAGACTCTCTAGAGCGCAGTAGCTCAGACCTGTCATTGCGAGAAACGAAGCGAAAGCGAAGTGACGAAGCAATCCAGAAAAACACCACTGTTTAAAACTAACACTTATGGCAAAAGACTATTACGAAACACTCGGACTCCAGAAGGGAGCCTCGAAAGACGAAGTAAAAAAAGCTTTTCGAAAATTAGCGGCAAAGTATCACCCTGATAAACAAACCGGTGACGAAGCGAAGTTTAAAGAGATCAGCGAAGCATACGCTGTTCTTGGTGATGAGAAAAAGAAAGCTGAGTACGACACATACGGCCACGCATACCAAGGTGCAGGAGGTGGTGGAGGTCAAGGCGGCTTCGGCGGCTTTAACTGGTCTGACTTCCAGCAGGCTGCAGGACAGCAAGGCGGCTTCGAGTTCGACATGGAAGACCTTTTTGGTGGCATGTTCGGTGGGGGTGGTGGCGGATCACGCCAGGCACGCGGTCGCGATATTTCTATCGACATCGAGCTAGCATTCCAGGACGCAATCTTCGGCGTAACACGCAAAGTGCTGCTAACAAAGACAAATACCTGTAAAGAGTGTTCTGGCTCAGGTGCAAAAAAAGGTACTGACCTTACTGACTGTAGTACCTGCAACGGACAAGGTCGTGTACGAGAAACACGCCAAAGCTTCATGGGACAAGTACAAACGGTGCGCGAGTGTAATGTCTGCCAAGGACGCGGAAAAGTACCCAAAGAAGTCTGTGGACACTGTGCGGGAGCAGGAGTAGCGCGTGCTGAAGAAGAAATCGAGATCGAGATCCCTGCAGGTATTCAAAACGGTGAGATGATCCGCATGACCGGCCGTGGTGAAGCAATCCCTAACGGCGCAGCAGGTGACCTGTATATAAAAATTCATGTAAAGTCACACAAATCAATTGTGCGCGATGGTGCGAACCTCCAGGCTGACTTACACGTAAAGCTTTCAGATGCACTCTTAGGAAACACATACAAAGTAGAAACACTTGATGGATCAGTAGACATCAAAATCCCAGCTGGCGTGAAGCACGGTGAATTGCTCCGTATTAAAGGGAAGGGCGTACCCCATGGGTCAAGCCGTGGAGACTTCATGGTAAAAATACAAATCGACCTCCCACAAAAGCTTTCTCGCCAAGCAAAGAAGCTTATCGAGGAGCTGAAAGGCCACGGTGTGTAGCGACAAAGAAAACACCCTACAACCAATCGGTTGCAGGGTGTTTTTGCACCATCAGTTACCTTTGCCGCTACTGGTCCTCTTTTTTCTTCAGTCCTTGATACACTGCATACACCTGCATATTTTGCAGAATGAACAGCGTAAAAATAGAAACCAAAATACCCGCTGCTGGCCAGAAGCCAGCTATCGTGTAAAGTCCAGCAAAGCCGGGGATCAATGCGATGAATGCTAGTATAGCTGGATGAATAGTCATTTTTTGCCTCCTGTACTATTTCATAACAACTAAACCATATACAGTAATCTATGTCAATAGAAAAACACGCGACAACTGTCGCGTGTTTTTGATCATCCGTGTGTATCCAACTTCTCTAAAAGTTTCTTCTGTCGCTCTGAATGGGAGGCAAACATAATGCCAAGCAGAGAACATAGCACTATCAACACCCCCAAAAGCGTACATATTGCAACCAACAGAAACCGATCTGGCTCTAATGAGGCACGCCAGAGCACTGTGGCTCCGAACCCAAAAACACCAGAACCGAGCATTACACCAAACAACAAAAATATTCGCATCAAAAGATCTCCCTCTTTTACTTTTGAATCAACTATAGCTAAAAGTTATACTAAGTCAACATGCCCAAACAATCCACACAATTCGACTTCGGAGATTCTCGGAAACCAACACAGGGTTTCGTACTGCATGAAAAAATTATCGAAGACAGAGGGAGTAAATATTCTGTAAGCTACGGACTTGTAACAGGGAAGGACGATATAAAAACATTTCTTAAAACACTAAAGAAAAATAAAAAGTACGCCAAGGCCACCCATAACACCTGGGCAGTACGCATTACGCACGATGGAGCAATCTACGAGAGTAAAAATGACGACGGCGAGACCGGGGCAGGAATGGTTATCTTACGTATTATGCAAAAAGAGGACGTTACCGACTGCATCATTTGCGTCACACGCTGGTTCGGTGGGGTGAAGTTAATGGGCGACAGATTTCGTCACGTACAAGATGCAACCAAATACGCCATAGATAAGCTAGAGTAAGTTATCCCAGTTAACAGACGGATCTGACCCTGAAATAGTTCTATAATGTGCACATATGGACACATCGGCAATTTTAGGGTTTTTGCATGAGTCGATCTACATGATTGCTGTTTTTGGCGTTTTTCTATTCTTTGCACTAAAGAAGGGGAGACAGACTGTGACAAACATAATCCTTGGACTGTATCTAGCTTTCCTTATTTCAATACAATTTCCGTTTTATGACACAATACTCGGCAGCGCCAGCAACGCAAAGTCCGAATCAATCCTTATGCTCATTGTTTTTGCTGCGTTTACCTTTGGGGCAACGATACTCTTTCATCGCATTCTGCCACGCGAGTACGATGAAGGATCCTTTGAGGGATTTGGAAGAAAGCTTCTTCTGGCGCTTGGCGGGACCGTGCTGGTTATGGCTTTTAGTTATCACGCACTGCCGGTTACCGATCTTATTACGCCAGGGTCACCAATACAATATCTCTTTGGATCAGAAAGTTCATTTTTTTACTGGCTTATAGTACCGTTAATTATTT
>CAJXAG010000052.1 GCA_913050645.1 uncultured bacterium | reverse complement strand
ATACAAAGCCACCACGCGCTCCGCGCGTTGTAGTTATGGTCTTTCCTCGAAGTGGGTTCGAGCAAAGGCTAATATCTCACCGCGCGTATACTGATTATCTGCAGATCCATAAACTATTATTGTAGCTCACATCTTCTCTGTGGCTGTTGTTTCCTAGTCAGCATAGCTGTTTGAGACGAAGTTGGAACTTCTTTGCAAAAAAAATAAAAAGAGCCGCCCAGAATTAACTGGACGACTCGCGAAGTTTTACAACTTCATTGCGTACGTTTCGATGAACGCCGCCGCCTCGATGATGTAGGGTTCACCACCCATGTCTTCACCATTTGCGTCGCAGGTATCGGCAAGCATACACTCGCCATCACCATACTGTGGTTCACCCCAAGACGCCATGATCTCGATCGGAACACCTTCGGGGTTTTTGATTGCACGGCAGTATCCCTTGGCCGAAAACACACCATCTTCGTCGGTCGCTTCATAGCGTGCCAAGAACTTCTCGGCGCCGATGATATATTCTTCACCCGACGGGTTCGTGATGATGTAGTCGCCGGCGTTTGCGGTGTTTTCCGTCTCGGTGCTGCCATCTGCCATCACAGTGGCGTTTTTTTCACCTTCGGCGGCCACACGAGCACGCACCGAACCGAGTTTGCGGTACAGCGGCGCCTCAGCCAGGGCAGCCATAATGGACAGTGCCTTACGATCAATTTTCAGGAAGGACATTCAGCTTCTCCTCTGTTTGCTGGTTTTCTCCTATTTTATATCATATTTTTAGTAGTTTGTCAATTTCTCGTAATGTTTCAGTACCTTCGTAACACCTAAGTTGCACACTGAGACACTACGGAGCGTTGACACTACAGACACACTGTGGCACTTTATATTCAGGTTGCAACTGTCTTGAAAGGATATTGAGTTTTGACCCTCAAAATATACCAGATTCACTGCGAGAACTACGCCAGAAACTCGGCTTAAGTCAGCGAAAATTTGCCCGACGCTACCGCATCTCCTTCAGGACTCTTTGTAACTGGGAACAGAATATACGAAAGCCTGATGCGGCAGCAATCAGTTATCTGATTGTTATAGATACCATACCGGAAGAGGTGGCCTCAGCGCTCTGGTCACAATGAAACCCAAGACAATCGTCTTGGGTTTTTCTACGTCTGCATGCCTCTGAGTCTGGCAATACGCTCCTGCGCAGGCGGATGTGTCGCAAACATACCACCAATTTTCTTTGCAAATTGGTTTTTCTGGTGGGGACCATCAAACGGATCGTCAATAAAGAGGTGTGCGGTTGCATGAGATGCACTTTTCATCGGTCCTGTGTAGCTTGAAATCTTTTCAAGTGCCGATGCAAGCCCTTCTGGGTAGCGTGTGAGGAGTGCCCCCGTAGCATCTGCCAAGTACTCACGTTTACGAGAGACCGCCATTTTCATAAGTTGCGCAGCGATTGGGGCAAGAATGATTCCTATCACCGCAATAGCCAAAAATGCTGGGTGTCGGTCACGATTATTTCCTCCCCCAAACCACAATGCGCGCAGAAAAATATCCGAGAGAATCGCAATAAACCCCGCCAACACCACTGCCACAGTCATCACGAGCATGTCGCGGTTACCAATATGCGCCATTTCGTGTGCCACTACTCCCTCAAGCTCTGTACGTGTCAGAATCTGCCGTAGACCTGTGGTTACTGCCACCACTGCATTTTTAGGGTTGCGTCCTGTTGCAAAAGCATTTGGTGCTGGGTCATTGACGATATATACCTTTGGCATCGGGAGTCCTGCAGTAATCGCAAGGTTCTCGACGATGTTATATAGCTCCCGATCGTCTTCAAGTGCTATCGGTTTTGCGCCCGTCATACTCAGCACCATCTTGTCAGAAAACCAGTATGCTCCCACATTCATAATAAGTGCAAAGACAACGGCTCCATACACAATCGCCGAATTACCCATATAGTATGAAGCACCTAACCCAACTGCGATCACCAGCACTAAAAACGCTGTCATGAGAAACCATGTTTTTGCAATATTTGAACTTTGATGTGTGTACAATGTGGTCATATTTACTCTTTTACTCCTTGTGGTGTTTCATTACTTACATAATTCACATCCTCTGACCAGTGCAAGAAGTGACGTTTTTTGTACAGTCCTTTCTTTGCGACGTTTTCATTCAGTGCAACCTGAACATCAGCTTCAGAAAACTCCATCAGTGCCGTCAATGCATCAAGCACAACCATAAGATCAGCATATTCATCAAGAAACTCCTTACGCGAACGCACACGAGAAAGTGCCGTTGCTTCCTCAGTCACCTTTTTTAAAAGCTCCTGCTGAAACTCCTGATCGTCAACAAGTTCACGCACTTCACATTGTTCATTTTTTCCTTCTATTTTTTCCTGAATCGCATCACGAACAAGCTTGTTATAAAAAACTTTCTTGGTCTGATTATTATTCATACTACACAAACATCAACATAAGCAAGTAAAATACGATAAACAAGACATACAGAGCCGGAGATGTAAATAACTTTTTAATTGACCCGTGCTCGCGATATTCATATACGACCCCTAAAACACTTGTTACTGCAGCAATTGGAACCCATACCATCCCCAACAAAGCAATCACCGTTGCCAGTCCAGCAAGTGCACCTCCTCCTGTATCAGAGGCAAATGTAAAAAGGAGTGCAAGCAATCCAAAAAGACCTACAAATGTCCAGTTAGCGAGACTGATTACTTTACGAAACATATAAAATATTACTAAACCTGTTCTGTCATGGTTGTTTCATTCTCAGATATGTTCTTTCGTGCAAGCATTTTTTCCAATAGTTCGCGATTGAAGTTCTGTGGCACCGTTCCTTCTGTAGCATAAATGTACAAAAGCACACGAAGCACCGCGGAAATAGATGAGGAAACTAAAGCAAAAGCCACCATCCAAAAGACAATCATTGCAAATCCAAGAATGACGATAGACAGCGATTCAAGTGCGACCCCAAAGATAATCACGCCCACACATGAGAACAGTACCACAAGGTGCGCAATCATAAAGATTCCCACAAAGGAGATATTGCTCACCAGCGTCTCACCCCAGGTCTGTCGAAACACCAATGCTGACTTTTTTATAGAGTCAAAAGGGCCTTTATCGTCAATCACAATTGCTGGTACCACAAAGTACGTCAGGATATTCCACGCAGCACCAATCAGTGACGTAATAATTTTCCCGAGCAGTTTTGAACGATCGTAGATAATACGAAGTATCAGACCAACCGTAGCAGTAATCAGCGACCACATAAGGAGTCCCCACCAGTGTGCAAACGCCTTTTTAAGTGCTTCACCCAACGTCGCATCACCTCCATGCGCACGTACGAACACCAAGTGTGCAACTGCAGCTTGGGAAAACGCAAGCGTAAATGCTCCCGCGACATACAACAGAAAGAGGAAGAAATACTCCACGGGATATGTTTCAAAGAATGTTTCAGAAAAACTAAAGGCAGCGACGACCACTACACCTATGATTGCACCAACGAGAAATAGGTTTGCAAGTGTCGCGATAACGGGAATCCAAAGCATTTCCTTATCCGCCCACATAAAGCCAAACGCTTCTTTGAAGAGTAACCATCCAGCCTTAATGCGCCCAACTGGCTGTCCATTGAGTGTAATTTTTTCTTGTTTTGCCATACACGACTAAAAATTAACTGATACTGGCTCTTTCTCTTCCGAACCCTCTTCGATCTCAAAGTACTCCATTTCCTTGAAACCAAACATGTTTCCAATCATATTTGACGGGAACTGTTGAAGCATTATTACCAAGTCACGCACATTGCCATTGTAGAAACGACGTGCTGCCTGGATTTTGTTTTCAGTGTCTGAAAGCTCTGTCTGCAGCTGTGCAAAATTTTGGTTTGCCTTTAGGTCTGGATATGCCTCCGCAACCGCTAAAAGTTTACCAAGAGCGCCACCGAGTGCCTGTTCCGCTCCTGCCATAGCAGCTATCTGATCTGGCGTGATGTTTGATGGATCTACATGCACCTGTGTTGCCTGTGAACGTGCCTCAATAACGGCATCGAGTGTCTGACGCTCATGCGCTGCGTATCCCTTCACTGCTTCTACAAGATTTGGAATAAGATCATATCGACGCTTCAGTTGCACATCGATATCTGCCCATGCTTCTTTTGTTCGCTGTGTAAGCTTAACAAAACCGTTGTAGGCGAAAATGGCGTAGAGCACCACAAGCGCAACCACCCCAAGAATAATCCACGTTACTATCATAAAATATATGAAAATTACCTCCTAAAATAAGTGTATGTATTGTATCACGCATTCTTATTGACTGTATGAGTTATGAATACTTCTTTTATGTTTTAAAATTTGAACCTACAGCCCATAACGCTTCAAAAATAGCTCGCTGCAACTCTGCATGTTCTACAGATTTAAATACGACTGCGTAGCCACTACGCTTTGAGGAAATATACATAACCGTATCATCATAAATAAAAACTGTAGTCACAAACGCCTCGCGCATTTCCTTGGGTAGTAGGCGCACCTGCGAATGTTCACCGTAGTACTGTCTGAGATCTGCATCTGTTGCAGGACCCTGTGATTCCCATAAGTGACGCGTAGCAATATCACGCTTCATACGTTCCTGTATAAACTTTCGAGCAAAATCAGACCCCGTTTGATGAAAAAAATTTCCGTCAGGAGCAATTGAGAGAATTTCTTTACTTTTACAATAGAGCGCATTGAATACAACCCCTTCAACGGCCTGCTGACCTTCGTAAAAGGTGACTTGCGTCGTATTTGATGTAGATCCTGTTGCGTCAATACTCTCCGCAAGAAGCTCAACCTCACTTTGTAACTCCTTCACTTCACTTTGTTTTTCTGCAACCAGTTGCTGTAGCGCACTTGCAGGCGCAAGTTGCCAACGATTGTATGAACCAGCCTGTACACGACCAACCAACCCGCGAGCTTGCAGCTTATTCATCGCATGGTACACCGATGGACGTTGCATACTCGTAACGTTAATAATGTCTTTAACCTTTATCTTGCCATCTATCATTGCAGTATACACAGTGATTTCCGAAGGTGTAAGCCCGAGACTCTTGAGTGTTTCTTTTGTATTCATAGTATTTGTATAGTAGTTGTTATACATTATATACAATTTATTGCAACTACCCTATGCTGTAGTCAGATAGTTCTTTACAAATGAAGGAGTAGGTTATGGCTGGATATTACTTACGAGGCATGCTTCAAGAAGAGTTTGGGTGTGACTACCCCGGGTGTGGCGAGTACTTTGATTCAACCGAAGGTGCAGACGTTGCGATTCTCCGCAACAAAGAAGTGCTTGCGTTTTGCAGTAAACACGCACAACTGCTTCTGAAAAATGATGTAAAACTCAAGACACTTTCAGAAGTACACAAAGAAAAGCGTGGCGGCAAACCCACTCAACATGAAGTTTGGGCTGCAGAACAAAACGAACGTGAAAATCTGTTCATAAAGGAGCTTAAGGGACTCTAAAAAGGCGCAAATCCAAAGGATTCGCGCTCTCTTGCAATCCTGCTACAAAATGCTTGAATACACACAGAAAAGGAGAAACGAGATGCAAACCACACTTATGGGGCCTGTCAAAGGATTTCACACAATCCTAATGGCAATCAGCATCACTTCGCAAAACAGATTCCCTACTTTTCTCATCCCGAGCGAAGCAGAGCTCTGGACTCTTGCCCAAGAGCTTGTGGACATGCACGAACCAGACAAGCGCACGTATCATGCACCAGCGCATCCATGCAACATGTTCGATGTGTTTGTTGACCACAAAGCAGTAATTGATCTTTCCAATGACAGTGTCGATATCATCGCAATCTACTGGATGTTCATTTTGCACGACGTCATCATTAAGGTTGGTACAGCCCATGGCTGGAGCGAACGTGAAAGTGCCGAGTTTGCGTATGTATTACTCATCAAGCTTGGATACCCACAAAGTTTCGCGTTGTTTGTAAAGCGAGGCATCCTTGCAACAGCAAAGCACTCTCTTGATGGCATTCCTGAGGAAGAAAAGCCCACAGTGGCACTCTTGCTTGACTTGGACCTCATGGGTCTTGGGCAAGATGCTGAAGGTTTTGCCGCTGACACGGAAAGTATCTACCTCGAGTACAAGCATCACTACACCCGCGAAGAATATGACGAGGGTCGCAAAAAGTGGGCACAAAGCTTTCGTAAGCCGCAACGTGCTTCTGTCTATCACACGCAGTACTTTGCACACCTCGAACAGCAAGCTCAAAAAAACCTCACTGCCCTGGCAGAGAGATAAAAACAAACGCGAAGCCGATCGGCTTCGCGTTTTTTCTTTTACCCTGCAGCTTCTCCAAGAGCTGCTCCAAACATATAATGCAGAAGAAAGAACCTTGCGGTACCCAGATACACCCGAGCTTTCAATGGGTCGCTCGATTGCTCAATGATGCTGTTTACACGCTGTGGCGTTACCAGGTCAAAACGTTCAGCAAGCATAATACAAAATGACTGACCCCACTCTGGCGGAAAACCTGAGAAGGAAAGATACGATCCGTCGGAAAGCTGAATGCCGCCACCGCAAATTGGCGGGTCAGCTTCAGGG
>CAJXAG010000051.1 GCA_913050645.1 uncultured bacterium | reverse complement strand
ACGGAAAAACCTTCGGTTTTTCCGTCTTCGCGAGACTACTGTCGAAGCGATCCAGGAAACTAATTAGTACCGTCCCCATATTTACTCACTGATTTATGAGCTGTAGTGTGTGTCAGACACAAGACACACAAAACAAAATTTTACAAAACCACTACGAACTTTAAAAATGAGTTGCATATAAGGCCGATGAGGAATGTGGTCTGAAACGTACTTGGTGGAACAGTGGAGGTTACCGTACTGAAACCTAACAACATAGACCGCTTATTTTTAAAGTTCGTAGATTACGTCCTTGCGTTCTATGACCACTTTCCACCCCATCTTCAACGCGTGGTCGTACAGCAGCTTGTTTGGATTGAAACATATCGGCGTCGCAACCGAATCAAACATGGAAATATCCCCTTCGGTGTCACCCACTGCAATTGACCCTTCTTTGGTCACCCATTCCTTTTCAAGTACTCGCGCAACAATGTTTGCTTTGTCTTTAATTATTTCTTCATCGATCACCACACCGGTAAAACGGTCAGTAGGACCAATCTCATACATGCGGCCGTAGACTTTATCAAACCCGTACGACTTGCAAAACTCATCCAAAATAGTCTTCGGTGACTGTGAAATAGCAACCACGTAGTATTCTTCACCTTTTAGTTTGCGAATTAAATCACGCGTATAGCGATACACACGCTTTCTGTGTATCTCGATCATCTCTCGACCTGCGTCAGCAACGGTACCATAGTGCACACCTTTAATGTGATGCAAAAACGTTGCAATCATCGCCTCGATATACGCCTCGTAGCTCCCCTCGCGATCAAGCCATCGTTTATATACTGCCTCATACTCCTGTACTGCCTCGGTAGGAAAATCACCGTCTGCAATCAGTTTCTCAATAAGCTCAATAAATAAACTCGAGCGGAATACCGTTCCATCTATATCAAAGAAAGCGATGCGTTGCATGAATACAGTATAACTTATGCGACCGTGATAAATACAGGACGAAGCTCCTTCCATACTTCAGAGGTGAGCGTTTGTTGTCGGTACAGAGATCCTTCTTCAGTTACTATCTCAGAAATTTTAATACTATTGTCAGGATATACAGCCTCAACAAATGCAAGATATCCAAGGTCGTCTATCACATACTCCATCACCGCATCGGTTGCTGGAGTAATTCGTATATAAATACCCTGCTTCCCTTTTAGTTTTCGCTGCCAGGTACCTGCTATACGCGATCGTTCTTCTCCCCATGCAATCGTTCGTTTTTTAGTACGCAACTTATAGTGTACGTACTCTTCAGAAGTCAAAGGAAACTCACCGCGCGTCCCACCAAACACATCATTGATATATGCACGGAGCTTTACGGTCTCTGATTGATCGTGAGGGTACCGCCCACCTTCCTCAAACTGTGGGTACACATCAGTTACTGCACTACACAATGTATCTTTTAGAACCCACCCAATAAAATCACCAAACCGAACCTGCGCCCAACGTCCCTGCAACTGCAACAAACGCACACTCGTACCGTACGACAAAAGCTGCAACGCATTATCAAACGCAATTACCGGATCTGCATACACGTAGGCATCAATTGAGCCTATGTAATACTGCTCTCCGGTATGCAAAAGTGCCGGTGAGTACACAACAGCATCAGGAGAAGGAGTAGACTGCGCATACTCCTGCAGTGTATCAGTAAATACATCAACAACGTCCGGAGTAGGAAGCTCTTTTCGTTTTTGCTTGGTGGGTAATAACGCAACAGAACCGAAGAGTGATTCACGTATAAACATCAAGAGATCATCAACAACAGCCAGCAGTACATTCATAGTACCCATACTATAGCATTCCTATGCTCTGCGTTGGGCATTGACGAGTATTTCAGCTCATTCTCTATTTTGCTTTGGGCCAAACACTGTTCGCTTTTGGGTAGATAAATGTCAGTGGATGCTCCATGCAATCATGCTGATGTGCCTTGCAATAATCCCGTCCATAATTCACTAGCCGGTGATTAAACCCCCACCACAGCTCAGTCGGCATAATCTGCATCAAGTCACGCTCAATGCGCACCGGATCAGTATGATCAGATAAGTCAAAACGAATTGCGAAACGTCGCACATGAGTATCGACAGCAATACCTTCAGTGACTCCATACAATGTTGACAGCACCACGTTTGCTGTCTTGCGTGCAGCGCCGGGGATAGTAACCATTTGTGCGAGTGTGCGTGGCAACTCACCGTCAAACTCATCCCGCACTTTTTTTGCTGCAGCGATTATATTTTTTGCTTTGTTTCGAAAAAAACCCGTTTGATACACATCCTGCTCCATGTCTTTTTGCACAGCACTGGCGTAATCGTCGAGTGTTCGGTATTTTTTAAACAGTTTTTTTGTGACTTGATTTACCCGCTGATCTGTACACTGTGCTGAAAGCATTACCGCCACTAAACACTCAAAGTCGGTGGTGTATTGCAAAGCAATTTTTGCTTCCGGGTAAAGCTCCTGCAGCACCACGTTCATCCGAGCAACACGTGTTTGTCGTATCTTTTTTTTATAGGGAGTCATGGGCTTATTGCACTGCACGGTATAGCATCAGTGCAAGTGCACCAAGCGTCATACCCTCAAGTACAACCAGTGCAAATATCCCTGCTACCGGAATAAACAGCAGTGCATTAAGCAGTAAGGTACCAAAGAGTATAGATCCAAGGGTAAGTTTAGCTTGCGGATCGAACAGTCGTAACAACATCACACCAAATACCACTCCAGTAAGCGCAAAACTCACAACAAACAACAACAGCAATAGAGCCATCAATGCAATACCCACAAACATACCAAGCACTGTTGCCATAAGCACCACCGCAGTTACCGGCCCCGCAATAATGGTTACAGCACCCACAAGTAGGCTTTTGCCCGACTCGTGCTGTAGCGTACGAAGCATCCGCTGCAGCTGTGATTTGAACAAGAGGTATAGTGTAAGTGACGTAAAGAGTGAAATAAACAACGGAATCAAGAGTGCCCGCGTCCGTTCCTTTGCACTTTCTGCTTCTTCCTGCCCTTGGTATACCTCACCTTCTATGGTGGCATCTGGTGAGCGCCCGAGAGGCAGCAGACTTGTGTATTGTACATTCCCCACAATCACCGCCTTATCTCCTAACACTACCCCTGCAGGAGCAGCCACATCTACGTTGCCGCCAACGGCACTATTAATGGTGATCTGTTCAAGCTTTCCAAAAACCGATCCATCTACATCACCCTCAATGGATGCACTACCACCAAACATAAACACATCTCCTCCAACACTTGCAGTGGAAAGAATAGAGAGGGTTCCACCAATCACAAACACATCACCTTCAATCCGGTCAGCAATAGTTACTTCACCCCCAAGCACCCGTAGATCATCACCAATTGGTGCATGGACCTGCACAGTTCCAGCAAAAAGTGTCGCGTCAGTTCCTACCTCACCATTTACGGTCACCGCAGCACCCAAGGCATACATATCTTCAGCAACTGATCCTGACATCACCGTAGAGCTAAACGGTCCAACAGAAACGTAGTAGTCACCCGCAACTACCTGTTCTGCCTCAACTGATATATCACTACCCGTTCGCAATACTGTTTCCGCATTCCCTACCAACGGAAATAACAATACGCTTAGAAAAATGAGTGTCCCGTGTTTTGTACTATGTATTTTGCTCATCATGTTTTCCATTAGTTTCTTCCACCACTGCGGCAATTGCCTCAGCTTCTTTCTGTTGCTTTTCCTCTTCTCGTCGAATCGTTGACTCAGCAATACTTTCTTTCTCACTCAGGTTCATCAGTGAAAACGTAACCATGGCAGCCAGCAGAATACCAATAAAGTTTGCCAACAACATAGTTACTGAGCCACCAATCACCGTCATATCAAACATGGCAATACCTGAACCAAGTACGGCCAATGGTGGGATTAATGCCACTGAGATAGCAACGCCCGGTAATGTCTCGCTCCACTCCGGCTGCGCAAGCGCAAATGAAACCGCAGCACCCGCTACCACTGCTACAAGCACATGCACTATCGACACATCAAGTCGCGCAACCATTTCTCCTGTAACAAACCCGTCACCAAAGAGCCATGTTGCAAGAATCGCAATACCAAGACTAATAACTACCGACTTTGTAAGTGTCACCGTCGATCGTGTCAACACCTCAATGTTGGACATCACTAAACCGAGTGCAATACCCAAGATTGGGTACAAAATCGGCGCGATAAGCATACTTCCAATAACAATCGCGGGGCTATCAACAAGTAACCCGAGCGTTGCCATAAGCACCGAAAGGCCTACCAGGTAGAAAAAATCAAAGTTTGGAGTACTGCTTTGCATCAGTTTCCGCACCACGGCAGCTTTATCCTTCTCCTCTATCGCACGAAAGCGTGCAAAAATTGATGGCATAATAAATACGCTAATGTATATACAGCAATAGTAGCAACCTCTCTAGCGCTTGTACAGCGCTTACAAGCAGCCTGCAATACGTGCCACCTCAATCACTGAGGGTGTGTCCCCATCCATAATAGCTTGCGTGCGCGTGGTTCCAAGCTTCTGTTCAATACAACCCACCATCTGCGGAGTAATTACAAATGTGTCCACATCAACACCAACTGCTTCAGCAACCGCTTTTTGACCATCAGTAAGTGACTCTGTCGGAAGAGGAATACCCTCTTCAGGAACCGTTTCTGCAATCGAACCACTTTGTGTTTCTTGCGCTGGTTGAATGTCAGTCTCGGCAGCAGGTACATTTTCCGCTTCAGAATCCGTCAAATCCTTTAGTATAGATGTTGAATCAGGTGCAAGTGTGTCTTGCACAAGGTACCATACAAAGCCAGCAGTACCTGCAGCACCAAGCAAGAATGCAACACCTACTATAATAAATATTTTTAATGAAGTCATATTTTGTATGTTTTAGGGTGAATTGTAAGAAACAGGTGTTTGTAGAATAGAAGCCATAAGAATACCTAGAAAAAGTATAAATAACATAGCAGAAAAAAGCGCTACTCTCGGACGGGAAAGCTCAAGTTCACCGGTATGCCAGTTTCGTGCATATAAAAATGGGAACATAAACTTGAAAATCATAGCTTCTTATATAGTGTACCAGTTCCAACCAGAACCGTAATGCCAATACTCAACACCAAAAGTGGCCGCTCAGACAGATAGGGAGTTTGTGCAATCAGTTGTTCAAATCCAAAAAAAATTGCAACAACACCGAAGGTAACGAGGAGCAAAAAGAGGATTGGGAATCGCTCAAAAACAGACCGTCGCACTGGCTGCATGAGCACGTCAACCTCGTGTTCTACCTCGTTGATTGTGTGCTCTGCACCGTCAAGCATTGTTTTGATAAGTTTCTTTTTCATGTTTCCGACTAATTTTTTTGCTTTTGCAAAACTGCTTGTAATGTTTTCTTAATATAGTTTCGACCCCATCCTGTTTTTAAAAATTTTTCTCTTCTGAAGGCATCATCTTTGTGTAGATATGCTTCATAATAAATCAGCTCAAGCGGTATTCTGTTGGTTGTTGATGCAACCCTTTTTGCGTTATGCAGCTTCAGTCGCTCTGACACATCATGAGTGCATCCTGTATACAGTGTACCGTCTTTTTTACTTCGAAGGATATATACGTACTGCATAACAAAAGTAAAAAATTTTGTCGGATGAACTACTAATTAAACAACTGCTTACCTCGCTCCCACATTTCAGGTTTCCCTTTTTTCATAAGCCAGTACCACCATTCGGCACCCCAGAGATACTGTTTTTGATATCGTGTCTTTTCTGCATATGAAAGAATCTCTTCAAATTTTTCTAGATCCATACGTGAATACTGCGTTTCTATAGGCACCTCAGAAATTGGCTCAAGCAGCCACGGCTCAGCGGAAAGTTCAATAAGCATTGTCTCCTGCGAGCCGTATCGCAATGCTACAATACCTTCTTTCAGCCGATAAAACCAAGGAGGCAGTATTGTTTTGAATTGCCCAAGCTCAGGATTCCAGAAGTACACATAGACACTGGTGCCAAAAGCGTCCCCTTGTTTGTATGGACCAAACCACTGACCAAGATTTCCGCTGTCAGTGACCAAAAATGGTCGCGTATCATCCAGTGAACGGAAGTACTCCACCTCCTGTATAAAAAAGTCTTCATCAAACTCTCCACAGTATTCTTTTGCAAACACTTCCAAATACGGCTCATTTTCTATCTGCCAGTAGGTGATCGCAGGGCTCGCTTTATAGCGATTAATAACCACTGTTGCGTAATCCAAAACCTGTTGCTGTTGCTGTTCGGGCGAAAGTTCGTCTGCCCATTCTGGCACATGACATTCAGGCCACCGCGGCAGTCGTCGTCCGACCGCAAAGATCACTTCAGCACCAACTTCTTCTGCGCGTGCAATTTGATAATCCAGCTCTTCAAAATTATAGACACCATCAATTGGTTCAACCATTGTCCAATGCGCAGCCAAGCGCAAACGGCGCACACCCAGGTCATCTAAAATGGCATCATATGTCTCCTTCCAGTCAAGACCGAGTTCGCGCGCATAGGGGGTGTTAAAGGACATCCCATACTGTATCTCAGACGGCTTTGGTTTTTGCATCAAAAAAAGTGCTGCGATAAACAGCACAAATGCCACTGCCAAGAAAATAACCGCAATCTTTTTTGCGCCACGTTTGTACATACCTATATTCTACACCACATGTTCGAACCTTTTGGGACAAAGCCTGTATTACTAAAACAGTAAAGAACCCCACCCCAGAGGGGATGGGGCATTTGCCCACATCCCCTCTGGG
>CAJXAG010000050.1 GCA_913050645.1 uncultured bacterium | reverse complement strand
CTGCACTGGATAATGTCATTACAGCTAAAAACGCCAGCGAAGTACAAGCAAAAATAATTCTTGAGCTTGCAAATAACCCGGTCACACCAGAGGCTGACGCGGTGTTGTATAACAACGGCGTAACCGTTTTGCCTGATGTGCTGGTTAATGCTGGTGGTGTAACGGTATCGTACTTTGAATGGGTACAGAATCGGCAGCAGTATTATTGGGAGCTTTCGGAAGTGCAAGACAAGCTTAAAAAGCAAATGGTTTCTTCGTATCATACCCTGCGCGACTTGGTACAGACAAAAAATATTTCATACCGCGAGGCAGCCTACCTGGTTGGTATAGGACGGATCTTCGAAGCAATGCGCCTGAAAGGCCACTTCACCACACAACAATAACCACAATTACTTACAGGGGACATCGGATGTCCCCTGTAAGTTTAAGGTATAGACATATAGACAGTGTGTGGTATTCTGTAGGCAGGCAAGTTCGTTGACGGACTTGTTTTTGCTTTCTCGGACATACTAGTTGTCTGAGTAATTACATTCAGACATACGAGCAAGCAATCACAAGTCATATGTTTAGAGCAATTGGCACAATCTTAGTGTTATATGCAATTACACAAATGATGAGTTCATCATTTTATGCATTTGAGAACGCATTAGTGGCAACCTTCGAAACCGTTGAGATTGCAGCAGATGCCTCAAAAGCACAAATTATTTCTGCTGGTAAGAAATGACCACAAGGGCCCACATGTGGGCCCTTTTGTTATACCTTTGGAGTTCTTCGTTTTTTGCTATACTACAGATATGTTAATGAATCGCATTGTTGAATACGTCTTTTTCTTTGGATTTATGGGAATTGTGACATACATACTCTGGGAGATGATGGCGCCTTTTATGTCGGCGTTGGCGCTCTCTGCCATTATTGTAACTATTTGTTATCCGCTGTATGAACGAATTTTGCCAACGATGCCGAAGCAAAGCAAAACCCTCGCTGCACTTCTCACTACTGGCATTGTCTTGGTTATTGTCATTTTGCCACTTCTTTTTATTGCCTCATCGCTGGTAAATGAAGCAGTATCTATCTATAATCAGGCAAATACGGGAAAGGTGGGTATTGAGAGGAGTCTGCAAGATGCAGAAGTGATGGTGGGTAAGTTTGTGCCTGGGTTTGAGCTCAATATTACCGAGTATATCAAGCAAGCGGCAGAATGGCTCGCGGGCAATGTAGGCGCTATTTTTGCAGGAACTGCGTCAACGGTCTTCCTTTTCTTTATTGCACTGATCGGATCATTTTATCTATTTAGAGACGGGAAGGAGTTTACAAGAAAAATGGTAGTCATCAGTCCGCTACCCGATAATGAAGATGAATTGATTCTCAAACGCATGGCAACAGCAGTTCGGTCCGTGGCAATGGGGATCGTGTTTGTGGCAATTATACAAGGAACGCTCACATCAATAGGACTTGCGGTAGTTGGTTTTGAGCAGTACGTCTTACTGGGAGCACTTGCTGCTATTGGGGCACTGATTCCAGGTGTGGGGACTGCTATTGTGTTTATTCCGGCAGTGATTTATTTGGCGTTTGTTGGGAGCTATGTTGCTGCGGTGGTGCTCGCTGTATGGGCAATGCTCGCAGTGGGTCTTATAGATAACATTCTCGGCCCATACCTTATGAGTCGTGGTAACCCGCTACACCCGTTTGTGGTTCTTTTGTCAGTGCTTGGCGGTGTTACTTTTTTTGGACCAATTGGCTTTATTGTGGGGCCGGTTGTAGTCAGTCTTTTTGTAGTGTTACTTGAGCTCTATACTATTCACATTTCAGAACAGCATGAAAGCAACAAGTAGTCCATAATGGTAGCTAGGTATGATTCAACGTACACAGATTGAACAAATTCTTCGTTTAAATGGACTTTCAGCATCTTCTCCCGATGAGGAAATTAAGTCTGTGCTTTTAAGTGCACGGTGGCATTCGGACGATATTGAAGCTGCTATTATGGTCCTACGTGAGAATGTGAAGGATCATACAACACATGTGGACACCATGCATAAGGTGTTTCATACAGATCAAAAACTCGATGCACAAGCAATCTCGTCACTGCTGGGTATTGAAATGAATCTCACTTCAGATCAGGTAGGTACTTCAGTGAAAAATACAAGAGCAAAATTACATTTTAATAATATCTTAGTGCTTGGTCTTATTTCGTTACTACTTTCTCTTATCTTTGTGTTTGCAGCTATGTGGTATTTAAAAATGGGTTTGTTCTATCCGCTTCGCTAGCATCTATGACAAGTGACAGAGTGAGCGATTATATTTAAGATAGATTTTTGATATGCAAAAAAAAGTATTATTTACAACATTACTTTTTACTGTACTTGGTGCAGGTTTTCTTTTGAGCACCTCTCCAAAGAAGTCTGTGGTAGGGTTTGGTACCTTTTCGAATTACAAAGTAGTGTCAGAACAGGAGTCTGTTTTACCTACAGAACCTACAGAAATTGCATTTGTGGGGGATGTGATGCTCGCCCGAAATGTTGAGAGAGTACAAAAGAAATACGGTTCGGATTATATTTTTCAGGCAATGGAGCCGCTGAGCTCAACAACAGTCCTTGTAGGAAATTTTGAAAGTGCTGTGCCAAAAAAACATGAACCAACTCCAGATATGGGAATGAGCTTTTCCACACCGACCACGTCGCTTCCTTCCTTGAAGGCATACGGTTTTGCATATATGTCCTTGGGGAATAATCATTCGTATGACAAAGGTTCCGACAATTTTCTTAATACCCAAAAAGCTTTACAACAAAATGACTTGACTCCCTTTGGAGATCAAACAGTGAGTTCTTCTACAACGACCTATGTTCAATTACGTGATCGCACCGTTGCACTTTTGGGAGTGTCTGCACTTAGCGGGATTCCTGATATGCAAAAATTAGCAAAGCAGATAGCATCAGCGTCAGAACAGAGCGATTTTCAAGTTGCATACCTTCACTGGGGGACTGAATATCAACTGACACACTCAGACTTTCAGGAGAATTTTGCACAGTTACTTATTGATGCCGGAATTGATGTTGTAATAGGGAATCATCCTCATGTAGTACAAGACATCCAGTTCTACAAAGGTGCTCCTATTTTCTACTCCTTAGGCAATTTTGTGTTTGATCAATATTTTAGTACTGATGTCCAAGAAGGACTTTGGGTGGAACTTTACTTTGAAGGTGATGTACCAATGTATCGACTGAAGCCAGTTACTGCACGTGGATCGTATAGCCAGCCTCGGTTTATGTCTGCATATGATGCGGACCGCTTCCTACAGACGCTCGCGAAACGCAGCGATGCGGATTACCGTGTACAGATTGAAAAAGGAGTATTGACAGTTCAATAAAATACTTGCATTTTTGTGAAAATCGCATAGTATAGTCCGTACTAAATATTTGCATATGATTAACAAATTTGAAGCAATAGGAATTTTTGCCAGTGTGGCTTTCATGGTACTTGCACTCTTCTTACTACGCGTAGAAACAACTCCTGATCGCATTGCTGATTCGATGGCTGAACAAAGAGCTGCTGTGGTAGTCGCTACCGATACTGAAAATCAGGAGAAAACAATTGCACAAGCACTCGATGAATCTATTAATACAAATGGTATGGTTGAAAAAATGGTCATTGACGATGTAATTATTGGCAACGGAGAGCCGGTGAAAGAAGGTGATACTGTTACCGTGCACTATGTTGGCAAATTGCAAAATGGCCAAGAGTTTGACAACTCATACAAAAAAGGCTCTCCGTTTACTTTTACAGTGGGTGAAGGTCGTGTGATTGCAGGATGGGAACAAGGACTTATTGGTATGCAGACAGAAGGGGAGCGTATTCTGGTAATACCTCCTGGTCTTGCGTATGGATCAAAAAGTATCGGTCCTATTCCACCAAATTCAACCCTTATCTTTTCTATCGAGTTGTTGAAAATCAACTAAATCACATCGTCTGCTTCGTTATACTTCACAAAACAGCTTTCAATGTACGCTCGGTACACCTCAAGTTATTTTGTTCGTATGCCTCGCATCCAACGCAATTTATCTAATTTTCTTTGCATAAATAATGACGAGTAAATCAGTTACATTTGAAACCATAAAAAAGCAAATAGGTACGCTCGGTCGTGCTGGTGTGATTCATACACCTCATGGGGATATTGAAACTCCTGCGTTTGTGGTAGTGGGTACCAAAGGTACCGTAAAAAGTTTGAAGCCTGAGGATTTACACGAATACGTCGGCAATCAGGTCAGTCTTGCAAACACCTATCACTTATTTTTGCAGCCTGGAGAGCAGGTGGTGAAAGATGCAGGAGGACTGCATGAGTTTTCTAATTGGAATATGCCAACCATGACCGATAGCGGCGGTTTTCAAGTTTTTTCTCTTGGTGCTGCGTTTGGCAAAGGAGTCACCAAGTTTGCCAAGGACGCAACAACGGAAGCAGAGCCAAAAGCAGGACTCAATGTATATTCAAAAAAAATTGCAGCTGATCATGGAAAATTATGTGTGATTGATGAAGAAGGTGTAACCTTTACCTCACATCTTGACGGTTCAATGCACCGATTTACCGCTGAACGATCAATCGAAATCCAGCATAACATCGGTGCAGACATCATTATTGCCTTTGACGAGTGTACCTCACCAACGGCGAACCGTGAGTATCAGATTGAGGCGATGGAGCGCACACATCGCTGGGCAAAGCGGTCAATTTTGGCACATAAAGGGAACTATGAAGCATTAAAAAAGCAAGGTCTCTACGGCGTTGTACAAGGTGGTCGTCATCTCGACTTACGTGAAAAAAGCGCTAAAACATTAGCTGAAATGGACTTCGATGGTTTTGGCATTGGTGGTAGTTTTTCAAAAGAAGATCTTGGTGCATCTCTTCGTGTAGTGAATGAAATGCTCCCAGAGGATAAGCCGCGACACCTTTTAGGTATTGGTGAGCCAGAAGATATTGTACAAGGAGTTGCACATGGTTGTGACACGTTTGACTGTGTTGCACCAACACGCATTGCACGCACGGGTACGATTTATGAGCGCACCAACGAAGGTCATAAACGAACTAACTTGTTCAACAGTAAGTATAAGCGTGACTTTAGTAAGCCCGACGAGTCATGTGACTGTTATGTCTGCACCAACTACACAAAAGCGTACCTCGCACATCTTTTCCGCGCACAGGAAATGCTCGGCGCGCACCTTGCATCAATCCACAACCTCTACTACATCGTCAACTTCACCAAACAACTCCGCCAAGAAATCCTGAACGCATAACATAAAACATTCACCCACAACACAAAAGTGGAGGCCTTGCCTCCACTTTTGTGTTGTTTTTGTATCGTATGCTTTTGTGTTGTTTTTGTGCCGTGGGGAGGGACTGTCCGCGGTATGGTTGTCTGCTCGTTTGTCTTGACAATTTTTCAAAAAGCTCACTATGCAAAATGAGGGGTCAATCTTCATTCCCCTGAATCCATACACTCTAAGTTGCTTCGCATGCAGCTTGCAAAGACAGCAGCTACGCTGCCGCCTACGACGAAAAACTACCTTTTTCGTCGTCTTCGCCAGTACTCACGAAGCGATCGGATAATACAGCACAGAGTGTATTGATTCAGGGTTTTTCCGTCTATATTCTAAGCCACAAATCTGTGTATAAGTAGTTAGAAAGCAGGGTGTTTAACTATATAATGAAACTACCTCAGGGATGAATGTGTGAACTACGACTGTATGGTCGTGTATGAGGTTTGGCTAGATAAACAAAAACAACGAACTTTGAAGCAATTACTCAACAAATTGCTATTTTTTTCAACGTGCCTTCAAAAAGGTTTGTTTGACGTGGTGAAGCCACAGAATATCGTTGTTTTAAGCCACTTTTCGTCATTACGATCAGTCCAACACCATACAACCTCAGTCCGTCATTGCGAGCTTTCGCAAAGCAATCCAGCAGCAGCATCGTCATTGCGAGGCCAAAGCCGACGCAATCCAGTTCTATCAGCACTGTGCCTACTTTTGATAGTTTCTTTCATCCTCCCATCTTTCCTATACAAGCCACAGATTGTCTCCGCCCAATCATTCAACGAACAAATAAACTACCAAGGAAAGCTGTTAGATAACACCGGTTCACCCGTCACCGACGGAAACTACTCCATGGTCTTCCGTCTGTATACGGTACCAACCGGCGGCAGCAACATCTGGACTGAAACACAGTCTGCAGTACCGGTGACGTCGGGACTGTTTTCAACGATGCTGGGAACAACAACCAGTCTTTCTTCAGTGGACTTCAATCAAACACTGTACCTGGGTATTAACGTTGCAGGTGATGGTGAGATGACTCCACGGAAGATCCTGGGGGCGGTACCTGCAGCATTCCAAGCCAATGAGGCAGATAACGCACAAACACTCGATAACCTTGCCACTTCTTCCTTCTTGCGCGCTGATCAAGACGACACTGCTGCGGGACTTCTAACCTTCACCGGCGGCTTCATCAGCAACAGTTCCTCTACCATCACCAACCTCAGTACCACCATTGCAACCACGACCACGCTCGTCATCAACGGTGAGTCGTTCACTGATCTAACTGGTACCGGCTTAACCAACACAGCAAACCAACTGACGGTCGACACCACCTACCTTGATACACTCTACGCCTCTACCACTGCCTTTGACACTGAAGCAGAGCTTGAGTCCATCCTCACTGACGTTACTAACGTCTTCACGGACAATGACACCATTGGTGACGCGAACATTGCAGACACCATTACTGCGTCAAACTATCTGCCATTAACGGGTGGTACGCTCTCAGGAAATCTCTCTTTCTCTGGCTCGGCTGCCAACATCGCTCTTGGTTCTAACTACCTTAGTGGTGATGGTGGGGATGAGGGGATATACATTGATGCGATTGGGAATGTGGGGATTGGTGTTACCTCGCCAACGTCAACACTTCAAGTTGGATCAGGATTTGATG
>CAJXAG010000049.1 GCA_913050645.1 uncultured bacterium | reverse complement strand
TATGTGGAGCACTCTTAGTTGGAGTTCTTGGATTTTGGTTTTTAGGAACGCAAACTAGTGAAACGGATACAGTAAATAGTTCTGTCACTAATACAGAACTCGACACTGTGGTGAGTGACGACACAAATGCACAGTTATTTGTACAGGCAGAACCAAATGCAGAAACAGTTGTGGTTACTGAAGCCATACTTACAGAACCTGGCTATCTTGTGGTGCGGGAAGTTGTTGGCGACACTGCTGGACAAATTGTAGAAATTAGTGCGTATCTTGATACGGGAACGTACTCGAATATCGAAATACCGTTAGGAGAATTCTATTCAGGAAGTAATGAATTGATGGTGCTGATATACGAAGACGCAGGTAGTGACCAGGTGCTTAATGACCTAGATCAACCATTTGTTGATGGTAATGGTGACTTTGTCGCTCGTTTTGTAGCTACAGGTGACGTCGTTCCAAACGAAGTTATTGAAGCAAAACCAGCTGGTATATCGTTGGCTGATATGGGTATGAACGCACAAATAGTTGCCTATACTAACGAAGGATTTGAGCCAGCTACCCTAGACGTTGGTGTTGGAGCGATGGTTCACTTCGTGAATGAAAGCGACATACAAATGTGGGTAGCGTCTGATTCACACCCAGCTCACGACATTCTCCCTACGTTTGATCAATTCAAGCCCGGCGATATGTTCATGTATGTGTTTGAAGAGCCAGGTGCCTGGAAGTACCATGACCATCTGAATCCTTCTGCTGTCGGAGAAATTATTGTTAAGGAAAGATAAACGTATGTTATTAGGAATTAAAAATACAAAAGTAGTTCTATTACGTCATGTGGGAATGGCGGTAGTCGGTGGACTACTCGTTTATCTTGTTTGGTCACTCAATAGCACTTGGAGCCCTGATATGCGACTTTGGAAAGCGTTCGGCGGTGCCTCATTCTTCCTACTATGGTTTGCAGTTTTTATTGGTCCTGCAGCCAAGTTATTACCCGCTCTTAATGTAGTACTCTCGTACCGGCGCGAGGCTGGCGTGTGGTTTTTCCTCATTGCGCTGGTGCATGGGTATCTCATTCTTGATGGGTGGGTGCGCTGGGGTGTCTGGGAGTTCTTTGGTTACCAATACATTGCAGAGGTTGATACGTACTTGCGAGTCGAATCTGGTTTTGGTTTGGCCAATCTATTAGGGTTGGTCGCGTTAGTTTTTGCATTTGCTCTGGCGGCAACATCCTTTGACAAGGCGGTTAATTGGTTAGGGATTCAATCTTGGAAATGGCTTCACGTGTTTGCTTATGTGGTCTTCTATCTGGGGGCTATGCACGTTGTGTATTATGCCTTCATTCACTACACTCCGTCTCTAACGAGAGCCATGCAGGGACTACCGACAAATTATCCTGATAATCCCCTCAAGTACTACTACTTGCTGATGCTTCTGAGTGTTCTGGTAGTGCAATTGCTTGCGTTTATACAAACAGTGCGTAAACAGAGAAAAACAGAATGGTAAAGCGGTATGTTATTTGAAACACAAATAATTGCTCACGAGGCTGTGGCTGAAGGAACTCATGAGGTAACACTGAAGCGTCCACCAGACTTTGCATTTAAAGCGGGTCAATACACGCAAATTATGGTTCCAGAACTTACTAAAGCTGATCCCAAAGGCCGTTCGCGTCTATTCTCGATTGCCTCTTCTCCGGAAGACCATGAGTACCTGCAAGTAGTATTTAGAGATTCAGGTAGCGGCTTTAAAGAGACTCTCATCAATATGCCAGTTGGTTCTTCAGTGCAGGTTGAGCAAGCTGCTGGGAGTTTTATCTTGCCACAAAAACTCGCCCGACCGCAGGTGTTTGTAGCCGGTGGTGTTGGTATTGCACCGTTTATGAGCTACCTTTGCCAAAAAATTCCGGATATTTGGGAGCATCCTATTACCTTGATCTATGGCAACCAAAGTCCTGAAAGCGCAGCGTATCTTCATGAACTTAGGCAAATGAGCAAAGAACAAAAACGCTTCTCACTTAACGACATCTATAAACGACCGACTCCTGGGCTCTTCCTAAAGTTAGCGGAAAAGTATAAAGACGCTGTGTGGCGGGTAGTCGGCCCACCAGGAATGGTAGCAACGACGGTTAACGGTCTTCAGTTAGGTGGAATCTCAAGCGGTAAAATTATAACGGAATCATTTGAAGGTTATTAGTAAACTCAATAAAGTATGGACCAATCAATTTTACATTCAAACGCATGGATTCTGACAATTATAATGATTGTCGTTGCATCGTGGATTTTCTATCGTTACTTCTCACCTAAAACGTGGCGGGAATGGGCTGGTGCCGGGGCCGTACAGGCCTTCATTATTGCACTATATGCCGAGATGTATGGCTTCCCTCTAACTATTTACCTCTTAGTGCGTTTCTCGGGCCTTGATAGAGAGGTTATAAGTGCAAACTTATGGTCTACCTTATTAGGCGTGGGAGAAGCGGGAATGATGCTCTCTATGATAGTTGGCTACGGTTTGCTTCTTTTAGGGATTGGATTATTTGCAAAAGGGTGGCATGAGCTGTATACCGCACGTAAAGAAAACCGCTTAGCGACAGAAGGACTATATCAGTTTGTTAGACACCCTCAATATACTGGGTTGTTCCTAGGTCTTTTTGGTGAAGGAATAGTGCATTGGCCGACGATGTTTTCAGTGGCGCTGTTTCCGATTATCGTTGTTATATACACGATGCTCGCGTACCGAGAGGAGAAACAAGTGCTTACCGAATTTGGTGATCAATATCAGCAATATAAAGAACGTACTCCCATGTTCTTTCCGAAGGTATCTGATTTTAGAAGATTGGTGACCTTGTTACAACACGAGAACAAGTCTTAAAAGTAAATGTAAATTTTGAAATATAGTATGGAAAATGAAACTACAGACAATTTAACAAAAAAGGAGCGTGTTGAAAAAGAGCGCGCCGAGAAACAAAAAACCCGGGAACGAGAAATCAGAATGAAAAAAATTAAAAGTTGGATTCCGTGGTTTGTTTTTATTGGAATTGTGTTCGGTTTAATGTATTGGGCAATCGTTGCTGCTCAAAAGGCTGAAGAATCTAGACCCGGAGAAGCGATATCTATTATGGGAGAGGAACATATCGCAGCTGGGCAAGAGCACGAACCATATAACTCTAACCCACCAACCTCTGGCCCTCATGCTGGTCCTGCTCCGTGGGGAGTTAACACCGAGGAGATTTCTGATATAAACGCAGTTCATAACCTTGAGCACGGAGGTATATGGATTTCGTATAAAAATATTGACGATACGTCAGTGACAATTCTGGAGGAAATTGCTCGTAAAAATAGTCGTAGTGTAGTGGTCAGTCCTCGTGAAGCTAATGATGTGAATATTGCGGTGGCTTCCTGGGGACGACTTATGAAACTCGACTCGGTTGACGAGGAACAAATCAACGAGTTTATCCGCAGGAATAAAAACAAATCTCCTGAGCCATTAGCAATTTAATCATTAATTATGAAGTACGTAGAGCATATACTCGATCGTTTTACTATGTACCAGGTGTTGACCGCGGTTCTTTCCCTGTACGTAGTGATTGCGTTCGGTCTAAGTGTCTTCGGAGTACTGTTGCATGGAGCAGCGGCATTCTTGTTATCACTTGTGGTCATTATGGTAACAGTGTGTCTGGCCCACTATGGGCTGGCTAAAATCACTCACGCTCCGGCCAATATATGGTCAAGTGTCATCACTGGACTCATTATCTTTCTCATTTTCACCCCAACTGTTGAGCCGGGTGGGTTGCTTGCGCTTGGTTCTGTTGCTGCAGTCAGTATCATCGGAAAATACGTGGTACGTTACCGCAACGTTCATCTCGTCAACCCAGTGGCTTTGGCGGCGGTTCTAGCGGCCGTTGTTGGAATGGTGTACGCGTCATGGTGGATAGGTTCCGTGTATTTGAATCTATTCGTATTGATTGGGGGTATTCTTGTGACACTAAAAATACGGCGTATGCCAATGATTCTAGCTGGGGTTCTGGCATCAGTATTTATGGCTATAGTATTTGCGATGTTACGAGGAGACACTAGTGATGCATTTTTAAGCAGTCTCTTACTCGCGTCACCTTTATGGTTCTTTATGACCATTATGGTGACTGAACCACTCTCAACACCAGCTGGTCGAGGTATGCAAATCTTCTATGGAGGTTTTATTGGCGCACTGTCACAAATGCCATTTGCATTTGGACCGTTCTTCAACTCGCCAGAACTAACACTTGTTATCGCCAACCTCCTCGTATGGCCACTCTCGCTTTGCGGACGCCTCACCTTGACGTGTCTTAAGGTCCGTCAGGTGGCTGAGCATACCTATGAGTATGTATTCCGCCCATCGTTCCCCCCATCGTTTGTAGCCGGACAATACCTCGAGTGGGCACTACTGCACCGCTCACCTGATGGCCGAGGTACTCGTCGATATTTCACAGTTGCTTCTTCACCAACCAGACTGAATCTGAAATTAGTTGTACGCACCAGTCCACAAGGCAGTACCTTTAAGCATGCGCTGCAACAATTTGATCGACAGAGCGTAATTCACGCTTCGCAATTAGCGGGAGACTTTGTGTTGCCTGAAGATATAGCTGCATATAAATACATCTTTGTGGCTGGCGGCATTGGTATCACACCATTTTTAAGTCACTTAGAATATTGCACTGATACTAAACAGCCAATCGATGCTCATTTGTTTTATTGTAATAAAAAGATTGAGGATATCGCTTATGCAGACACGCTCTATGACTACTCACAACTTGGTGTTTATACCACCCACGTACTGACGGATCCACCGCTGGACTGGACTGGCCCGTTCGGCTACTTAACCACACAGTTGGTGCTGGAAACTGTGCCAGACGTACGTGAGAGGATTGTGTACCTCTCTGGTCCACCGGGGATGGTTAGTTCATATGAGAAATTATTTGAACAACTCGGAGTACCAAGAAACAATATTAAAACTGATTACTTTCCAGGTCTAGCTTAATTATTACAAGATACAATATGCAAATTACAATTATCCTTACTGGCGTACTTATACTTATAACCGCCTTTTCCTACTCTGCCGTAACCACGCTTGGCAGAACCGATACAATTGTGCAAGGTGAGACCGGTATTGAAGTGGCTAGAGAAACCATGCCACAGATGGATGGTATGGGTATGATGGACTATCAAGATGGTACGTACACTGCGGCAGTCAAATATGAAGTTCCCTATGGATATATTGAACCGATGACTTTGGCAGTGACGATAGCAGATGGAGTGATAACCGAATCAACAGTTGACTTTGAGGTAGTAAATCCTGTTTCAGGTGACTATGTACGATCATTTGAACGCTATTACGAAGATAAAGTAATCGGACAACCAGTAGCTGATATCGCATTGTCCCGAGTTGGAGGTGCTTCACTGACTAATGTAGCCTTTGATGCTGCGCTTGAAAAAATTAAAGCCGAAGCGACTGGGAGCATGATGGGTATGATGAATTCTGAGACAGAAGATGAAGTGTTGCCGTTGCTACTCCCCGGCACGCCAACTGAGGACGGTATAGTACTTGGTCCTAGACCATCTGTGCAAACCGAACCAACGCAAGCACAAGGGCCAGCAGCCCCCAAATTCATTGTAGTGGACAAGGATTCTGAAAATACATCTGACAGTCCGTATCAGGACGGCACGTATATGGTCGAATTATCCTACTACGCTTGGCCAAATTTATATGAACCAATGCGAACACAGGTTACACTCAAAGACGGAATCATTACAGACGCGCAGCAAGCATACGCTACCATCGATTACTCCCACTCAATACAGTATCAACGACACTTTGATTCTCTATACAAAGATGTGGTGATTGGTATGCCAATTGATGATGCGCCTATCGCACGTGTTGGTCAAGCAACAGAGACAACGGATGGTTTCAACGAAGCCCTGGAAGCCATCAAAGCTGAGGCCCGAAAAGGTTAGGTATGACACTCTCACCAATTAAAGCACTGGGAACGGTATGGCACATTGAACTGTTTGAAGCCTGTGACGATCAGGCTGCTCTTCGCAAAGGTATTGTTGAATGGCTAGAGGAGTTTGAGTCACGGTATAGTCGCTTTCGTCCAGATTCATGGCTTTCTAGATTAAATCAGGATGGGGTTTTTCATAACCCAAATCAACAGTTTGTAGATCTTTTAAACCAGGCTCTTGATTACTATTACGCTACGGGTGGTGTGTTTAATGTTGCGGTCGGTGAACGATTAACTAAAAGTGGCTATGATGCTGACTATACTTTCACTGCCACAGATGAATTACCGACCGTTCCGACACTCTCCGAAGTACTTGATATATCAGCAGCCAAAATTTCACTGCAATCCGGCTCACTTGATCTTGGCGGGATTGGTAAAGGGTACGCTATCGATAAACTAGCCGCCTATCTCCAGCAGGAACATGGTTTGAGTTTTTTTCTTATAAATGGGGGAGGTGATATTTACGCTACTTCCGACCGTAATAAACCGATCACCATCACTCTCGCTCATCCAGATGATCGGAGTCTGGCTATTGGGACAGCGGGCCTTAAACACGCTGGATTTGCCGCTTCATCCCCACGACTTCGCGCTTGGCCTGATAGAAATACCGGAGAATCTTACAACCATCTGCTTACAAAACATAATGTAGCGTCTTACGTTGTGGCCCCAACGGCTACTGAAGCTGACGTCTGGGCAACTGTGTCGTGTCTTAATCAGACGATTAAACCACCACCAGAAATACTCCAACTACTTATAGATGAGTCAGGGCAGATATTAAAAGACACGTTTGTGGAGTTAGAAAATCGAGCAGCGTATACGATATACAAAAAATAACATGACTTTAATATTAGTATTTTTTGCAACAAAACTACATGCCGTTATTGTGGTGGCAGCAGTACTGGCATTTCTCTGTGCCAAAAGGTCAGAAAAATTGATGTTATTCAAGATGTCATTGTTAACGCTGCCATTAGCTTTTCTGGTGAGCAGGTTGC
>CAJXAG010000048.1 GCA_913050645.1 uncultured bacterium | reverse complement strand
CGTCATTGCGAGCTTCTGTGAAGTATACCCAACTCCTAATGAAGTTAGGGCTGGGTAATCCAGAGTGTGTGTGGTTGGAGTACAGCTCTGTTGTTGAGTTTTAATGAGCATAGGTGCCAGTACGTATGTGGACTTTTTTAAAAGTTTCAGTATAGTACCCAAAGATGCAACAAACGCAAGGAAATCATAAGAATGATTAAATCGTTTAACTTCCTGATTGCTACCGCACTTATTGCAATTGTGGCAGCAATACCCATCATCGGTCATATTTGGTACGAAACGCCAATCACAGAAACAGCAGACGTGAGCAAATTCGGCATTGGCGCAATCGCTTTCTGCTTCCTGCTCTTTAAGTACAAAGAATAAGCTACTCACCGACCGCTTCCTCACTCGAGGTGGCGGTTTCTTTTTGCTCGACTTCACCTACTTCGTTCACAAAGACCTTGTCACCAAATCGAAGGTCAATATATGCAAATGCGCCTGTCTCAAGATGAGCAAATTCTTCTGAGAGAAGAATTGAACGTACGTTAGCAAATGTCGTATCGAGATCTACACGTTGCGACACTTTTATCACTCCACCTCCAGAGACTGTATACTCTACATCTAATGGATCGAGGACAGTGATGTGTGTTACGTATAATCCGAGTTCATCAGCAAGCTGTTGCGCAAACGCTTGTGATGTCTTCAGAAATTCCCGATCCACCATCTGTGTCTTCACCGCAGCCTCCTTCCCTATTTCACCATAACGAATGAAAGCTCCCCCCGAAAGTTCTGGTGCCTTGGCAAACGCAAAGCCGGCAGAATCCAGGAAGTAGCAAGAACTTTCTGTTTCAGAACACCATAATGCAGTCGGCTGATATTCATCAAACACAATGGTTAGTGTTTGTCCTTCTAGTGACACTTGACTTTGTTTCAGTCGCGGCATTTCTGCAAGTTTACTTACCACCGCGCGCTTTGGGTACGTCCAGGTGAATGTGTATGGAACGAGCCTAAAATATGAACCTTCCAGGAGCGTCTGTGTTGCATCGCGTACGTCTGTGTGCGGAATGGTGTACCCACCATACACCGTGACATCAGTAATTTGCAGCGAATCAACACGTGAGCCGAAGTATATACCTGTAAGCAGCAAAGAAATAACGAGCACAATACCCGTGCCAACAAAAATCTGCACCCGTAACACCGACTGCTCTTCTTTTCCTTTTGGACGTTTTTTAGCTTTCACTTTTTTCCCTTTTAGGAATTTCCGCATTGGCACTATAGTAGCATGTGTAAAACTAAAACAGCCGGACATTTTCTGCAGAAAATGTCCGGCTGTTTTTTACTAGCATTGTCCCTGAATGCCCGTGGGCTCTGCCCCGGGGATGAAAGGGACTTAAAAAATAGTGCGGCGGAGGCCGAAACCTTAGCTAGCAAAGAACCCCCGGTTCCACCCCAGAGGGGATGTGGGCAAATGCCCCATCCCCTCTGGGGTGGGGTTCTTTACTCTGTTTCCTTCATCACTTCAATGACACTTCGTCCACCCATATAGCCCTGTAACACTTCAGGAATCCGTACTGACCCGTCAGCCTGCTGGAAGTTTTCAATCAGCGACACAAGAATACGTGGTGTCGGGATTGCGGTGCAGTTCAGCGAGTGTGCGTAGCGCAGCTTCCCGTCTTCATCTTTATACCGTGTATTAAACCGTCGCGTTTGGAAGTCATGGAAGTATGATGCAGAGCTGATCTCTCTATACTTCTTCTCTAGCGGCACCCACAGTTCAATGTCATACTTCTTCACCTGCCCCTGTCCGAGATCACCACCGCAGTTGAGTACCGTATGGTACGGGATGCCGAGTGACTCAATAAACTCTTCAGTGTTGCGATTGAGCCATTCGTGATGCTGTACGCTTTCTTCGTGAGACGCTTCACAGAGAACCACCTGCTCTACCTTAAAGAATTCATGTACGCGGACAAGTCCCTTCGTATCCTTCCCGTGTGAACCAGCTTCACGTCGGTAACACGGAGAAAATGCAAGGTACTTAATCGGCAACTGTGCCTTATCAAGCACTTCGTCACTGTAGTAGCCCATGGTGGAGATTTCACTTGTGCCAATCAGATAGTCTTCATCTTGTGTGTGATACACGTCTTCTGCTTCGTTTGGTAAGTGACCAGTTCCAAAGAGGTTGCTCTTGCGGACAATAGATGGACCCAAAAGTGGCACAAAGTCTTTTGCGCCAAAAAAAGTATTTGCGTAGTTCCAGATAGCCCAACACAGCCGTGCGCCGTCGCCAGTGAGGTAGTATCCACGGAAACCATGTACCTTCGTACCACGCTCAAAGTCAGCCATGCCAAGGTTTGTCATAATCTCTACGTGGTCTTTTGGCTCAAAGTCAAACTTCGTTTGCTCTCCCCACACCTTCACCTCTTGGTTATCTTCGTCTGAGTCGCCATCAGGCACGGTCATGTCAGGCACTTGTGGAACCTGCAACATAAGTGCCTTCCACTCTTCCATCAGCGGCTTGAACTTTTCTTCTTCTGCCTGCAGGATAGTTTTCAGTTCTGACATCTGCGCAATCATAGCCTGTCGTTCTTCATCACTGCCTGCTTGTGCGATCTCACCTGAAGCTTTGTTCTGTTGTGCCCGTTTTTTTTCAAGCGAGGACATCAATTCACGCCGCTTATCATCAAGCGAAACAAGTCGATCTAAATCGACTACAATTTTCTTTTTCTGGGCTGCCATTTTGACAACGTCCAGATTTTCTCGAATGAATTTAATGTCCAACATAATTTATGTAAATACCTTTGTAATCTAAGGATTATACAATACACCTAATCCAAAAAAAGAAAACACCACCCCGAACCCGGGATGGTGTATTGGTGTACTACGAAGAAAGGAGGCGTTGGAGTTCGGCCTGAACCCCGGCTTGTACCTCAGCCCTGAAGTCAGGCTGCTTCCGCGCCTGAGCTTCAAGATCCGCGACACGTACCGCAAGTACATCACGCTTTGCTTCAGCTTTCTCAGCGCGTTCGTTTGCCTCTTGTATCTGTCTTTCAAGCCGTTGCTTAACAAGCACAGCTTGTGCAAGCACTTCATTCGAAGTCTGAAGCGTGTCAACTGAATCAACAGCTGGTTGCATGGCGTCTATCAGCTGATTAGCCAGCGAACCGAACATATATTCCCGCAAACGCGTCTGTGCCGAAACCAGATAGCCCCGTTCAGTCAGCGCCTGCACGAAACGTTCTGCATCTTCCTTTGAAGCGTATGTATTGATCGATTGATAGATCCGCACATACGCAGCATCAGACAGATACGTCACCTGTCGCCCAAGCCGTCCCACCTCTTCGATGCAGGCACCGAAGAACGCCTGTAGCTCATCAGTATCAAACACGATAGGCACCGGTTTCGCACTCAGACGTGGATCTGTCTTTGGCGTACGTGGTGCACCACTTTCGAAACATTCAATGAATGCATCCAGCATATCTTGTGACACAGAACCATTACAAATCGGCTTCAAACCACAACGAATAGCTTCGACTGTACCGATAGCCGGCAACACAAATGGAATTGCGTGTGTACCCGGCTGCGGCTTTGTCTGCCTTGCATTCTTCCCTTCGTAGGGAATAGTATCACCCATGCAAACTTCGAAGTCGCACTGTGTATACTCATTGACAGTGAAACAACGACGAATCATGTCTCCAACAAGGAGACGTGCACGGTCTTCGTAACTTTTATCAAGTTTCGCTTCAGGAAAAGTGATTCGCAATGAACCATCCTCAATCCTATCGACTGTTGTAAATTTGTCAGTTACTGCTGCTTCTGGCATTCTGCCCCTTTCTTTTTTAAAGATTCACCCATAGAACATAATAGGACTAAAAAATAATTTGTCAATCCTTTTTCCAAAAGAAAACACCACCCCGAACCCGGGATGGTGTATTGGTGTACTACGTAGAAAGAAGACGCTTGAGTTCAGCCCGAACCCCGGCTTGTATCTCAGCCTTGATGTCAGGCTGCTTCCGCGCCTGAGCTTCAAGATCCGCAATGCGTGTTTCAAGATCAGCACACTGCGCTTCAGCAGCATCGGCGCGACCGTTTGCCTCCTTGAGTTCTTGCTCAAGACGTTGCTTTACACGCACCGCCTCTGCAAGCATCTTATTTGTCTCAGAAAGATCTTCAGATGCAGCTGTCACTTGCTCTTGAGTAGAATCACCCTTTGAGACTTCGGACTCTTGGGTAGCACTCCGTGCTTTTTTAACCAATTCTTCCCCTGCGGAATCCAATGTAAGCTGATAGCGTGAGGCACGCTTGAGATACCCAAGTTTCACCAGTCCGGACACAAGCTTTTTATGTGTCCAATCAGAATGCCCAGAGGGATACAGGTCAACAAGCAATGATTCCACATCCGTTATTTTCAACGGAGATAAACCATCCTGCAAATCTGCAAACCCCAGACAAAACGTAGCAACTGCTGTTTTATTACGAAGAGTACGCTGCATGGGAACAGGAAGTTTAACAAGGTCATTGTCATCACTTTCCTTATCTACAGTCTGCACCACCTCAAGCACCTTAAATTTCCGTAGCGCGTTTTCAGTTAGACGATACTTACCTTTCTTGATCCTGTCGAGATATCCAACTTCTCGCAGATAACGAACAAATGTTCGGTGTGTAACTCTGTGCATGCCTGGCAAAAGCATTTCGTTCATAAGGTCATAGAAGTCCTCATGATTGATATACTCTTTGGCTGCAAAACGCTGCACACAAGCAGCAAAAAACGTCTGCATGCGTACCGTATCCTCAAACACTCGACGCATTGGTTCAGACAACGTTGGTACAGATGTCGCTTTCTGCGATTTACTGACCTTTGGTTTATCTTCACCGCGCTTCGAGAGAGTTTGCCCCTGTGTCGAAGGATTCGGATCCACCAAAAAGCCATCTTCACCATAGCGAACAAGATATCCGCGTGAAACGAGGCTTTTCACCTGTGGGCCGACTGCTTTTGAGACAGTACCCATGAAATCGGCCAGTAGATTGGCCATTTCCGATTTTGGAAGTACCGCGTCGGCGTAGTTCTGCGCAATCTTCTCTGCTACTTTTGCAAATGCAATCGCATGCTCAGCGTTTGTGGCAGTAAAGTTCTCGATAAAGTTCGAGGTTTCTTTGGGTGCAGCTTCTGGCTTGGATGTAGGTTTCTCAGCAGGTAGTTTCTGAGCAACCTTTTTCTTTGGCACTGCACGAACCTCCTGTGAAAACTTCGCCTTCAGAGTTTTCTGCACTTTCTTAGCCTCATCAAGACCGAGGGCGATTCTGAATTGATACTTTTTCTTTTCTCCAGAGGGCTGGTATGTAAACGCCACACCATGCTCATTTGCTGAACCGATAATAACACCAGTTTTATTCCCTCTGCCGGTCACAGCTTTACCCGCTGCATTGACCGTGTATTCTCCTGACAGGCTACATGTATCTAGCATGTAAGTCAGCAGCTTGACAATGTGTTGATGCTGACGGTCGGTCAGCTCGCTTGATCTTCGTTTAAAGTTGATAGCAGTTTTCGCCACAACAATTCCTTTCTGTTTTGAAGTTTCTCTTCTGTGTGTACTATGCCACAAACTATAAAAAATACAATAGAAAAAGCGTCGCAGCTATCGCTGCGACGCTTGTGTACTACACCCTCCACTTTTACTTAAAAGAAGGGCTGTACCTATACAGAAAGGCCTGTGCCTGAACATGGTCGTCCATAACCTTCAGAAACAGCGGACGCTGCTCTGCGGTCATCTGCAACGACTGCAGCGCAATAAGCACCACCGTCTCCTGCAGCTTTACAACACGAGAATCCGACACCTTGGTTTTACCACCATCATCACACATCACCCATAAAGGATGACGGAGATTGAAGAACAAAAGACCACGCTGCGTATCAAGTACCCATAGCTCGCTACGACCTTCCATGCGATCGTGCACGATCTGCAAACCTCGTGAACTTTCTCTAACGACAGTACGTTTCTGCCCAGAAGGGCCTACTACAGTCTTCGGATGATGATCTAGAAGCGGTTTTTTGGGCTTTGGCTTTGGCTTTGGTTTCGTCTTTGGTGCCTGTTTCGCAAGCTCCTGCTTCTTCTGCATTGCCTCAGCCAAGCCAGCAAATCCACCAGAAATGGAAACGGATTTCTCCTTTTGTTTTTCAACAACCACTTCCGATTCAGGCTCTGTATGCTCTTCACCGATCGTACCCTCTTCGAAGGTACGCAGCGACTCATTCAGATACCTAAGTTCAGGTTGACTAAGGATGGCACGGTCAACATTTTTCAACGCTGTCCGAGCCAACCGCTGTCGACGCTCGTCCTTGTGAGCGCTTTCAATCTGCTCCACATGCGCACGTCCAACCTCTTCATACCACTGCTTGATTGCCGTGCAAACATCGGGCACCGCTGCACTGACCATAAACTTCCTACGACTCGTATGCATACGAGCAGTATCAGAGCGAATCTCTCCTTCAAAGTGTCCAGAGAGCAGGCCGTCACGCACATCATCAGGTAACATACCCTTATGTGCTGCAATAGATGCAACAAAGTCCTCGAAACTAAACGTTGAAGGATCTTCGGTATCACCCATGGATATTTCACCAGTAGGTTTACCTTTATCGTCCTTGCGTGCAAGGTACATTTCGAAGGAAACGTTCGAACGGCCTGCTGTATATACAACAGGCTCATCGCTCAGCGGCGTACCACTAAACTTAGGCGCTTCAAGGTGCAGACGCTCATCCTTAACGCCATCTTTGCCGATAAACGTAACTGAGAGACGAATCCCCCACTCATTCATGATGCGACCGAACTTTTTGAACACAACGTTGATAATGTCGTCTGCAGAGTTAACGTCGTTAATCATGCGATCGGTCGTCAAACCATGGAACGTAACACAGGTCGCCCAGTTGACTGCACCATCCAAACGAATACCATCGGGAGCGTCCTCGTCATAATACAAGCCTAAAAGCGGCTGACCAAAAATCTTGACATGCTTCGACTGTGCAATCTTTTCATGTTCAAAATGAAAAGACATATACTCATCATCGCCTTTAGGTGAAGATGTGAAAGTGAAGTACTGACACTTGGTAAGCAAAGCAAAGAAGCCTTTACCGTACCGACCGATGCGCGTACGCCCTGTTTTGGTTACCCGCCGTTCGCCGTCTTTGAGTGTGTTATTCACGTTCAAAAGCGCCTCGGTAACATCTTGCACACCAGCGCCGTCTCCGTCGTCAGCTCCGTAACCGTAACCATTTTTCAGATCCACAA
>CAJXAG010000047.1 GCA_913050645.1 uncultured bacterium | reverse complement strand
AGAACAAAATCAGATGACGGAAGCCCCCGGTGAAACCGGGGGAGGACGTCACTTTAGGTTGCATTTTTGTTTCAGACCAGTACACTACTGCAGACTTATTGCCATCAGTTTGATGGCTTTAATTTCTTTTTAGATTTTAGAGTAAAAATATGGATTTTGTTAAAGATTTTAAAGTAACCAAGGAAGAGAACTCTCAGGTGAAGATTGAGGGGGAAATTCCATTTGCTGAGCTTGAGAAGCATAAAGCTGCAACGATCAAAAACTACGGAAAGGACATGGAAATCGACGGCTTCCGTAAAGGGCACGTTCCTGATGCTGAAGTAGTGAAGCGCGCAGGAGAAATGGCGATTCTTTCAGAAATGGCAGAGCGTGCAATCAACGCTGCATACCCTGAAGCATGCAAAGAGCATAAGGTAGACGCAATTGGCTACCCACAGATCGCTATTACTAAAATTGCTGAAGGTAACCCGCTTGGCTTTACCGCAACCGTTGCAGTAATCCCTGAGATCACACTCGGCGACTATAAGAAGATCGCAACGGAGGAAAATAAGGACAAGGCTTCAACTGAAGTAACTGACGAAGAGGTTGAAACGCAAATCAAAGATATCCTCCGTCAAAAACTTGCATATGAGCGTATGCAAAAAGCTGCAGCAGATAAAGCTGAAGAAGACGCAAAGAAAGTGCCTGAAGCACAGAGCGATAGCGACAATGCTGCAGGTACACAGAGTGAAGACATGGGAGATGCTACAGAACTTCCAACCTCAGAGACTGTAGACGCGAAGGAAGGAGGTAAAACTCAAACACACACTCACGCTGACGGCACAGTGCACGAAGGTCCTGCACACAACGAGGAGTCTGAAGTAAAAGCGGTTGCTGACGACGAGATCCCTGAACTGACTGATGACCTTGTAAAAGAGCTCGGACAACCAGGGCAATTTGAATCGGTAGACGACTTCAAAGCAAAAGTTCGTGAGCATCTTGGTATTGAAAAAGAACGTGAGGTACTTGCGGCACATCGTGCAAAGATCACTGACAAAATCATCGAAGCGTCAGAGATGGACCTTCCACAAATCCTCATCGACTCTGAAATAGAACAAATGTTTGCACAGATGAACGAAGACCTGACCCGTGCAAATCTTCAAATGGACGACTACCTCGGTCACATCAAGAAAACCAAGGAAGAGCTTGCAGCAGAATGGAAGCCTGCAGCAGAAAAACGAGCACAGTTGCAGCTTATCCTCAACGAAATTGCCAAGGTTGAAGAAGTAAAGCCTGATCAGGCAGCACTTGATGCACAAGTTGACCAACTGCTTGAGCAATACAAAGACGCTGACGAAGCACGGGTTCGCGTGTACGTTGCGTCAGTTATGACAAACGAAGCAGTCATGAAGATGCTAGAGAATCAGACATAGTACTTCGTCTACTTTGTCAGACTGCAGAAACAGACCCTCGCTGGACACATTTGTCCCACTCGGGTCTTTTTCTTTGTCTTCCGCGTACCCAAAGCACTTTGTCCAATTCTCTTCCATCGGAGTTTTGTTTTAATCTTTACTACTTTCTGATACAGTACCTTGTATTACTGATACGGAAGCAATTTAATTTTTGAAATATGGAAAAATCACAACATGAAGTAATGGCACAGCTGGTGCCAATGGTTATAGAAAAGACGCAGGGCGGCGAACGAGCTTTCGACATCTACTCACGCCTTCTAAAAGAGCGCATCGTCTTTGTCACCGGTGGTATTGAAGACCACATGGCGAACCTTGTAGTTGCACAGCTTCTGTTTCTTGAAGCGGAAGATCCAAAGAAAGATATCTTCCTATATGTGAACTCACCCGGGGGAAGCGTGACCGCAGGACTCTCTATTGTCGACACCATGAACCATATCAAGCCTGACGTGACCACTGTTTGCACCGGTATGGCAGCCTCAATGGGGTCAATCATCCTCTCACAGGGAGCAAAGGGTAAGCGAGCAATCCTGCCAAATGCCGAAGTGATGATCCATCAGCCATGGGGCGGTGCGCAAGGACAAGCAAGTGATATTGAAATTACTGCAAAGCATATCCTCAAGACACGGGACACACTTAACAAGATGCTTGCAAAAGCATCAGGAAAGAAGTTGGCAGATATTGAAAAAGATACTGACCGCGACTTCTTTATGGACGCAAAGGAATCCAAAGCGTACGGGTTAGTCGACGTAATTTATTCATAAAAGCGCTAGCTTTTATGGTCGACTAACGGTCGGAGCGTGAGAAATGACTTAGTGTCATTTCTCAAAAGATTGTCGACAAAGTCCTACAATCTGGACAGTTTCTGTAAGAAATTAGTAACTTGCGTTGTTGATGTAATTTATAGCTAGACTACTCACATAGAAAAACCGCAACGCGCTCGCGTTGCGGTTTTATCATCCCCACAGCTCATCACATGCTTGATCAGAAACACGCAGTACGCCAAAGGAGTTATACGACAGAATTCCGTTCGTTTGGTACTGTTCAAATCGTCTACGTTCTTCTTCCGTAAGCGTTCCCCTGCGAGACTTTTTGAGCAGTATGGTTGCTTCATGGTTTCTGTCGTAGACATCCTTGTTCCGAATAATGGTAAACAAAAACCAAATAGAAAACATGAATACAATTAAACTCCCTGCCAAAAGCATCAGTCGCACATACATGGAAACGTACACAAAGATGAATTCTGGACTTTCGGTAATAGCAGCGATAAAGACTGCCGCAGCAAGTCCCGTCAAAAAGCCGTTGAGAATATACATCTCATTCCTCCTCTTCTATCTACTACGATATCAGAAAAAGAATCGTTTATCGACAACCTTCCACAATTCTGCTATGTTTTGTAGTGACTGTACGATGTATTTTTCCGTAACGACTGAACCTGGATTATTCATAACAACCGAATACTATGCCTCCGATGCAACCGATACTACTGCTTTCGGCAGTAGCTGCAGCACTACTCTTCGGCATAGGCTCTGGATACTATCTGCGATACCTCCACGCACTATCAAAGAAGTCATCCGTTGAACTCGACCTTAAAGAAAAAGAACTCGAAGCCGAAGAGAAAGGATTGAAGATTATTGAAAAGGCTGAAGCAAAAGCTGAAAAGCTTGAAGCTGAAAGCAAGGCGGAACTAAAGGAACGCGAAGAACAAATAAAGCATAAAGAAGAACGTCTGGAGAAACGTGAGGAGCTTATTGATGAGCGACAAATCACTTTTGACTCTGAAAAAGAGGCTGTACGTGAAAAGATTGATCAAGTAAAGGAGATTAAAGCACAACTTGATGAACGAAAGGGTGAACTTGACACAAAGCTCGAAGAGGTTGCTGGTCTTTCAAAAGAAGACGCGTACAACACTGTTGTCGAGCGTATGGAGACCGAACGAGCAGACGACCTTGCACATCGTATTCAAAAACTTTCAATGATGGGTGAGGAAACCTTTGAGAAACAAGCACAAAACATTCTACTTGCAGCAATTCATCGTGTCGGTAACAATATGCCGACCAACTTCATGACGGCAAACGTGGAATTACCAAGTGACGACCTAAAAGGCAAGGTCATCGGAAAGGAAGGGCGCAACGTACGTTGCTTTGAGCGTATGACTGGTGTCGATGTACTGATCGACGATACACCTGGGTACATTACTCTCTCATCGTTTGATACAATCCGCCGTGAGATTGCCCGCGTGGCACTTGAAACACTTCTTAAAGACGGGCGTATTCAACCTGCGAAGATTGAGGAAGCAATCGACAAAGCACGTAAAGAAGTTGCACAAACCGTACGAAAAATGGGCGAGAAAGCGGCGTTTGACGCAGGAGTACAGAACCTCCACCCGGAACTGATGACCATTCTTGGTCGTCTGCACTTCCGCACAAGCTACGGACAGAACGTATTGTGGCACTCAGTTGAGATGGCGCACATCGCTGCAATCATCGCTGAAGAAACAGGGGCAGACGTAGCGGTAGCGCGTGCAGGGGCACTGCTGCATGACATTGGTAAAACGGTAAGTCATGAAGTGCAAGGCACACACGTAGAAATCGGTATCCGCATCTTGCAGAAATACAACGTCGATGAGCAAGTTATTCTTGCCATGCGTGCACACCACGAGGAATACCCGTATGAAACACCTGAGTCAATCATCGTACAGGTAGCTGACTCACTGTCTGGAGCACGACCAGGAGCTCGACGCGACTCTATTGAAAACTACATCAAGCGATTGACTGAGCTCGAAGCAATTGCAACCGACCTGGTGGGTGTACAAAAAGCGTTTGCAATCTCTGCAGGTCGTGAGATCCGCGTTATGGTCAACCCAGACGAACTTTCAGATCTCCAGGCAAACACACTCGCACGTACGATTGCTGGCAACATTGAAGCACAACTTCGCTACCCAGGAGAGATTAAGGTGCATGTCATTAGAGAAACCCGCGTTATCAGCTACGCTCGGTAACCTATTACCATAATTTTGGCAGCTAACTTTGTCGCTGGTGCAGAAAATTTTTCTCACCGTAGCAAAAGTACGGCTCACAAAATTTTCTTTCCGCTCCGCGTTATCTACTCAAAATTAAGATAATAGGAATCCGAAATATAAAAAGAAAATCCGCCGCGAGCCTTGCTCGCGGCGGGGTGGATTTTTGCGTTACATATACGCGTAGTCTGCGTCATTGTCGCCGAGGTGAGGCTCGTTCCAGCCCATTGTATCAGCAAAATGATCATCCTCATCGTCGTCGATCTCAACACCATGAAGTTCGGCCATATCGCGTTCGTACGACTGACGCTCCCATTCGAGATGATCATCAGCATCCTTGTGCATCTCAGACTTGGTCATGACCAACTTCGACCAATTCTGCCGCACAAAGCGACAGAACGGTTTCTCCCGCACAAACCAGTGCTCGTTCGAGGCAAGAACAGCCGAAAGGCTTCGACCATTCTCGTTCTCCTCACGCGAAAGTGCGTCAGGACGACGGGCAAGGCCAGGATATCCAGCCTTTGCCCAGAGCTCCATCGCACGCTCGCTGTGAAAAGCGGTCGTAATCTCATACGGCAGCTTCGCAAGCGCAAAGAAAAAAGGTTTGTCCATTTCCCGGTACGTGCCGCGCAGCTGCCCCTTCGGAGCACCGTTGCGTGCATGGAACCAGAACTCGGTACGACCTTCAGAAACCGCTCGTGCCATGTCACGCGTCGCCTGCTCACGGAAGATGTTCCGCTTCGGCCGCGACCGCACCTGATACGGTGCCTGCTCAACGATCTCAAGGACCATATGAGCACCGGCCTGACGGCAGGCTTCGAAGTTGATCTCTTCCCCGATGCCACCAGTCCAGTTCTCATCGTGACCTTCGAGGGTCACAATCGGCAAGGCATCAGTACCCCACCGAGGCTCGATCGCAATGATCGCACCAGTGATACGCGGAGCGTTGCCGCGCTCCATAACAACCACATCACCCACCCTCAGTGAACGAAGGGTCTCAGTTGACAGTTTCGAAAATTCCATGTTGGATTCCTCCAGTTGTATATGAACATTCCCTTGAATCGTACCACGTTTTATTGATAAAGTCAATATTTGTGGTATCATACCTTCAAATTAAGAAGGTTCTTTTATGACACACATCAGCAAAGGTATATGTGTGCGCTGTGGCGGCTCAGGTCAACTCCTGCGTCCGATTGCGCAGAAGCTGCTCCATTTCAGACGCTGCAGCAACTGCGGCGGACACGGATACCGTTTCAAGGCATACAAAAAGCCCGATTCTTCGTAAGAAGAATCGGGCACTTTTTATTTTGACACGCACATAAAACTATTACTATCCAACTTCCCTGCTTGTGAGCACTGACGTACACCGCTACAGTACACATGAAAGGAGACGTGGCATGAAAGACATTGCACTTACAAGCTGCGCCACCGCGCAGCAGTACCTTGAACACACACAAGACGGCATCAACGCGCTGAAAAACTTTCCGCCGACGATGCTCTACGGCATGGGTTTAGATGAACTCTGCAAACCACTGCTTGCCTTGAGCAACTTTACCCTAATGGGCATTGAACGGCAGATCAAGCAGACGGCAGATGAGTTCGGGTTGTCGTAATAGCAAAGGTGGTCGCAACGCGATCACCTTTTTTTAGTATGTACTATTCCTCCACCGTGTAACTCCCCAGCACCTTAATTGTGCAGCCCATGTTGCGTATTTCTTCAAACGCTTGTCTTGTATGCTCATCCTCTACCCCTGCCTCTAGATCGATATAAAAAGAATAGTTTCGTTTATCTGAACGTATCGGGTGACTATCAAGCTTTGAAAGGTTAATGCCAGCCTCTGCAAAAGCACCCAAAGCATGATAAAGCGCGCCTTTTGTGTGACCAGTGGTCATGATGATAGAGGTGCGGTTTGTATGTTCAGCAACCTGCCGCTGTTTGGTAAGCAAAATGAAGCGCGTGTAGTTATGTGGATCATCATTGATAGGTCCAGCAATAATCACGCCGTTGTACTCTTTTGCAGCGTATTTACCCGCTATAGCGACCGCCAAAGGTTCTCCCTCATCCATAACGTTCTGAACACTAAACGCTGTGTCATACAACTCCGCGCGACGAGAAAGCGGTAGGTTCTCCTCAAGCCACAACTCACACTGGGCAAACGCAGGAAACATCGTACGCACTTCTGCATCAGGGCTATTGAGTTCTTCTACTGATACCTTCTGTGGACCAATCAAATACTGCTCAATACTCAGTGTTGTTTCTCCTGCTATCCATAGATTATATCGCTCAAGTAAGCGATATACGTGGTTTATGGAGCCATGAATACTGTTTTCAATAGCAACCACTCCGTAGTCCACCTCGTGTTTAATTACTGCATCAAAAACATCTTGAAATGTTACACACTCAACGGGGTCAGCATCGACCAATTTCTGTGCTGCTTCATGATGAAATGACCCTTTAATACCTTGAATAGCAATTTTTAACATGGCAGCCATAATAGCATATACGAAAGTGTCAAAACACCACAACACACAATTATTGCTTTACAAGTCGTTGCACGGTAAATATGTTGCTATATAATGTTTTACAAGCCATTAGGGCACCGTGCATGGTACATACCATCACAAAAATGTTTACTCGCCATTAGTTATATTCAGAAAACATATGAATAAGGCAGACATCATTAACAAAATCCACGAAGAGCTAGGTATCACTAAGGCAGACGCTGAACGAGCAGTTGAGGTCATGATGAGCTCAATTGTTGATACGCTTAAGGCTGGCCAGGAAGTATCAATCGCAGGACTTGGTATTTTCTCAGCTAAAATGCGAAATGCTCGCACAGCTCGAAACCCACGCACAGGTGAACCTATCGAAGTTCCAGCTATGCGCGTACCAAAGTTCCGAGCAGCTAAGGCTCTAAAGGACGCTGTTAAGTAAGTATTTCTC
>CAJXAG010000046.1 GCA_913050645.1 uncultured bacterium | reverse complement strand
GTTGTGTACAACTGCAGTATGGCTTGCTTGCTAGGTTTTAATTAGCATAGGTGCCCTGACTTGCTTTTTTGCCTATTGTTTCTGTGAAAATTGTTTAAATTGCTTTAGATGCGAGGTGAAAAAGTCTGGGAGACTTTTGCAAGAGGTTGCCTATGATTTTGAAGCATGAAAAATCATGACAACCTGAACAGCTTCTGTAAGAAGAACGAGAGAAAGACCCGGCTGGGATGCATTGCCCAGGGAGGGTCTTTTTTCATAGTCTGACAAGTGAACGAATGAACAAAACAGGAACGTTCCAAAGAACGTTCCTGTTTGTGAGTGAGTGCAACTTGTATCGAAGATACAAAGCAGATAAAGTGATTAAAACTATTTTAACTGATACGTAATGGTTACGTTGGATAGGATTTCATTCTCCCCTACTGGGATACTCGGTGCAGTCATTTTTCCACCGAGACCTTCTGCTGTATCCATTGCCATCACTGATCGTTCCATTTGCGCATATCCATTGTTACCACCTTCGTAGAATCCAACAATGCGATCAAGCTGCATACCAAGTTCGTCTGCAAGCTTTTGTGCTTTTTCTTTTGCGTCAGCGATTGCTTCCTCTCGTGCTTGTGCTTGCAATACGTCGATATCATCAATAGTGAACTGCAAACTTGAAATGTTTGTTGCACCTCGTTCACCCACGTTTGAAATAAGCGTTCCAGCTTCATCGAGGTTGCGTACTTTCACAGTCACGTTCTGACTCACCTCGTAGCCATCAATCACCCGCTCTCCCGGAGGACAGTAGCCACCCGTGAGGCATGGCCGCTCCTCATAACGATACTTTGGACGTAGGTTATAGTTTTGTGTCTTGACGTCTTTCTCTTCCACCCCTGCTCCTTCTAGGTACGCGAGGATCGCGTTAATCGCTTCCGCTGAATTTTCTTGCGCGTCCACCGCATCTGCCCCTTCTGCACGCACGGCAAATGAAAACTGCCCGATATCAGGCACTGCCATCACTTCTCCTTCTCCCGAAATGGAAATGGTCGCTTCGCCAGTATAGGTACCCCTTGCTTCTTTAAAAGTAAGTTGCGCATATGCCGAAAGTGCGACAAGTACCCCCACTAAAATAAAGGTGAGTAGTAGCTGCACATAGCCCTTTTGTATAAATGATTTTGATTCCATATGCATAAATTAATTATTTAAATATTGATTGTTTAATTGTATCCCAGACACTCCACTGTGAGCAAACACGCCTAAACTCTGCGACATCTTCATTGGACGGTACAAGATCAACTGGCTGATTGCCAATGAGGAAGTACATGATAGACAGCTCATTACCAACGTGATCAAGCGAAAGTGCATGCCCGAACTCATGTGCTAACACCAGACGCAGTTCGTTATGGTTCTCGAACGCAAAAATATCAATCTGACCATCGGTACTATAGGCACCTTGGGTAAACTCTCGGGCATCACCAAATGTATCGTTATATTCTTCCACACCGCGGTTATATGTTTCGATTAAACGATTACCTTGATCACCTATTTCGTTTATCTCTTTAACCATTCTGTTGAGTTTTCCTGAAAGTGCATCGAGTTCTTCACGCTCCTGATCAAGTTCAACCTTACGTTCTTGCAACACAGCATACTGCGCCTCATCCGCACCTCCTTGGTTATTTAACGCTTCTACCTGCGTGTTATATGCGGTGATATTCGTTTCATAGCGTGCCACCTGTTTGCTATACATCACTTGCAGCTGGTCGTACTCTTCCAGAAGCTGTTGATATCGCGCATTGATCGACTCGGTCACCTCCTTACTTTGATCGAGTTTGTCTTTAAAGCTCCCTTCGGCATCACTCTCTGCCTGCCGGTCGTCATAGATAAAGTTCACCGTGAACTTAGCGTCTTCGTCATAGGTAAACAAATTTTGTCCTGTTGCGTCTTCCCAGACACTCTCAGCCTCAGCGATCACCAACTTTGCTGCATCGTTTGATAAGTCGAACTGTGGATCGAGTTGCCCAATAGAGTATGAGAGCGGAATCGGACACACCGCCTGCGCGATATAGTAAAAATACCCACCTGCAAACAGGAGTACTACCATCATCATAATCGTGAATCCGCTTCTCATGTTCTGTATATACTACCAAAAAGTCGGAAAGTACTCACGTACATTTGACGATATATTGAAATGGGTATAATCTTGAACTTCTCAAGAATTTGAGTGTTAGAATAAAAAAACCGAGATGCAGAAACATCTCGGAAAAAATTTTTTATTTTGAATTGTTCGAAACGGTCATCTCAGATATTGAGGTGGCCGTTTCGCTTCCTGCCTCAATATGTGCACTAGGTGAAGACCCGCAAGCTGGAAAAGTCCACCATTTTCCGGATTTAGTCCAGATAGCCTTTCCGTTACGGAATACAAAGTTGCAGCGCCGATTCCCATCGGAACCAACAAAACATTTTTGTTCTTCCCCTGTTTCCCTATCAACTTTTACCATTTAAGAAAATGATTAAAGCCAACCAAGAGTGTTGGACTTGTTCTGCTAAGTGCTCTTGATCACCCACCCACTAACGAGTGAGTGAGACAAGGTACTTAAAAGAAAAGCCCACAGGACACGCTAGCAAAATCGTTTACCAGCTATCCTATAGGCTCTTTAAAAGGGCTACCCTCTGCTAATAAAAATGCTCAGCGTGTCACTTAGTCCATAACTGGACCTCTCCATTATAACAAATCATACATAGCTTACAGAAAGACCTAAAAACAAGGTTTTTGTGGATAATTTTCACAGAAAATCACATAATATGTTTTATATACAACGTTTTTTTGCACTTTTGTAAATAGCACCACATTTTTTAAGCTGTGGATAGAAATACGATTGACACTTGCGCAAGATATTGTGTTTGTGGCCTAGTTACGTATTTCTCTCTTAAATTGCCTAGGATACGCGGAAGACAAGAAAAAAGACGCGAGTGGGGCTAGTGCCCAGCGAGCGTCTTTTTTCGCAGTCTGACAAAGTAGACTAGGTGATTTCAGAGGGAAATTTTTATTCCCAATCGAGTGAACCTGAGTTTTGGTATTCAGTCACCTGCGTCTCAAAGAAGTTCTTCTCCTTAGAAACATCGATCACCTCACTCATCCACGGGAATGGGTTGTCGGCGTTGTACTCAATCTCCATGCCGAGTCGTTCGAATCGACGATCAGCAACGTGCTTCACGTAGTCCTTTACGGTTGATGGATTCAAACCAAGGAAACCGTTTGGCATAGCATCATCTACGTAGTCCATCTCAAGATCTACTGCTTTTTTAATCTTATCTCGGATATCAGTCTGGAACTCTTCAGTCCAGATCTCTGGATTTTCGTCCTTAATGGTATTGATCAGATCAAGACCAAACGCAAGGTGAATTGATTCATCACGAAGAATATACTGGAACTGATCACCAATACCAACCATTTTATTCTGACGCTTCATAGAAAGAATCATTGCAAAACCAGCATAGAAGAAGATGCCCTCCATGATGACATAGAACCCAATAAGGTCATGTACGAACTTTTGAATATTTTCAATAGAATCGGTCTTGAAAGTTGGGTCAAACACACTTTGTGTGAAATCAACCACAAAGTCATCTTTAGCTTTAATCGAAGGAATCGTTTCGTACATGTTGTACACCTCATCAGGATCAAGTCCAAGTGAGTCACAGCAATAAATAAACGTATCAGTATGGATCGCCTCTTCATATGCCTGACGAAGAAGATACTGACGAGACTCTGGATTGGTTACGTGGTTGTACACTGCAAGCACAAGATTGTTTGCAGTCAGTGACTCTGCAGTTGAGAAGAAACCGAGATTCCACATGATCATTCGACGCTCTTCTTCAGAAAGAGCACCCTCTCCAGTCTTCTTCCACAGCTCAATATCCAGCTGCATAGAAATTTCTTCTGGCACCCAGTTGTTATTGACTCCGGCCTTGTAGTGCTCACGCGCCCACTTGTACTTCATTGGAAGAATTTTGTTGGGGTCGGTTGAACTGTTATTAATGATTCCTGTTTTGTTCATACGTTATGTTTAGTGTGTAATAATTTCGTTGGCATATTGTACCTCTCTGCAGAAAATTTACCAGAGATAGCAAAAGAGGTACCTGGCGGGGACTGCGTGTCGCGTCACACAATCCCGGACAGATACCTCTTTCTCGTTAGTTATCAGTATAACAATCTTTTCTGTCGCATTTTAGAAAAAAATCATTTTTTTGTAGATAACTACCACTCATCAAACTTTCTTACAGAAGTGGTGCGCCTTTTGGAAATCAAAGATTTCTCAAAAGATCTTGTGATATGCTCCCAGCATATCCCACCTCGTGCGGGATGATATCCCTTATTCCTTACTTTTACAAATGAGCGAGCAAATAGATGCTTGCATATATTTGTCTCGAGAATGCAGTAAAAGCAAACTTGTTTACAGGAACTGTCTAGGTTGTTCATATTTTCTTGACGGAAAAATATGCAGCAACCTCTTGCAGGATAACATTTAGTTATCCTTCACATGACTCACAAACTGAGTCTGCTGCCACATGCAGCTTCACGGGTGCTTTTGATGCTGACGGTTTTGCAGCAACTTTCTCTGCAATTTTTGCGGCATCAATCTGCGCCTTCTGAATCGGTGACGGGGTCGCCATTGGTGATAGCACCGGTTCGCTTGTTTCACCTGTTTTTTGGGCTGCAGTTGCATCGGTCGCTTGCGATGAAGAATTCTGGTTCTTGCGCAGCTGCGTTCCCTGTTTGCTAATAGTTGACTTCTCAACCTGTGACGCACCAAGACTACGGAGATAGTAGGTTGTCTTCACTCCTGCTTCCCATGCGTAGAGGTAGAGGTCGCTAATTTCCTTTCCTGAGGTTCCTGAGTAGAAAATATTCAGGGACTGCGACTGATCGATCCACTTCCCACGTGCAGCAGCAGCTTTCATCAACCACCGCATATCGATCTCGAACGTCTCTTTGTACTTTGCCTTCAGCTCCGCAGGTATCTCAGGTATATCCGCCAGTGAACCGTCATGATACTTCAGTGTATCGAGCATATCTTTGCTCCACAGACCAAGCTTCTTGAGATCATTCACCAATGCTGTGTTCACAATAATGAAGTCTCCAGAGATGTTCGCCTTCACGTAGATGTTCTTGTAGATTGGCTCAATACCTGGAATTGCCCCTGAGATATTTGCAGTAGTTGCTGTTGGTGCAATTGCCATACAGTTACTATTTCGCATTCCATACTTCTTGATTGATTCACGTACTGGTGTCCAGTCGAGTGATTCACTCGTATCAGTATTGGTAGAAAGTCCACGATTCTCCTCAAGGAGCTTAATAGTATCAACCGGCATAATGCCGCGATCCCACTTACTTCCTGTAAAGCTCTCGTATGCCCCGCGCTCTCGTGCGAGATTGCTTGAAGCCATAATCGCTGCATGTGAGATGATCTCCATAGAGCGGTCAGCAAACTGCACACACTCGTCTGAATCAAACATGATGTCCATTGCATACAGTGCGTCTTGGAACCCTGCGATACCAAGTCCTACCGGGCGATGCTTCATGTTCGAGTTCTTTGCCTCCTTTGTTGGGTAGAAGTTGATGTCGATTACATTATCAAGCATGCGCATTGCAATCGTTGTCGTTTCTTTCGCAAGCGCTTCGTCAAACTTCCCGTTGGTAATGTGCTTGTGGAAGTGTACTGACCCTAGGTTACACACCGCTGTTTCCTCTGCTGAAGTGTTGAGTGTAATCTCTGTACAAAGATTTGAGCTATGCACCACACCCGCATGATCTTGTGGTGAGCGGACGTTTGATGGATCCTTAAAGGTAATCCAGGGATGTCCTGTCTCGAAGAGCATACCAATATGCTTCTTCCAGAGGTCAAGTGCTCGCATCTTTTTGAAGAGTTTAATCTCACCACGGTCAGCCATCTCTTCGTACTTAGTGTAGTATTCTTCAAACTCTTTTCCATATGTTTCAGTAAGCTCTGGCGTCTCATCAGGTGAGAAGAGTGTCCACTCACCATTTTCTTTCACCCGCTTCATAAACAGGTCAGAAATCCACGCTGCGGTGTTCATGTCGTGTGTACGACGACGTTCATCACCAGTGTTTTTACGAAGCTCTAGGAAGTCAGGAAAGTCATAGTGCCAGTTTTCCATGTACACACACGTCGCACCACGTCGACGGCCTGAACGATTGATAGCAACGGTCACGTCGTTTGAGATTTTCAAAAACGGAATCGTTCCCTGTGAGGTAATACCGGCAGTTTTGATAAGTGCCCCAGTCGCACGCAGCTTGGTCCATGCGGTACCAATACCTCCCGCCCACTTAGAAAGCTGTGCATTGTCACCGAAGACTTTAAAGATATGATCGAGATCATCTTCCACAACGTTGAGGTAACAAGAAGAGAGTTGCGGGTGTGGTGTTCCTGAATGGAACAATGTAGGAGTAGATGGCACGAAGCGTAACGTTGACATAATTTCGTAGAACTCGAGGACGCGTGCAGTTTTGTCTTCCTCATTGACCGCAAGTCCCATCGCTATACGCATCCACATATACTGTGGTGTTTCAAGAATATGCCCGTCAGCGGCACGTACGAAGTATCGGTCATGAAGCGTCTCGGTACCGAGATAGCGGAACAGATCATCACGTTCTGGTTTGATTGCTGCCGCAATGCTCGCAAGGTCGAAGTCAGCAAGCTCTGCTGCATACTTCTTGTCGGTGATACCGAGCTTGATATTGCGCACAAATGCATCCTGATACTTCTTCTGGAAGTCATCTGCCTGTACGTCAACCTCGTCTGCAATTGCCTCTTCATAGATCCGCGCGCACAACTGTCGCGCTGCAACTTGTGAGTATGACGGGTCGAGTTCAATCTTTGATCGCAGTACGAGTGTCACCAGTTTCGCAAGTTCTTTGGTAGTGATACCATCGTATACCTCTCGCTCAATCTGACGAACAACACCGTCGATGTCGATATCTGCCTCAACGCCATACACAAACTGCTTAATATATGTATGTACTGACTCTTGTGAAAATTGTTCTTCACCATCAGCAGTCTTAATCATCAGACGATTCTCTTCAATCTCTTTGATTGTCTCTTCCTGACGTTCTTCTGTTTGCTGGAAGCGGTAGAGAATGTAATGCTTTGCAACTACAAAGTATCCACGCTCCATCAGTGTCTCCTCCACAAGGTCTTGGACCTGTTCTACTGTTGGGCATGGTTCTTCCTTTACGACTTCACAAACACCTTCTAGTTTTGCAGTAACACGATCAGTCATTTGCTGTAAGACATCATCTGTTACTGGTGTATTTTCCTGTGAAAATGCTTTACGCATTGCCACGATTATTTTGTTCTGGTCAAACGGGACTGTTGTACCATTTCGTTTCGTGATTTCCGTGAACATAGCTACTATTTAGGGCTACTAAATCGCCTCGGAATACCTCCTTTCCGATTTGAGATGTACTCTCCTCGCACAGCCTACTGACGGTAGGGCTATTTGATGTTGAGAAAAGTTCTGAGATCTCTCACAAAAATAATTGT
>CAJXAG010000045.1 GCA_913050645.1 uncultured bacterium | reverse complement strand
CTTCAATCCTCTTCTACCGAGGTCCGGCCTAGGGCTAGCCCTAGGCCGGACCTCGGTGCAGTATCCTTTATTTTCGACCAACGCGTGTCGTGCGCGACCCGGAGGGTTCTACTAAGACGTCTGTCTGTTCCTCCCTCACCTCTGCAGTGTCAGCTGCGTCAATGGAATAGCTATAAAATACCTTGCTTCTCGCTGTTCGTCAACAAAAAAAGCAAGGCAGTACCTTGCTTACTCGTTACAAAAAGATAGGTCAGGAACCAGTCGGTCCGCCCGTGTTTCTTGATTGAATGTGACCGAAGGTGATCAGTACATCTTCGCACTTATCCGCTTCTTCTATGTCGTCAAATACACCGGCGACTTGGACGGTGTTGACCAGTGAACTGCCGTGCACCTCGCTTCCTGCTGGAAAAATGGAAGTGTAAGTACTGCCCATGAGCTCCATGAGCTCACAGACAGCTACAGCGTCTGCCGCATTTTTGACTTTTGGATACAGAACTTTTGCTGGGAGTACCATTTTTTCTTTTCCCTTTCTAAAAACTGAAACTAATATATCACAAATATTACCCTTAGTCAAGGTCTCTGCGAATAGCTTACGTGCTCGTGATCAATAGCTACCTGGGAGCTATCTTTTCAATTTGAATATACGGTTCTGGGGATTCTCCGCTAGTAACAAAATAGTCTCCACCTAGTGTTTCGCTTAAATGGTTTTGAAGTGCGAGTGTGTTGCCTTCGTGATCTTGTGCGCCTAAGACTTCACCAGTGTTGGAGCTGAGTTTAAAACGAAAAACATTTTCTTCTGGCCTGTTGCCTGCAACATATTCTAATTCCCAGTCATTTTTAGCAATGTATTTTTCAAGCACACCGGAGATAGATGCAGGTGTCTCGTTTGTAAAGCTTTGTTCTGGTCTGAGAAATGACATATGCGAGTATATTTATTTTATAGTGTGATTCCAACTGCATCGCGCACTCGTGCAAGTGTTTGGTTTGAAACTTCTTTCGCTCGAGCGACACCGTCTTGCAATACTGCTTTGACGTCATCGTCAGATATCTGGTCACGTTTTTTACGCATCGGTGCGATAAGCTCTTCTAGATCAGCCACCAGTGCCTTTTTGAGATCCCCATAACGTCCTTTGTGTGCTTCATAGAGAGGATCAAGTTCATCTGCTGACTTTAGGAGCCGATGGATGGCGTATACGTTCTCTGGTCGATCACCGTCTGAGTCCGTTACGATTCCCATCACTGCCTTCTCTATTTCTTTTGGTGTGCCAAATAGGGGCACGGTGTTTCCGTAACTCTTGCTCATTTTTGCCCCATCAGTCCCCGGTACAACCCCAACGCCGTCAAGGATTGCTGTTTCTGGCTCCTTGAGTGTCTCTCCGTAGGTACGGTTAAACTTCCCAACTGCCTCACGCGTATACTCAAGGTGTTGCCGTTGGTCTTCCCCTACCGGTACGATGTCGACGTTGTAGAGCGTGATGTCTGCAGCCTGCAGCATTGGATACGTGAAGAGTCCTGCATTCGCTTCTTTTCCTTTTGCTACTTTGTCTTTGTATGAGTGTGCTTGCATCAAAAACGGTACGGTCACCATACAGTTAAGCACCCATCCAAGTTCGGTGTGATCCTGGTTGTCTGACTGGCGGAAGATAACCGCTTTTTCTGGGTCGACACCTGCCGCGAGATAGTCTTTTACGACATTGATTGTGTTGCGGTGCATAGCTTGCGGGTCGCGTAATGAGGTAAGTGCATGATAGTCTGCAATCATCAAGAAGCTCTCGTAGTCTTCGTACATGTCTACGAAAGGTTTCAGTGCACCAAAATAGTTTCCAATATGTAAATCTCCTGAGGATTGTAGTCCGGTAAGTAATCGTTTTTTCATAGAAGTTAGTGTAGCAAAAGACAGGTATACTTGAAAGTAGAAAAAGACCGAAAGCAATGCTTTCGGTCGTTTTCTACATCTGCAACGGAAGTGTGAGTCTAAACGTTGATCCATGTCCAACGCCATCAGAATGTGCTGTCACGTCGCCACCCATGGCGCGCGCCATCTTTCGTGCTACAAACAGTCCACGACCTGTAATAGTAACATTAGTTTCATTTGCGTTATGTGCTCGTTCAAACTTACCAAAAATGTCTTCAAGCTCGTCAGGCTTCATACCGATACCGCTATCGATAATGTCCACATGCATAAGTTTCTTTTTCTTATCATCATGAGCAAAGACAGTCACCGTACCCCGAGGTGTGTATTTCAGTGCGTTATTGATCAGGTTATGCAGTATTTGTCGTGTTTTGCCAATATCTGCGTTGACAATACCATGGGTATCCATATCTGACTTGAAGCTCAAGAGTAACGCCTTCTTAATCGCCTCTTGACGTTTATCGTCAGACACATGGGATGCTTCATCTTTAAGATTAAAATCAATAAGTTCATACTTCATGTTCCCCGCTTCGATACGTGACACGTTGAGGTAATCTTCTACTGACGCAGCCATGTATTGGCTCGATTCAGAGATGCGCGTGATTGCTTGTGTCGCTTTCTCACTGAGTCGTCCATACGTGCCCTCCAAAAGCATTGATGCGTAACCACGGATGGAGGTTAGTGGACTGCGCAGTTGGTGGGAAGCGATAGAAACAAACTCTGACTTCATCTGATCAAGCTCGCGCAATCGCTCGTTTGCTTTCTTTAGACGTTCTGTTAGATTTTCAAGTTCAAGTTTTTGTGTAAACTCCTTCTTAACACTTCTCATGAGAAAGAATCCAACAATCGCAGTGAAAACGATAGTAATTATTGTGACAGGTCTTTGTAACTCAGACTTCACAAAAAGTAATGAAGTTACTAAGGCTAACAGCGTGACAACTAGGAATTGAGCGCCTGCCATCTGAATCCTAAACATACTAAATTGCACGATACTGTAGGCAATAAGTGCTGCAAAGATAGGCATACCAAAAAGTCCGTACTGACTAATGTCCCAGTTGTCAGTCAAGCTACTGATGATGTTAGCCACAGTGAACGACAGCATGAAGATGATGAGTCCGACAACAAAGTAGGTCGCAGCTTTCTTTTTCTGACTATCAAATAACTTAATTCCTTTAAGTCCTGAATAGATAGTTAGTAGAATGAAACAGATATTCAAGAAATAAGTGTAATACAAAGCCAATGGCCCTTCGTCAGTTTCACAAAATGAAAGATAGACTGTGTCCACGTTCAGATTTGTTGGAAGCAAGATAATCAAAGGTAATAGAATAATCGTTACAAACACATTTGTCCAAAAAGAAGGAATATCGCCATACAAAAAGGCGTAGAATAAATAAAATGCGATGGCATAAAGCATCGGCTCAAGTAAGACCTGCATTGACCAAGAGAACATTACTATTCCCGGGTCGTTGGTTGACCATAAAATCACATCTAAAAAGATCCATGTGCTCAAGACAGACGCAAAAACAAGAAACAGTCTTGATACAAGAAGTTTTGGATTATGAAAAAACACTAGCAAGCTAATTGATAATGCTGCAAAAATTGCAATAAAATGAGAGTAGTATATCAACGCAGTCACCTCTTCAGAGATTATCAGATATGTGGGGGCATCAAATGCGCAGCGAATGTTTTCCATGGTGCGAGGTTATTCTAATTCATCAACTTCTTCTAGTAACTCTTCCTCAGTATCGTCATACACCTCATAGTCTCGTATAACAAGGTAACGATATGAAGTTGCGACAATACTTAAGAACGTAAGCGCAAGAATTACAATAAAAAGTATTTTTGAATTTTTTTTGCTCATACTAATAAGAACGTGTCAAATAATCTTAACTACATAATACCGTAGTTAAGTTAATAATATCTGATATAGTGGGGATTGTTATTACAGAATATTTCTAATGCTATGGACAAAAAAGTTTGGGCGTGTAACGAATGGGATCCCTTGGAAGAAGTTATAGTTGGTTCGGTTGACGACGCGGTTGTGCCAGTTTGGAATGTGGCGCTTGGATCTGCCACTCCGAGTCATTCTAAGTGGTTTTTTGACGAATATGGTGGTAAGCCATTTCCTCAGGAAATGCGAGACAAAGCTGCGTATGAGCTTGATAATTTGGTAAAAGTTCTGGAAAACTTAGGTGTAACCGTGCGAAGGCCAGAAAAACAGGATTTTTCTAAAGAGTGTGTAACTCCTTGGTGGACAAGCACAGGTCTTTATTCTGCTATGCCGCGTGATGTCATGATGGTAGTTGGAGATACAATTATCGAAGCTCCTATGGCTTGGCGATCTCGTTACTTTGAAATTTATGCGTTTCGAGACTTGATTGAAGAATACTTCAGAGATGGTGCGCGGTGGTTGGCGGCTCCCAAGGGATCAATGAAGGATAGTTTCTATAATCAGGACTTTGATCCAGAAAATGCTGAACCAAACGGCGTTAGACAGTTTGCAGTTGCTGAAAATGAGGTTGCATTTGATGCGGCAGACTTTGTTCGCTTTGGCAAGGATCTTTTTGTGCAAAAAAGTGGGGTGACCAATGCTATGGGTATTGAGTGGGTTCGACGTCATTTGGGTGATGAGTACGCGATCCATGAACTGTCGTTTGATGAAGAACATCCACTGCATATTGATACCTCGATTGTGCCGTTATGTCCTGGAAAACTTTTGATTAATCCATCATGGGTACGTAAAGAACACTTACCTTCTATGTTCGACTCCTGGGAAATTATTGAAGCACCAGAGCCCACTATGCCGTTTGATTCAGCTTTGTACTTCTCAAGTGACTGGCTTACTATGAATTTCCTTAGTGTTGATGAAAAAACTGCCATTGTTGAGGAAAATGAAGGTCCGCTTATGGAATTATTAGCAAAGCATGGTATAAACTCAATACCAATACCGTTTAGAAACTTCTATCCATTTGGAGGTGCGGTACATTGTGCTACCGCTGACATTCGACGACGTGGAACTCTTGATTCATACTTTTAAAATCTCCAACTAAAATATACCCAGCGACACTAGTCGCTGGGTATTTTTTCGGTGAACCTCTTTACCAGAGGTAGCTAATGATTGGTTGGACGACGAACTCGTACATGCCGATGAAAGTACCACCCCAAAATGCTGCCTGGAAGGTTGTGACGCCCAGCAGCACAAGACTGATCTTGTATATGGAACGAAGTTCCTTGTGACAAAAAATCACAATTTCTTCAGGACCATCCCATATAACTGCCTTCAGGATTTTTAACCAGTAAGCGACTGTGCCAACACGCTTTGATCCTTCAGAAATAACATCGATTGCACGTCTCCAGTCTTCGGAAAGTGTAATATCGATACCTGTTATGCGCCATTGGATAATGAAAAAGAGTGCAACTACAATTTCAAATACCCAGAGAGACAGAAAAATGGTAACGAGCAAGGCCGTACCTGTCAGTGGCAAATTTGCATAGAGCCAAACTGAAAAAACAGCCTCAACGGCCGTTACCCAGTAATCAAGTGCTAAGAAGATTCCTCTTTTAAGCACTGCACCAGATACTCGGACAGTTTTTTTGGAACCAGAGTCACCCTTTTGGATATGTAAAAATGCCGTAAAGGCATTAAAAAATAACCCTACCCAGGAGGTAGAGTTGCGATTTGAGTCGCTCATCACGAACCTCCTTGTTTTCTATAAAAAGAACTTGTTTAAAGTCTATCACATAAAGACGTAATTGTCAATTTTTTTTGATGTTAAAGCTGATTCTTAAACCAGTTTTTCAATGTATCGGGGTAGTGCAAAGGCTGCTTTGTGTGTTTCTGGTGTGTAGTACTTGGTTTCAATGTTGTGAGAATTGAAACGCTCGCGAACAGTGTTCAGACTTAGTGTAAGCGCTTCTGTGTTGTCCGTAGCGAAACCGAAAGCCATAGGTCCACCCACGTAGGTGGGGACAGAGCCAAGATAGCAGGTACCTTCAGCAAATAACTCCTTAAAGTACGCAACTGATTGCTGAAGTTCTTCAGGCTGCGTAAATGGAACTCCATTTTGTGTTGCTAAGATTCCACCTTCAGTAAGTGCGCTCTTACAGTCTGCGTAAAATTCTTTAGTGAAAAGTACTTCACCCGGGCCAATTGGATCTGTTGAGTCAACGATAATCACATCATACTCATTCTGTTTTTCAGTGACAAGCGTACATCCGTCTGCAATGACTAAATTTAGACGCTCATTATCAAATGCGCCATCGCTTATTTTTGGTAAGTGTTGCTTTGAGAATTTAACAACACTTTCGTCAATTTCAACCATTGTCACCTCCACGTCAGGGTACTTCAGTACTTCTTTGATCATGCCACCATCTCCCCCACCTATGACCAGAACCCTTTTGCAAGCACCGTGTGCAGTGATAGGCACATGGGTCAGTAGTTCGTGGTACACAAAGTTATCTTTTTCCGTTACTTGGACGACACCATCGAGCAACAACACACGTCCATAACTTTGTGTATTGATAAGTAACAAATCTTGCTCGTCGGTTTTTTCTTCGTGGAGTATTTCGTAGTCAGTGAAAAACTGCCCCCAGTCTTTGTATAGTGTTTCTTCAAGGTATTGTTTCATAGTCGTTTGAAAGTTATTAATTCGAGTATAGCATGTCTAATTTTCTCCTTCTATGTTGGCTTTTTCGATGGTAGAGATAGTAAAGACCATGGCTTCGTTATTAGGGTAGGTATGCACAGACTCGATCAAAATTTGTTCACCTACGGTAACGTATACTTCAGTCACAGGAGATTCCTCGCCAGGTATAGATGTCGGGAAAATGTGTTCTAGATAATAACAGTGTGGGTGTGGACGCTTACTTCGCAACGAAGCAAGCCTTACTTCCCCAACGGTAAAGTTAGTGACTTTGTAGGTGAAGGAGTATGAAAGTTCTTGATTTACAACTGATTTTCGTGCGTCACCTAACTCAGTAAGTAAGAATTGGTCTGAACCATCAATTATCGTGTCAGTGCAGGCACACACCTCACTAAAGGTATATTTCGGAGTTTGTATAGTAACAAAGTGGCTTTCTGCAAGAATGCCAAACTCAACCTTTGTGACATTCTCAGTGAACTTTGACTCAGAAATTAAATTAAACTGGTTTTTCGGAATAACCCCGTGTAAGAGATACAGTCTTAAATCTTTATGGCTTTGCTCTATGTATTGCATATCAAATAGTAATTTTACTACTTTCTAAGATGCACGTGTACATCAAAACTCTCAGCTTCAAAGTATGTTTTAGAGAACTCAGCAACAATCTTGGGGTTATAGTATTTACAAGAAAAAATATCCAAGTATACGTTGTTGGTCTTGTTGGCATAATGACCAGAAACGAGCGACGTCTCTATTAGTTGCACCATTGAAAAACCAGCGACATCATCGTCGTGGTCAGCAAAATGAACCACTTGGCATTCACCAAATCGATTCACTTTTATGAGGTTACATAGTTCGTATACATGTTGGCAAACTTTGTCAGCGTCCCGTATGGTTTCTGGGTTACAAGCGTGTAAATCAAGACTGGTGAGTATTCCCCAGCTTCCGTTGTTATCGTAGGCTTCTTTTGTTATGTGTTGCATGTGAGTCGTGTTAATAATTCTGTGTTTATGAATCTAACGTAGCATGGATGGTGTGTACGGTAAACAATGTTTCGACACGCTATCTGTTAAGCAACTAAAAGAAGAACAAAATAATTAACGGAACTATAAGCCAGTAAAAAAATGAACTTTCTGATCCAAAGAGATATTGTATTGGT
>CAJXAG010000044.1 GCA_913050645.1 uncultured bacterium | reverse complement strand
AAAACCTTCGGTTTTTCCGTCTTCGCGAGACTCTGTCGAAGCGATCCAGGAAATGAGTTAGCATCAGGGCCTTTGCTTTTCTTTTACGCGTTTAAGCAGAAAATTTGAGTACGCAAAACGAACTTGGTTTGCAAATGCATCTCCAGAGCCGATTGAACGAATGAGTGTCGTGCGTCTTGAAAGTGTAATAGCCTTTTGCGCTTCGCGCGTATCGGTTGCGTATACCTGGTCAGCCTTCCCAAGTACTGCTTTGAGAATAAGACGTATGTACCAACGAATGTTTCCAAGCTTCTGGTCTGCAAGTGTAATAAGTAACGGAAGATTCTTTGTATTACGTGCAAAAAGTGCAGCCAGTGCACCATAGCTGGCAAACAATGCCCAACGGAACATATAGTCATGTTCACCCTGAAGCTTGCGTGCGACCTTTGCACCCATAAACGGCAAAAGATACTTATCGAGCTTATGGCCGTATCCTACTCGATACAGCGACACATTTTTAATGTCGCAATCATCCCCCATGGTGTCGCGTGAAAACTTGGTGGTGATCACATCAAAGTGCACGTTCGGCATTGCACGTATCAAGTCACACAAAGCATGCTCTGCAGCCCCTGCATGCGGATAAAACGTAGTGGAGAATACCTGCACACGCTTCTGTGCATGCTTAACCTCTCCAATCTCTTCCTTCACCTTACTAACCCAGGCAGTCAGTGCATGTTTCGGTTGCCAGCCAAGTGCCTTAGTACGCACATTGTCTACCCCCGAGGTAAGTCGGTTTCCTTTTCGTTCCGGCATCATGATGTGCTCACCACCAAACATGTGCGCTACCTCAAGCACTGAGTGAGACACATCAGCACCAATACCGTACCCATCACCTTGCCCTTTCTCACCAACTAGTATCAAACCATTCACAATATCTTCTACATGCGTGAAGTTACGCGTTTGTGTTCCCGGAGCGGTAATGGTCAGCGGCTGTCCGTTTCGATGGAGCTCTGTAAAGATGCGAACAAGCGTGCCGTACGGACCGGACATTTCTCGAGGACCATAGACGTTATAAAAGTACGTGATGGCATACTTCAGACCAAACCAATCTGCATAGTTCTGCACAAGCTCGGTGTTTGTCGCCTTTGTCCACGCATACGGGCTTTGGTCACGCCCTTCGCCCTGATCAGCAAACTTGGTCGAACTCCCCGCGTACACCACCTTACAATCCTTCCGTCGACAAAACTCAAGCACCGCAAACGTACCAGACTTATTTAAGTCCCACACCAGCTCAACATCTTCAAAACTCTTCTCAGTACGTGCGTATTCCCCTAGGTGAAACACCAGATCAGGTGTTTCTGGAACAAGTGCTTCAATGTCTTTTGTGTGGCCTGTACGATACACAACACCTTCTATGTGATTGTCTGGGGTGCCGGTAAAGTAGTTATCAAGAGAAATAACCACATAGCCTTCATCAACAAGACGTTCACACAGGTGCGAGCCAACAAAGCCAGCCCCACCTGTAACTAACACTAATTTTTGTTTTTCTGTACCAACAGACATATTATCCTATGTAGTCAATTTGTAAGTCCGGTGAAATACGAAAGCAAAGCTTTCGTTAGCGCAAGCGCATTTCACTGGGCAAGCCCCACCTGTAACTAACACTAATTTTTGATCTTTCTGATCCAGATGTTGCTCTATAGTAACAAATAAACACTGTCTGTAGTTACACAGACAGCTCTTATTTGTATATAGTTTGCACGACCTAACTAGGAGTCATTTCAGCTTCGCGAATAACTTCTTTTTGTTTCTCAATTGAGCCCTCGATAGATTTCATGAAAACCTTTTTTTGTTCACGAGAAGAAGTACCACGCAAAAATTGCGCTGTCTTATTTTCTGCCGGAGTTTCTGTTGCATCACAAGTACCCCAACCCAAATTTCTACGAAGGAAATAGAACATATCTAGCAGTTTAAAAGCCTTTCTAACGTGTCTTTAGTATATGTATGTTTAATATAACTGTCAACTCCCTGCACATTTGTTTCAAATTTTTTAGTACCATTGAAAATATCTTTAATAATGAGATGTACAACTACATCTTTAGCAAAATTGATTTTAATGCGATTAACCACCTCCGCGGCTGCAAAAAATTGTTGAATGAAGGTTTGCATCCAGATGCGACGTCCTTCAGTTTTCTCACGTGCTTGGGTAAATTTCCAGGCAGATACTGGATCCTGATACACATAGAAAATATACACGTCATAGCCTTTCTTTAGTGCTCTTTCAATATTCATCTGCGCTTGATTATACGAAGACATTGTTCCATCAAGCAAGAAGCTTCTTTTGTCTTTCAGAACTGCCGAGTACATTTCATTTACCAATCGCGATACTGCTTTTTGAAACAGGTGGGCATTTGCGCCACCATACCCTGGCATGATCTTTCTCAAAGCATCAGGATCAACAAAAACAATATCGTCGCCGTTGATGTCATTTAAGAATGTTTCAGCAAATTCTGTTTTTCCGGCTCCTGGAGAACCAGCCATAAAAATTGCGATGGGTTTCCCATCGGTGTGTGCTGGTTTGGATACAACGTATTCATCAATAAGTTTCCGTTTGTTACCCTTAACATATACAACCGCCTCGTCACAAATTCTCTGTTCCTCTGACGTTCTTTCCCTCATAACACCTATGCTACACTATTGCATTCGTCCTGCAAAAACAGCAAGTATTCCTAGTCCAACGATTCCAAACAATGCAAGATACGGCCACGAAGCAGTTGGAACTGACTCACCTGCCTTGATAACCGTTGCCTGCTGCGTGGTGAGATCTTGTATTTCATCTTCTAAAACAGAATCAGCAGACACAAGTTCTTCCCCTGGAAATGCAAAGTTCTCTGGCAATACCGCTACTTCAGCAACCGTCGGTGCCGCAACAACGCTTTGCATAGTCGCAACTGAATCTACAGGTTCATCAATAGCCAGAGGTGAACTAAGCTCTGCAACTACCTGCTTTTGTGTATCAGAAAGTGTTACTGTTGCACCATGACGTATACGTACACGCTCTTTAGGTACCGTAATGGTTGCCCCCGGAAGCATGATTGTACGCTTCGGAAAAGTAAACGAACCAGCTTCACTGATGATTGTGTATCCTGAGAGATCAACCTCGTAACGCGCGTTATTGTGTACAAGTAAGTCGCCATTGTCATTAGTGCCAAGAGAAAATGACACCGGCAATACCACCACCGTCATACGTGTAGTTGCTTCGTAGTCTTTGTACACTCCGCGCAGTGTAACCACATACTCACCTGGATACTGAAAACGATACGATATCTCTTTCCCCGTTCCGGTGTTCGTGTCACCAAAGTTCCACTGATACGCAAACGACTGCAAAATACCATCAGCAAGCCCATACGGTTCCGCTACAAAGGTCACCATCTGATTCTCGTACACACGCTTCGGCCCGTCAATTGTGACACTCGGTGTTCGTGGCTCCAGATAGAGTGTGGGCACTGACCCACTGGAAGAATCGTTGTCGTCTTTTTCTTCCACCACAGAAACATGATTTTCCTCGTCATCCTCTTCTTCAATTTCAACAGTCACCCCAGATGGCGCTGTCCCTGGTGTCCCCACAGCGGTTATCCAGCCATTTTTCTTATACTGTGCTGTTTCTTTGGTAGTGTTATCGCCTCCGATATTCTCCCAGTCATCACCGCCAACGACACGGTCTACAAGTGCATCGTCAGAGCGGTAGAGCGAAAGTGTTGCACCACTGTTACTCAGTGCCCCAGTGTATATTAAAAATGCAGCACCCGGCACTGATGCGTCGTCAGTACGCTCAAGCACCGCGTACTGCCCGGCAGCTATACTGCCGGTGAGCGCTACCGCTACATTCATCCCATCAGACAGCATCCACCCATCAAGCGAGACTGACGTGTCCCCGTCATTGTGAAGCTCAATCCATTCATCGTTAGCAGAAGTTTCCGTCCCCATCCACGCAACTTCGCTGATGGTTACCGCAGCGTGCGCAGCCACGGGAACCCAGAGAAATACAGCGAGTATACTCACATGCAAAATTTTTAGCACAGTACGAGACGTCTGAGAAAATTTTTGCGAGATGTACATGGGGTACTTTGAGTAAACAATTTTCAAAAGACAACAACGTAATGTGCCAAAATTTTGCATGTGCGTTTACTTCAAGGGCAGCTTATCGCTGGTGGTAACACGCATCATGCGCTCAAGTTTTTTTGGTGCAAGTGGATCCACCGTTGGTTTATTCTTCAACTGTGCATACTCATTGTTCTGTGAGAACACAGGATGCTCTGATGCAGCAGCTTTCGGTGCAGCAGTGGCTGCTGCTACCGTTGCCGTTGTGGCGGTAGTTACTGTGGCCTGTGACGGATCGTGAGAAACTTCCTGTTTCTGCTGGTTCTGCTGGTTCTCTTCTTGCATAGTCTTCATAGCTGCTGCTGATTCCTGCTTTGAGTTCTGTTTTGTCACGGTTGGCTCTGTTGATGTGTGCACAGCTGCTGTCTGTAGAACGTTCTCTTGCACCGCTTCAGACACTACTGGCTTCTGAGTATCCTGCACCTGTGTCACGGGCTGCTCCTTCTGTGATCCCTGCTGCTGTTCTACTGGAGCAGGTTTTGCTTCAGCCGTTTTCTGTGACGCAGCTGCTTCTTCCTCTGACGGTTGCACCTGGTTCTCTTCTTGCTTCTGTGGCACAGCTGCTGCCCCCTCTTTCACATCACGCTGTATAGTTCGTATGTTTCCTTGCTCAGAAACGTTTGCATTTGCAGCTCGATGTGCACGCTGTGTACGAGCAGAAGCAGTTTGTATTTCAGAGCGTTCCTGCTGTTGTGTTTGTGTCACCATTGATTCCTCTTTCTCCTTGTGCTCCACACGCACATCCCTGTCTTCCTGCCTGTGCGCAGCACCATGCTCTTCATTGTTCTTATTGCGTTTGCGCTTTCGTTTCTTTTGGGGCGGCCTGTCACCTTCTGTTTGTGTGTTTGTGTTGTTTTCCAATGGCACCGTCGGTGCAGCCTGCTGATCCTTGTGCACATCGTGTTTTTGGACTTTTGTTGTATCGGTAGTATCTTTTTCTTGCACACCCGATGTTTCCTGTGTAGATGCTTGCGATCCTACTTGTGTTTTTCCTGACACAACCTCCTGCTGTACCTCGCTGTCTTTTTCCCCCTCTTTTTTAGTCGATGCAGCTGCACCAACTGCACCACCAAGTACAGCTGCAAGAGCGCCCTTAAGGTCTTCTTTCTTCTCTTCTTCTTTCTTTTCTTCTGCAACTACTTTCTCCTTTTCGTTACCGTTAGAAATCCCTTTTAATACTGAGCGGAGCTCGTCTAAACTCTTACCATTTTGTGGTGGACGGCCTCCTTTTTCGTTTCCAGCACCTCCATTTCGTCCTCCATTGTCGTTTCTGTCGTTTCTGTCGTTTCTGTCGTTTCTATGATTGTTTCCATTTGGTCGCCCACCATTGTCGCGTGGACCAGTATTTCGAGGACCGTTTGGACGTCCCCCTTGGTCACCGCTTCGTTGGTTTTCTCCATTATAGCTACCACTTCCATTGCGATGATTACCACTGTTACCACCGTTACCACCGTTACGGTTATTATTCTTTCCGTTTCCTTGCGCAGGCGTACCTCCGGGTTCAACCGACGTCTCCCACTCCTCCTTTGGAGCTACGCCGTCTGGCCCATGTTTCTTTAAGTTTTCTCCGGTATTCGGCAATTCACCACCATCCGCCTTTTCACGCAAGTGCTTTGGTATGTATGGTGGCTTGTCACTAAAACTCTTATCGTGCCAAGAGTGAATTGCCTCCTCGACCGCAGGACGTTTTTTTGAAAATTGAGCTCGTGATGCCTCAATCACCATTTCATGTGCCGGGTTTGGTGGTGTCTCAAGTGGAGGGAGTGTTTGCGCAGAAAATGGCGGTGAGCCAATACCGTCGATCATGAGCGTTAGGTAAATCTGTGCGAAGCCAAGGTTCACAATGTCTGGCGCCAAAAACTTCGGTGTATAAACGGTCTCGAGCACCTCGGCATCAAACGGGCCAACACGGAACGAAATAATCGTACCGACGTTACCAAACACCGCGTCACGCACCTCGTCCTCCATCTGCGCCACGTACTGGTGGGCAATAGTGAGATTAAGCTTGTACTTACGCGCCTCAGAGAGAATGTCTGCAAAAGTTGCGTTGGCAAACGACTGAAACTCGTCTACATAAAAGTAGAAGTTTGGCATCACCTTCAGCTGCTGTGCAGTTAAGTCTGCACGGCTCATCGCAGCAAGATAGATACGCGTGGTCATCATCGAACCAAGTAGGTTTGCATTTTGCTCACCCACTAGGCCTTTCGAGAGATTAATGATCATAATCTTCCGTTCATCCATGATTTCACGGATGTCGAAGCTCGTATGCGGCTGACCAATAATGTTTCGAATCAGTGGGTTGGAGGTAAATTGACCAATCTTGTTCTTAATAGCATCACCCGCCTCCTGCATGTACCGCTCGTTGTACTTAAGAAACTCATCCACCCAAAAAGACTTTACCGCCGGGTCGGTAATATTCTCAATCACGCGCATGCGGTAGTCTTTGTCTGAGAGCATGCGGTTTACCCCAAGGAGTGTTGAGTCGGGATACTCCAAAAGCGCTAAGAGTGTATTCGAGAGAATATACTCCATGCGCGCAGACCACGCATCCACCCAAATCTTCTTAAATACGGACATGAGTCCTGCGACCACCAAGTGACGTTTATCAGGACCCACATCTTCCATCACGTTAAAGGAGATTGGGTTTTCAGTATCAAATGGGGCGAAATACAACACGTCATCTTTTCGCTCTTCGGGAATGTATTCCAGCAACGTCTCGGCAGTGGCACCGTGTGGATCGATAAACGCAAGACCGTTACCATTCTTGATGTCTTGCGCTGCCATGTTCTCAAGCAAAGTCGACTTACCCATACCGGTCTTTCCGATCACGTAGACATGTCGGGTACGGTCGTTTGCCTTAATACCAAAAGGCACCTGCTGCCCACGGGCATCGGTTTTCGCAAAGAACGTGATTTGCTCTGGATCGTACATCTTTTGTTTCTTTATTATACCCCGTACACTAACGTTCAGTCAGTTTAGTTGTTAAAATCTCATCTCAGGGGTCTTGCATAAAAACTTCGTTGCAAAGTATTATTTTTTGTTGCAACACTCGCTCCTCTCGCAGACTGAACATTGGTGTAACGGACAGGCAAAAGAGCATACAAAAAAGCCGATAGGTTACCCACCTACCGGCTTTGCTCTTGTAGCGCACGAGCTCGTTCTTGAGGATGTTCAGGAATCTCATCATTGAGTATCCCAAAAGCTGCACCGAAAACAAGTCCAATCGCAACGATAATTACAAACACAGCAGCCCCCACAGCGGCCCAGTCATCAAATTTTTTACCTTCTTCTTTACTCTGCTCAGCCATTTTCTCTCTCCAAAAAGAACCGAATCGCAGAGTATTTAATCAGTTTTTTACACAACATGCAAGTAGTGTTGTGTCAATTCTTGCATTGGCACCTATGCTCATTAATTTTCTGGGTCGCTTCGACTGTAGTCTCGCGAAGACGGAAAAACCGAAGGTTTTTCCGTAGACGACAACAACGTTGTCGTCATTGCGAGCTTCTGTGAAGTATACCCAACTCCTAATGAAGTTAGGGCTGGGCAATCCAGAGTGTTTATGGTTGGAGTATAGATTGGTTGTTGCGTTTTAATGAACATAGGCACCGCATTCTCCCCATCACCCCAAAGGGTGATGCGCAGTGGAAAGAGCCGACTGGCCCAGGCGAACTGAAACGTCATCTGAACAAGATGATGAACAAAGAGGTTCGTATGGAATGGATGGCGCGCCAAGCAAACGCCGACCTTTCGTTCCTCCGGATAGGTGTCATGAAACTGACCTAAAATAATCGACCACCGGACTAAGGTCCGGTGGTTTTGGTTTGTTCTCACGAAC
>CAJXAG010000043.1 GCA_913050645.1 uncultured bacterium | reverse complement strand
CTCCTCTCGGGTGACCTCAAGACCGTCCCGCTGTCTCTTAGGCTTGCAAAAGCCACCGTTAAAACTATTCATCTGAATATCGCACTGGCACTTGGTATTAAAATATTGTTTTTGATACTTGTACCGTTTGGTCTTACCAACCTTGTGTTTGCCATCGCAGCTGATTCTGGCATGGCGATTGTGGTAATACTTAACAGTCTCCGGCTGTTTGCAGTCCGCTAGCATAGTATGGACACACTCGTCATTTTTCTTGCAAGCAAGCTTCACATGGTAGTAGTGGTTATTGCGCTTTTAATTTTTCTGTATGCAACCAAAAGCCAAAAAATCACACTTGCAGTAACTATTGCGTTGGCGTCACCACTCTCCTATATACTCGGTAAACTGGCCAGTATGTTGTACGTCACTGAACGTCCTTTTGTTGAACTTGGTATTGCGCCTTTAGTACCACACATAGCAGACAATGGATTTCCTTCAGAACATACGCTTTACGCAATGGTTATTGCTGGCGCTATCTTTCTTGTCAATAAACGTTGGGGATTGGTACTGGCTGCATTAGCTGTGCTTGTGGGCGTAGGACGTATTCTTGCTAACGTACATCACGTGATCGATGTTGCTGGTTCAGTACTCATAGCCATTGTCGTAGTGTATCTAGTTTCGAAACTCGGAATCTTCTACCAAGATGCTTTGTCTTTTAGGATTCATAAACTATTTACTGATTGAGAATGATGGATACAATACTTGAAATAGGCGAAATATGTTGTTAACACGCAGAGTAAAATCTGTTACACTCATGCATATGAAAGAATCTTCCATGAGATTTTCTATATACGCCAAGACATTCGCTGTATTTGTAGCGATAAGCTTTGTAGGGGTGATATTCATTGGTTTGGCCGTGGAGTCGTTTGTGCCGCAAATAAGTTCAGACAATGGCGTCTGTCTGTTTGAGCGGTCAGCCGATTGCACAGAATCTGTCGCAGAACATGTTGCGCAGTGGCAACAGACTTTTGCCATTTCCTTGGAAGATACAATCACTTCTCTTCTGATTGGATTGTTTGTGCTGCTAGCGGCAGTGCTTGCGATTTCCATTCCTTCGAATGCGAAAAATAATTTGTATGAGCATTTTGTTTCGAAAATTTCATTATCTACGAGAAGAGATCACCTCGGCAAACTTTTCAACTACATTCTCCTAGCATTTTCAAACGGGATATTACACCCCAAGCTTTTCTAACCTCATAACCCACAGTGCATAGTTTTTGCGCTGCTTTTGTTATTGGTTTAAAGAAAAGAAAAGATGAAATATACAATTTTAGGAAGTGTACTTGTACTCCTCATACTCATCGTAGGTATAAGTGCATACATGGGTATGGGTAGGAATGGCGCAACTGATGCTACAACTGAAGTGCTGGGTTTTGGCAGTGGACGTAGCGCGGTGGTCTATAAGTCACCAACCTGTGGATGCTGCGTCGGGTATGCAGATGAACTTGAAAAACAAGGCTTTGACGTTGAGGTGGTTTCCACTGAAGATATGAGCAAAATCAAAGAACAGTTTGGTGTACCGGCTGATAAACAGAGTTGTCACACTATTGCTATTGATGATTATGTAGTTGAGGGACACGTGCCGATGGAGGCGGTTGAGAAACTACTCACCGAGAAGCCGGACATCGAAGGAATCGGTCTGCCACGGATGCCATCGGGAACTCCCGGCATGCCAGGACCAAAGCGTGCTCCGTATGAAGTGTATCAGTTGTCAGATGGAGCCGTGAGCTCATACGTAACAATCTAATAGTATGCGTATACGAAATCAAAAACAAGCATTCCTAGCGGGACTTGCGTTCGCGTTAGTGCTTGGTGTCCTCATACAAGGATCTTCCTTTGTGGTGTCAAGAATGAACATGACGCATAACGATGCGATGTTCAGTGCCGAGTACAACAAAAAAGTTGGAACAGAAGTGAAGGGAGGAATTACAAATCTCATAGCCGAGGGCAGATACAAGTGTTGTCTTGAAAATCCCTGCTCATATTGCTTCACCGACGAGGAACATCAGGACAGAGAATTGGTGTGCGGTTGTTTGGAGAACATAATGAATGGAAAGCATCCCTGTGGAGAATGTATCGGTGAAATTATGGAAGGTAAAGGGAATGAGCTGATCGCGGAGTACTTTGCAACGGCAATCGCTGAAGAAGTGGGAGTGGAGCATCTTGGTACACTTCAGCAGATTATCACCGAGAAATACGGCATTCCAGTTACGCAACAGCTGTAAGCATACAATTAATTAAAAACATAACTTATTACGTAGCAATTCCATATGAATTGCCACCCATAACTCAATATGAAAACTACATTACATACTCACGCAATATCAATAATCCCTTTACTAACCCTCTTACTTTTTACCGCTCTTGCATTTTTTATGCCAGACGTGCTTCTTGCTCACGGTGGTGAAGAGGAAGCTGTTCCGGATACGATATTACGTGGCATGAATCCAATCAAAGCGTTCGGTGGGGCGGCAATTGTGATTGCGCTATTTGGATTTATTCTATTCAAGGTTTTTCGGAAAAAATAAAGTCGCACACTATCAGTCTGTGTCGTAGATTAAAAACTATTTATAAATAACACTTTATGGAAAAAGAACAACAACCAGATCTAACTAAGAAAGAACGAAAAGAAATAAAACGGCAAGAGCGAGAAGACGAGCGAGTACGTCAAATACGAAAGAGACAAACTAAAAAATATATTACTAGACTCGTTGTGCTTAGTGTCGTTGTGCTGAGTATTGTAGGAGTCTGGAAGTTGATGCAACAGTCAGCTACTTCTTCCGCGCTCGTCTCAAGCGAGGTGTTACAAGTGCAAGCTGATGATTGGGTAAAGGGAAATATAGATGCGACAGTTACGCTGGTTGAGTATCTTGATTTTGAGTGTGAAGCCTGTGGAGCGTATTACCCACTTGTTAAGCGACTCTCAGAAGAGTATGGCGACAGGGTCACATTTGTATCTCGCTACTTTCCGCTACCAAACCACCGAAACAGTATGACGTCAGCGTCAGCGATTGAAGCTGCTGGCAGACAAGGTAAATACTGGGAAATGCATGATCTCTTGTTTGAAGAGCAACAAAACTGGGGTGAACTCGCAGCGCCTGATCCGGCTATCTTTGAACGGTACGCTGAACAACTCGGACTGGATATGGAGCGCTTCAAGCAAGATGTTGCTTCAGAGGAAGTGAGGAATCGCATAGTTCGTGACCGAGATGCGGGGAGTCGTCTTGGGATTAGCGGGACGCCCACCTTTTTCCTCAATGGTGAAAAAATACAAAATCCAAGAGGATATGAAGCATTCGTTTCCTTGTTAGAGGATGCGTTGCAACAATAGATAAAATCAGAATATGAACATTTTTGGCACGCACAACAAGAAAGAATGGTCTGAACTTCCAGCGAGAAAGGACTTTGAGTTTCTGTCTCCCGGGGACATCTATTTAGATTCTGCCTGTCAGACGCTTCGCCCTCAGCCGGTCCTTGATGCCATGTCTTTGTATTTTCACGAGTACAATGCATGTGGTGGACGGGTAAAGTACGAATGGGGCAAACGGGTTGACGAAGCGGTAGAAAAGACCAGAGCTTTAGTACTCAAACGTATTGGCAAATCAGAGAAAGAGTATCAGGTCGCTTTCACTCTTAATACTACTTACGGACTCAACTTACTGCTTCAACAACTTCCACAACAAACGTATTCGCGGATGCTTACTTCGGATATCGAACACAACTCAGTCTTCCTGCCGACCACTACGGCGGCCAATCGATTAGCAATTCCCCGAACGGTTCTTAGAAGAAATGAAGATGGATCACTGGCATACGCGGAAACCGACCTCACAAACGCGATTGCGGTTGTTAATGCAACCTCTAGCATTGATGGCCGATCACTTACCAATGCCGCAACGTTCGCCAATGACCTTCATGCCACAAGCGGTGTCCTGATTCTTGATGGCGCACAGAGCATGGTTGGTGACGCGCCATTGCTTCGCGAGACTGATTTTGATGCGTTGTGTTTCTCAAGCCATAAGACCTATGGTCCGAGCTTGGGAGTTATCGTAGTCAAAAAACAATTATTAAATTCCCTGGAGCTTTCGTTTGTGGGTGGCGGTATGGTGGCAGAGCTTACCGAAGATAGTTTTACGCTGCCAACAAACGACCCAGCTGCTGCGCTTGAGCCCGGCTTGCAGGACTTTGCCGGGATCATAGGTTTAGGAGCTGCACTCAATTGGCTCGGATCCTACCGGCCGGAGGGACGTTCGCAACGTGAGCAGCAGGAGAAACTCTCACGCATTCTGTTTGAAGGTCTGTCTCAACTACCCAACATACATCTCCTCAATCATGAACCAAGTTCTACACTGAGCTTCTACTCAGATGATATTGACGCACACCGCCTGGCTATTTTCCTTTCGAAGCAGAACATCATGGCGCGTAGTGGATACTTTTGTTGTCATTATTATCTACAGAATGTCAAAAAGTATCCACCACTACTCCGACTTTCCGTAGGGCTTCATAATACAGAACATGACGTACAGACTACGCTCTCAGTTATCAAAAAAATAATGAAAAATATCAAATAATATGTTTTGTATTGCTGCGTTTATAATCTTTGTGGTTTTGGGTATTTTTTCGGTTCGATATCGTTCTCTGGCGAAGAAGGCCTGGTACTGTGTTGGTCGAAAATTAACTCTGCGTCCCTGCGAGATCGGATTCAAAGAAGAAGCTAAAGACGCTTTGATTGGGAGATTTATTCTGACGAGACCCCGATTAGCTAGATTCTTGGATCGATGGATTGAAGTCTTTGCCACGATATTTGTAGTGCTGAGTGTATGGAGTCTGCTCTTAGTGCTGCAAAGTGGTCTCTTTCTTTTTGTTTACGACACCTGCAATCCTAAAGACGTTGAATCATGTTCGCTGGGTGGAGAATCGTGCGGTGTTTCAACTGGCCAGCAGTCATTTCTAGCGGCTGTAATGAATTTTGAGGTACTCGATTGGACAAAAGAAGAGACGCTCTTGATGGTTGATACCTTTGCTCGCATCCCCGACCGTTTCAAGCGCTGGGAACCAGAGATGTTCATTGATAGTAGTGCAACCTACTACAAACCATTTGATTCAAAAAAACAAACAGCACTTGAGGTTATCGATCCGGGCTGCAAATTCTGTGCAAAACTATTCAGGAATATGAAAGTCGCAGAGTTTGAAGATGTATACAATGTCACATACATTCCTTACGCTATCCCAGATCCGACAACACCAAGTGGTTACAAATTCCCTAATTCAACGCTGGTCATTGCCTACCTTGAGTCTGTAAAGCAATATCCGTTACAACAGGAAATACCGGCAGACTGGCAGATATTGGAGCGACTATTTGTGGGTGAGGATCAAACGGGAGCTTCGTATCAGGAGCAGTTTAATTTCCTTTATTCCGCTAAAGAAGCTGAGACTGTTCTGCTTCTGTGGCTTGAGGATATGGGGTACGACGAGATACAGATAGAAAAAATACAGGAGACAGCCCAGTCAGAAGAGATTCAGAATATCATTACAAAACAAAATGAGATTGTTGAGGATCAAATTCGAACCATCAAGATTCCAACCATAATGTTTGACGGACGACGGTATGACCGAGTGATTGGTGAGGAGAAATTGAAGTAATATGCACAATACGTGGTCCGTGTGAGTACTGCAGTGCTCAAAAAGTGCACAGCCACCGGCATTGCCGGCGGCTGTGCACTTTTTGTTTCGGGGTACTCCGTTACCACGTGGTATCATTTGAATACAAATTCAAATGATATGAATAACAAAATTAAAAAGGAATTAGAGAACGAATCGGCAGTACTTCAATGTGCAGAACAATTTGGGTTAGTTGGTGATCCTACCCGTATGAAGATTTGTTGGCTCTTATGCAAACACAAGGAACTTTCCGTGGGTGACATCGCAGAGATTCTTGGCGTATCTGTGTCAGTAGTATCTCATTCACTTAAAAAACTAAAACAAAACCATATGGTTGAAACAAGGCAAGAATACAAACACGTCTTTTACAGTCTTGCAGATACTGACTTCACCGATGTTATTAAAAATAGTTTGAAACAGGTATGAATACATACGACTTAATCATTATCGGCGGTGGGGCAGCGGCTTTTGCCGCTGGCATCAAAGCCAACGAACTTAGCAAAAAAACACTGATTATCAACGGTGGACTGCCAGCCGGAGGAACCTGTGTAAATGTGGGGTGTGTGCCGTCTAAGATTTTATTGCACGCTGGTGAAGTGCTTCACAGTGCTCGGCATCATAGTGTGCCGGGAATCGACATTGAAGTGAAAAACTTTGATTTTAAAAAAGTCATGGAGCATGAAATGCGTATGGTGGAAACGTTCCGCGACGAAAAGTATCAAAGGGTACTCAGGAACCTAGAACACGTGACGTTTATGAAAGGCAGAGCCGCATTTACAAGCGAAAAAGAAATTGCGGTTGACGGTGAGAAATATACCGCTGAAAAATTTATTATTGCCACCGGCTCGACCGCCAACGTGCCGCCAATTGAGGGCATTTACGAAGCTGGCTATGTCACTCACATAGAAGCTTTGTCACTGACTGAACAACCAAAAGAAATGTTGGTTGTTGGTGCAGGTCCCGTTGGACTTGAACTCGCACAGGCCTATGCACGTTTTGGTACTAAGGTGACTATTCTCCAGCGAGGAGAAAGAATATTTCCGCATGGGGAACCAGATTTAATCGCACGCCTGCACCAGGTGCTTGAAGGAGAGGGTATTACCATCCACACCAAAGCTGAAGCAAAAAGTGTTGAAGTCAAAGGTGGAAAGAAAATAGTAACTTTTTCAGTTGATGGAAACGAACAAACAATTGTGGTTGATGAAATACTTCTAGCTTCTGGAAAAACTGCCAATACTGACGACTTGAATCTTGGGGCGGTTAGCGTGAATGTTAACGCGCGAAAGGCTGTGGTGGTAAATGAACAGTTTGAGACAAACATTCCTTACGTCTATGCAGCCGGAGATGTCACAAATCTGCCGATGCGTCTTGAAACAACCGCCGGACATGAAGGTTCTCTGCTGGTGGAAAACATCTTTACCGATGCAAAACACACACTGAACTACGATGAGGTACCGTATGCGATTTTCACTGACCCAGGCTATGCGAGTGTGGGACTCACAGAAGCTGCTCAGATGGAACGCGATGGCGTGTGTGCCTGTCGCACGGTGCCGTTTGAAATGATTCCAAAAGCAGGTATAGTCGGTCGCACTGAAGGTATGATAAAGATGGGAATAGACCCAAAAACAAAAGTTATTGTAGGAGTGCATATTTTGGCACCAAACGCAGCTGACTTGATTGCACAGGCGACGGTTCTTATAAAAAATAAAAATACCGTTGATGACGTACTGAACTCTGAGCCGGTATTCCCAACACTTTCTGAAGCAATGAAGTATGCAGCGCTTTCGTTTGATAAAGATTTGTCACAGCTGAGCTGTTGTATTTAAGTATCTTTCCTTGTGAAGTCAGCTCATCGTTGGCTCAAAGCTGCTGGTAAACTGAGTATGCTTGTGAATTGTAAACATCTTCTATCAGTTGTCCAAGGTGCGCACGTGACCACATTTTGGACAATAGTTTCAGTTTTATCTCACACAGCCAGCATACACAAACCAAACTATCTCCAAACCCAGACGTACGTACGAACGTACGTACGTTCGTACGTACGTTGTGATAGAGTATCTGTATGATACAAAAATTTGTTCGCAAGCTCACGAGAGCAAGCAGCCGTAGCTTTACTATTAATGTGCCAAAGGAAATTATTCGTGAGTTGAAGTGGCGTGAAAAACAAAAACTTGAAATGGTGTTTGATGACAAGAAAAAGCAATTTATTGTCCGTGACTGGAGGAAATAGATACACTGGCACCTATGCTCATTAATTTCCTAGACCGCTTCGGCTACAGTCTCGCGAAGACGGAAAAACCTTTGGTTTTTCCGTAGACGGCAACTTCGTT
>CAJXAG010000042.1 GCA_913050645.1 uncultured bacterium | reverse complement strand
CTTATGAGCAATACCCCCGGATCACTCACCCCTGGTGTTCCTGCGTCAGACACAAGCGCAATATGCTTCCCCACTTCTAAGTCAGAGAGAATTTCTGCATGCACTTTTTCCGAAGCATGTGCATCATACCGCTTCATTTTTGTTTCAATCTCATAGTGTTTAAGGAGCTTCCCTGTTACCCGTGTATCTTCACATAAGATATAGTCTGCTTCCTTGAGCATACGAATAGCGCGAAGTGTAATGTCTTCTAAGTTTCCAATGGGTGTAGCAACTACCGACAGTGTCCCTGTTTCCATGTATACAAAGCTACCATTCACGCACACAAAAGAAAAGGCTGGATCAACGATCCAGCCTGTACACATCAGGTCTTGGGAGATTTTTCCCAGACAAAAAATGTACTTTTATCACCCTGCTCTTCAACATACCCTTCCGGACGGTAATCACTTACATCAAGATTCACACTCACCTCGTACGTAGTGTACTTTGACTGCAAACCAGGATAACTTGGCGATTCTAGTGACGTAATGATTGGCTCTGTCAAATTCTCAACTGAAAAATTTGAAACTTTCAACTCTTCAGCTAATCCTCGACCAATTGCGTTTGTCACCTCTTCGCCCGGATTCATTTTCTCCGAGACGGCTCCGTAGAGATAATCACGTTTCCGAACCCGACCGTCTAAAAACTCTTGACGATCCTCAGTGAGGCGCATGCGAACAGCACCAACTCGGCAGTACACATCTATGCTAACCACACCGACTGACCGCACAAGAATACCTTCAGCAACCTCCAATTGAGTCTCACCAGAGTTTACTTCTTCAAGAAGATTGGCAAGTGTCTTTGCTTTACCTATTCCAAATGCAGAAATATCTACACCGTGATCAGCAAGCAGTTTTTTTAGTTGTTCCAAATCCATCACAGCTACTCTTTTCTATACAAATGCTTTCTACCTCAAACCTATCACAGCCATATATAAAAGAAAAGTCCCCAAGAATAGTTCGATATATCGAACTATTCTTGGGGACTTTTCTGTAAATACCCATTTAAATTGCAATTTAAATGGGTATTTATTTCCACTCAAACCCGCGGCCAAAGTGTCCCCATTCTGCCGTGCTGCTGTACACAGGCTGACCAAGCTTTAAGAATGACTTGATACCATTTGGTGTAAGGTCATACCCTTCTACCTTTTGTGCAACACCATCAACAGTCGCTACTGCCATGAGTGCTTCAGGGTAGCCAATTGCATAAGCAAGCTTCACGAGCACTTCTTGCGCCTGTGGATTTTTCTCAAGCGTATCAACCGCAATACGTCGTGCCATGTATGCACCAGAACGATCGACCTTTGAAGGATCTTTTCCCGAGAATGCACCGCCACCAACTGCCACTTCCGGACCATAGTTGTCGACAATAATCTTCCGTCCGGTAAGTCCAGCGTCAGCATCGAAGCCACCTTGCGACCAGTCTCCTGCAGGGTTAATGTGATACTCACCTGCCACAGGAATGGTTTCTTTAACTAACGCCTCCAACGCTTCTTTTGGAGCATTTTGAAAACTACACACCACTGAGAAAATCTTTCCATCATCCCCAAGTGTCACCTGCGTCTTTCCATCGTACGGATACTGCTCATACACCGCCTGGCATAAACCGCGTGCAAGTTCATACTCCTTAGGCATAAACGTATCAGTCTCGCGTGTTGCGTAGCCGGTCATAATCCCCTGATCTCCAGCGCCACCGGTATCGACACCTTGCGCAATCTCTGAACTTTGCTGCACGATATGTACTGAGATATCCAAATCGTCTCCCGCAATATCTTCCACAATCTTCACAACGTCAACATCAGTCGCGTTTGTAGTAACCTCTCCGGTTACCCACACTTTCCCGTGCGATCCCACTGTCTCAACTGCAACACGACTTTCCGGGTCCTGCGTAAGATACGCATCGAGCACCGCATCGCTAATACGGTCGCATACTTTATCGGGGTGCCCTGGAGACACACACTCTGCTGTTTTCATCATATCTATTCTTTACTTATATTTCTAAGTACAAATACAAAAGCAGCACATACGTACTGCATCCGTGGAGTTTTTGGCATCTACCCAAACAAAAATGCTTGGTTGAATGTCGCACCTTATTATCACAAACGATAAGAGGTTGCGGATGAAGTCAACGGATCAATTCCCTCGTTCATACTCTGGATACTGTTATGTAATTGTCAGAGTATTATACAGAAGTTATTATCCAAAAGTTACACTTCCCCCCATGATAAAAGGACGGCCAACTGACCGTCCTTAATTTCTTTATACGTGTGTCCCGCATTCGGAACACCGTGCTGCCCCTATTTCCAGGGTTGTTTTGCCAGTCTTGCACGACTGACACTCACCCACAAACGAGGCAAGAAATTTTTTAAGCCAACGCATAGCGTTTCTCCTTATCTAAGCTTTAGTAGTATTAAAGCAGAAAAATATTATTCTGTCAATGTTTCTGCAACCTTCGTGATGTCTCCTGCGCCCATGACCAGCACCACATCATCATTTGAAACTGTTTCTTTTATCGTAAGCGCTGCAGCGTCAAGTGTATGGAAAAACGAAGATTCAGTTCCCTGCTGTTCAATTGCTTCTGAAAGCTTCTCTGCAGACACTCCAGACTCATTTTCTTCTCGTGCTGCGTAGATCGGAGTCATGAGTACACGGTCGGCTTTTGCGAGCGATGCTACAAAGTCATCAAAAAGTTCATGCGTGCGTGAGTAGGTGTGACTTTGAAATACTACCGTTACTTTCTTTTGTGGGTAGAGTTCCCGCGCACCCGCAATTGCGAGCGCAATTGCGGTAGGATGGTGCGCGTAGTCATCATATACATGCGCCCCATTGCAATCACCCTTGTATCCAAAACGACGCGCCGTGCCTGCAAAGTTTTCAAGTGCCTCTTGCACAATCTTTTTATCAGCCCCAAGCACCAATGCTGCAGCACGTGCAGCGCCTGCATTCATCCGGTTATGGAGGCCTGGCTGTTTTAGTGCCAGTGATCGAAACACTTCTATTTTGTAGTCAAATACTTTTGCCTGTACATTTTCTAACACAGGGGAAATATTTGGATCAGTTGCGAGGGTGATAATCGCCCCGTCTGCAGGAACTTTTTCTGCAAGTTCAGCAAATGCAGACTGTACATCAACGAGGTCTTTGTAGTAATCAACATGATCATGCTCAATATTTGTAATCACCAATACATCAGGCTCAAGCGTTAAGAAATCACGCTTATACTCACATGCTTCGACCACAAAATACTTACTCTTTCCCGCACGGAAGTTACTTCCGGTCTTACTGCGTAATGAACCCACCACCACTGTTGGGTCGAAACTCGCTTCCTCGAGGATATCCGCAAGCATCGCGGTGGTAGTCGTCTTGCCATGAGTCCCCGCAACCGCAATCAAGTAGTATTCGTTAGCTACTTCTGCAAGTGCAGCAAAATAGTTAATTGTACGAATCCCCGCCTCACGTGCTGCAACAAGCTCCGGATGATCCTCCGCCATCGCCTCGGTATACACCACCAAATCGATACAGGAGACATCGGATGTCCCCTGTATATTGTTGGGGGTTTGTGTATGAAAAATAGTCGCTCCTTCCGCTTCAAGTTTCTTCGTGTTTTCGCTTTCAACAGCATCAGAACCAGAAACGTGTGCTCCCTCATGCAAATACAGCCGAGCTAGCCCGGACATACCAATGCCTCCAATTCCTATAAAATGAATTTTCATATTTACAGTTTCAAAACTAAATCCATAAACTCGTCATTCCGTTCATATTCGTTCTTGTACTGTGCAAATGATGCAAAAGCGGGTGAGAAAAGAATGATGTCGGCATTTTCTGCTGACAGACGTGCTTCTTCCACTGCCTCTGCCAGACTCTCCACCACCAAAGTGGAGGCCTTGCCTCCACTTTGTATGGATTTTAATAAGCGGTCGGTACCAGAGCCTGGAGTAAGAATCACTTTCTTGCAATGCTTTTTTATTGCCGCGGTTAACCGCGGTAGTTCGATACCTTTATCTGCCCCGCCTGCGATAAGCACAATATTTTTATTACCAAGATCCAGTGCTTCGAGTGCTGCAGTAGTTGCCTGCGGTGTAGTAGCGTTATTGTCGTTGTAGATACGGACATTATCGACTGTCTTTACAAACTGTAGACGACCTTCAACCCCGCCAAAGCTTGCAAGTCCGTCGAAGATCATTTCGTCTGAAAGACTGATTGCTTTAAGTGCCTCATACGCAAGCGCTGCATTCAAACGATTATGTTCACCCGGCATCGCCAAAAGACAATCTTCAGGCAATACTGAGGAGTCTGCGAGCACCACCTCACCCCGCACAGCAAGGTCTTTTCCTTTTGCATATTCAAAAACTTCAGGAGTTGTAACAAGTACCCCTGTATCTTCCTGATTTTTGAATATATTAGCCTTATCCAAAAAATAAGCATCCATGTCGTTCTTGTAGTAGTTCATGTGATCTTCCATAAAGTTGGTGAAGATCGCTATCTGTGGGGAGATACCTGCCCAACCAAACCCTTGCAGCTGCCAGCTATCTAGCTCCATTACCGCAAGTGAATCTTCACCCGCAACTTTCAGTAACTGCAGGTTGGAAACTCCTCGCACGTTGCCTCCGAGGATAATTTGCTCACCAGTTGCAAGTGAAAGTGTGTGGTGAATCATCTGTGTAACGGTACTCTTTCCGCGCGTACCTGTAACTCCAATAATCGGCACGCCCGTAAGCTCAGCAAACAGTGCTGCTGATTGCTTTAATGGCACACCTGCTTTACGGGCGTGTTCAAGGTATGATGAATCCATCGGAATACCTGCACCCACCAAAATAAAGTCACGACCCTCAAAGTCTTCGTTTCGATGCTCGCCGAGTACCAACTTCACATTTTCATGGTCTTTGAGCTGTTCTACTGATTCTTTGAGCTCCTCTTGTGTCTTCAGATCAGTAACAAGCACCTCGGCAGCACCAGCTTCAGCGATGTATGCAGCGTCCCCTACTCCACGTCCAAGCAAGCCTAGCCCGAGCACGGTTACCTTTTTTCCTTTAAAATAGTCTGTAAAATCCATCCCGTTAGACATCGGAAGTTAAAGCTTCCAAAATACAAAATTTAAATACTAAAACCTTTTCGACCAAATTAACCCATACACACTCCCGAACACTGCCAACTTGCATAATGTCTAACGGGATCCATATGTGACCCCTATACTAGTGGAAAATAACACAAAAGAAAAGGATGGCCACACTGGCCATCCTTTATATCTACTGCGCTGCCCGCTCTCTCAGTGCCACAAGCGCCTTCTGCGCACATTCCTCTGATTGAAGTTCAGGAACTTGTACAAAGCAAAGTGCAACTGCTGCAGCACGCTCCTGAAGCGAAATACCTGCTTGCACTGTAACATCAGGTACATATGTCTCAAGTACATCTGCAAGCTTTGCGAAAAGCTCGCCGCGCTCCCCCAATTCATCCCGATTATGTCTCGGGCGCACTTCTTCGTGTAACGGTCGTTGCATAACCACTCTTCCTCTCTGCTGAACTTATGCAATCATACAAAAAAGTAGCGTTAATTACCAGAGAAAACACATGGTACACTAACCAACATGAGACGCATGGACCGAAAAAAGATACTGTATCTTGCACTCTCGGGTCTTTTTATAACCGGACTCATCGTCAGCGCCTTACTCCTTGCTGACTACATCACTCAGTCGGAACGTGCCCAGCAAACAGTCGTTTCCATGGGGTACATAGGAGTGCTTGCGGTAGCTGTAGTAGGTGGTCTCAATAGCATTGCACCAGTACCCCCTGCTGTATTTGTACCAATCTTCACTGCTTCGGGATTATTGATGCCTATCATTATTGCGATGCTGATACTCGGCACCACTATTGCTGACTTAATCGGTTATTTTTTGGGAAAATTGAGTAAAGAGTTTATTGTTGAGCACTATCCCAAAACGTATCAATATATTAGTAAGTTAAACGTTGAGAATAAAGCACTCTTATTTATCTTTGTACTCCTGTACGCATCAGCCGTTCCCTTCCCTAATGAAGCGTTCCTTATTCCGCTTGGCATTCTTGGGGTACCGCTCTATCGTTTTCTACTACCAATGATCCTTGGCACAACGCTTTACCACACTGCAACTGCATACGGTGCTGAAAGTATCTTTCAGTTTTTGTTCTAGTGACACCAGTCAAACCTTTACCCTTCACGCACAAAAACAGACACCATTCTTAGTGCGCGTTCCAGGGCTCGAACCTGGGACCTTTCGAGTATCAGTCGAATGCTCTAGCCATCTGAGCTAAACGCGCACTAAAATAAGTGCCTGTTTTTTTGTTACGGAAAACCGTAAGTGCCCGCTACTATACCAAATAATTACAAAAAATGTAAGAGGCCAGAAGATAACCCACGCGTGTACAAATATCATCATATGCGGGGCTTGTAAGGTATCATAATGCTATGAAACAGCATTTCACACTACTGAGCCTTATCATAGGTATCTTTTTTATTGGCACTGATATTGCCTTTGCACAAAGTCTTGAAAACATTATCGTAGACTTCAGTCTCTTTCTACGCTACATCATCCTTCCCTTCCTTATAAGTATCGCGTTTTTGTACTTCCTCATTAACATGACGAAGTACTTCATCATCCAAGGCGGAAGTGATGAAGGGCGAACAAAAGCAAAAAGGAGTGCCATCTATGGTGTTGCAGCTTTTGTGTTCCTCTTCTCTATCTGGGGAATTGTTACCTGGGTTGTTGAGGGTGTACTCAACAACACACAATACGAAACTTCACTGTGTCCTGACTACCTGAGTGGTTTTTGTAGCAACGACAACAGGGGCTCTGGGCCAAGTGGTGCAACATTCCCAAGCATAACGCCAAGTGGTGGAGGTTCTGGAGGGAATGGAAGTGATGGTAGCAGTGGCAGTGGTGGTGGATCATCTGGAACGGGAGGTGGGTATGCCGGCACTGGTGGTGGATCATCTGGAACGGGAGGAGCTGGCAGCGGAAGTGGTGGCATTGGAGGCGGTAACGGTGGAGGCAGCACTGGGAACACCACAGGTCTCGGAGAACTTGTATTCGGTACCGGTAAAGACAGCGCTGCCTTTACCATATATACGGGAAATCCTCGCTCCACATACAGTGCACCGACTGTAGCCAACACCGCAACCTGTGAAGAGGGCCTCTCTACTCTTTCCCTTGCGGCGCGCGCAGAAACAACACAAGCTGCATATGTACTGTATAAAACTCAAAGTGGCGCAGTACGTTGGGAAAACATCACTGACCTCAATAGCACTAACCACATCAGTTACGACCGTGACGTTCTTGAAGGTATTCTTTCTGGCAATATCGAAAAACCACACGTAATACATACACATCCTAAGACACGTAGTGACGCACAGGGTCTGGTTATGGACGGACACGGACCATCAGCTGCTGACATGCGTGCCATGTGCGAGCTCAATGACACCTCAGTTACCTATCTCACTGTTGACTGGACTGGCGTTTGGCGAATGCGTCAACAAAACGACACGTGCCCGTACAACACCAGCGCCGCTACCGTTCTTCCACTACTTGAAACCTATAACGATTTAGCATCACTTGACTCATCACAACGCGAAGACGAACTGAGTAAGTACACCAGCAGTTCCATAGTACCAAGCACATACAAAAGCCACTTCGGGGCACTGGATACAACCAGCTTTAGTTCATACACACCTGAAGAAATCATTGGACTATCGTCAGGCTATCAAACATACGCAAGTACAACTATTGGATATAGCCAGGCGGTTGTTGATTTCTGTAGGACATACTAGCTAAACCCGCCATTTCAACCTGAAATGGCGGGGTTTGAGGCAAAATGCACGAATTGTGGGTGCAAATGAACGAAAAACCACCGGCATTGCCGGTGGTTTTTCGTTCATTATATATATCGAATACGTTTGCATCGCAAAAGATTTTCCATTCTCTTTTGTCTTATCCTTTTTCCTAGTCTTTCCCTAGTGTCAAATACCAATTCAGAGATTAAGTATCATTTCTCGTTATATGCTCAATTGAGGCATAT
>CAJXAG010000041.1 GCA_913050645.1 uncultured bacterium | reverse complement strand
TTGTTTCTGGTTTACTGGAGGAGGGTTATATGACTGCCCTCTCCACCAGCGTTGGTTCGGATCGCGGTAACTTGGGCGTCCATAGGTTTGCTGATCCGCATCAACAAGTTTGAGCATTATACTGTCCCTTTCGTAAAAAGATCTCCGTGCAAGATCGCACGGAGACTTTTATACCATATGTCTATTCTTTTAAAAAGATCTACTTTTGCACTTCATTGACAGTCATTGAATTCATAAAGTCCTTCCCTGCTTCCACAGCACGCAATACCTCAATTGGCACTGCAAATACCACTGTGTTTGACTGGTCTGAAGAAAGATCGTTTAAGCTCTGGAGTGTGCGCAGATGCAGTGCCCCTGAAGACTCTGAAAGCATTCGTGCTGCCTTTGCCATGTTTTCAGCTGCAGCAACTTCACCCTCTGCTTTAATAATCACTGAACGGCGCTCACGTTCTGCCTCTGCTTGTTTTGCGATCGTACGCTCCATTTCTTCCGGCAAAAAGAAGTCCTTCAGTTCCACGTTCTCAACTGCAATACCCCATTTATCGGTTTCAGCGTCGATGATTTCTTGAATTCGCTGTGACAACTTATCTCGCTCTGCAAGAATTTCATCGAGCTCAGCACTACCAACAATATTGCGCATGGTCGTCTGCGCAAGCTGAGACACAGCAAAGAAGAAATTCTCAACCTCCAACACCGCTTTAGCTGCGTCTTTTACTTTATAATAAATCACCGCGTTAATACTCGCCGATACGTTGTCTTTGGTAATAACTTTCTGATCAGGTACATCGACTGCCTTCACACGCAGGTCTACTTTAATCATCCGTTGAAACACAGGAACAATGATACTCCAGCCCGCACTGCGGGTGCCTGTCCATTTACCCATGGTAAGCACAACTCCTTTTTCATAGTGTTTCACCTCTCGCAGGAATGAGAGAAGTAAAATAGCAACTCCTAAAATAATCCACCACATAAACTAAATGGTTATATAAATAATTTCTTCTAGTATAGCAAAATTTATAGCTCCAAGGCACATCGCTTACTTTCCCTTACCAGGAAATACACACCATGTCCTGGAAACAGAAGGTTTTAGTTTGCACGCTATGCGAGACGCTCAAGCAAAATAGCTTGAGTCGTACTTAATGGTACGATGAAAGTTATTTTGTACAGAGCAACGACGCAGAGTGTGTGAAATTAAACCTTCTGCTGTAACAACGCCATTGCGCCGTAGAGCCCCCCCTCATCCCCCAACGTCGCGTCAAGTATAAGTGGTACATCAGCAACCTCACCAAGTACTTCATTAGTATATTTGATTATATCGTCAAGTAGAATACGCGGGTCACCCACGATCATAGACCCCCCAAGCACGATCACGTCTGGTGACCAGTAGAGAATTGAGTTACGCAGTCCATGTGCAAGGTAATACGCAAGCTGATCCCACAGCGCATCATCTTGCGCAATATCGTACGGTTTCATACCCATACGAGCCTCAATAGCACCTCCTGAAACCAAGTTCTCAAGCGTTGGTTCTACATCTTCACCGAGAATGGTGTGGTCAACGTCAAGTATTTGATGTCCTGGTTCAAAACCTTGACGATAGTCATCTATCATTCCTTCCTCGATCTTCGCACCGCCAACACCAGTACTTATAGTGTGATACACAACGATCTCATGTCCTTCCCCTGCTCCATAGACCGCCTCACCCATACCAGCAAGCGCCGCATCATTTTCAAGAAACACTTCAGCTCCAAGTATTTTTTTGAGTTTACTCACAATAGATTCATCAACCCAATCAGTGAGCACCCCGCCTGGATCTTCAATCATCCCTTCCTTTTCACCATCAAGGACTCCACGAATACCGCCCGCAACCATGCGAATCTTCTGGTCACCTGCAAGCTTCTTTGCTTCTTCAGTTATTTTTTTGATACCCTCAGCAGACTTCTGTAACGTATCAAATGCAACACTGTTGGTGAGTTGTGAAAGATCATCAGAAACACCAACTCTGGTTTTACTCCCACCAACATCAAAAAGAACGTAACACACAATAAAATAAGAATTAATAAGTAAAAATGAAAAGTCTAATCAAAAAACTATAAAATAATTATAAAGCATCAGTGAGTTCTTTTTCTAAGTTCTCCCATGCGTGTACTACCCATGGAGTGAAGTTGTCAGGATGTAGTTTAAGCAACTGCAGTAATTCTGTTTTTGAAACCCACTTAGTATCAACAACCTCATCTTCTTTTAAAATAAAACTTGTTTTTGAATCAATTACAGCACGACATGCTACATAAAAAGTATCTGCAAAAAATATAGGTTCACGAACTTCTGTCACTGACACGTGTACCTGCAGCTCTTCAAAAACCTCTCGTACCCCAGCTTCAGCGTACGACTCACCAACATCAACGTGGCCACCTGAACAGTCCCATACACACGGATGAATACGTGCTTCCATACTGCGCTTTTGCAACAAATACTCCCCCTTTTCATTAGAAATAAAAATACGAGTTACCCGGCGGGGCCAGCCATTTGCACGAGCTTCAGTGATTGTTGTCTCACCAATGATATTGTTTTCACTATCGAGTTTTGGGATGGGGTTACCGGCCATACTTAATCATACAAGTAACTTATCTTTCAATTTTGTCCATGCGTCCACCAACGAATCTGTACAATTACTATCAGGATCAGAAACTAACGCATCCAGCTCCACCACCGAAAGCCAAAGTGTCTCATGAACTTCATGCGGATCAAAATTAATTTTTACTTCATCTGGGACTGTTGTTTTATAGATCGTATTAAAAAACGGTTTTGTTCGAAACGATGCAGCAACCTCTACAAGCTCGAAGCCGGACAGTCCCAATTCCTCCTCCAGCTCACGCAGTGCCGCTTCACGATATGTCTCACCCTCATCTACATGACCTGCCGCAGACTGATCAAGCATGAGAGGCTTAGAAATATGTGCGCTGCGCCGCTGAATTAGTATCTGACCCGACTCATTAAAAACAAAAACACGTGCCGCACGACGGATATACCCACCAGCAATAGCCTCATCGTACGATACTGCCCCAAGAATATTATCTTCTTCGTCTACAATTTGAATTTTATTGTAAGTACGTTCTTCAGCCATGAGCTACTCTACTATAGGTGTAATGTCCTGATCGAAGATGCGCGATGCGGTCTGTGTATACTTCGCAACGGACTGTGCAAAGTATGGCGGATGTGCCTCCTGTATCTTGCCAACAACATAGTAGCTGATTGCTAAAAACCCCCCGTACTGCACCGCTTTTGGAAGTGGGATCTGCAGGCGATTTTTAGGGATGCCGTAGTGCTCATTTTCCACACCAAAACTAATCAACAGCTCGCGCCCTGAAGACACCACCGTCTTTGCGTGCTTTATTTCTTCGTCAGTAAATACTCGACCAACTACCATAGGACCAAAAAGTTCATCAAACTTCGTACGCAGCATCGCTCTGGCGTATTTAAATCGTGATGGGATGATGAGCGCATACGCTTCATAGTCGTCAAAGTTTCGCAGCAGGTGTGCCGATACCTCATGTTCAATAAACGACGCGATAGCACTTGCATCTTCCTCTGTTTTTCCAAATACCGGTGTGAAGTACGTAGAGGTGTTATATGTGTACGGCTCTCGGTTTTTTTGAAAGACAAACACATGATCCTCATCGAGTGACCGTGCTGCGTCTGCGTCTTTGGTGTTTGTGATCAGATAGGTATCAAGATGCGCCTTTTGTGCAATTTCCACCATCGCAATCGCATGCTTCTTCCCCGATGCGCTGAGAATCACCACACCATCGTAATGACTCGGCATCTGCAGCATTGCACCATATGTTGACTCATCTCCATAAAACGCATCAACACCGTCAAATAAAATACGTGCGGTAAAAAAGGCGTTACCGCTACCAAGCACCAAGGGGCGCTTCAGGTGTGAGAAATCAAGCTTTGGGATCTGCTCCTGCGAGACCAACTGCAACGCACCCAGTGCCGCAACATCGAGGTTCGGAATAGTATCAAGCTGAAAGTCTTTCAAACGCGCACGGTAGTTGATCATAACTGCTTTACTTTTTTTCCATTAGTTGCTTTGGAGATGTACTTCACCGCCTCATCAACAGAATCTACCAAGTGAAACAACTCCATGTCTTCCTTACTGATAGTTTTATACTCCTTGAGCATTGTCTTCTTGAAGAATGTAATCAGTGGCTCCCAATAATCCTTTCCATACAACACAATAGGAATTGGTTCAATTTTCTTCGTCTGAATAAGTGTCACGAGCTCAAAGAACTCATCCATCGTTCCAAAGCCACCCGGAAAATACACATAGACCTCAGAGGCAAATGCGAGCATTACTTTTCGGGAAAAGAAAAAATCGAAATCAAGTGACTCAGTAGTGTATGGGTTCAGCTTCTGTTCAAACGGAAGCTCAATATTAAGTCCCACTGACTCACCACCTACTTTAAATGCACCGACGTTTCCTGCTTCCATGATCCCAGGTCCACCTCCGGTAATCACTGTAAATTTTTTCTTCGCCAACTTCGCAGCCAGTTCCTCAGCTTGTTTGTAGTATGGGTCACCGGGTTGCGTTCGTGCACTTCCAAAGATCGAAACTGCCAGACCGTACTTTCGCAACAGTTCAAAACCAGTTACAAACTCAGCCATAATGCGAAATACGCGCCACGACTCGATCGCGTCTCCGTTCATGTCCAAGAGATCTGTTACCACCCGACAGTTATCAATTTTCTTCTTAGAGGCTTTTGCAGCACTCTTTTTGCTCAACATTTTACGTACCATATGTTGTCATTTTATCATGCGAGCAACCCAAAATAATTGCTTATCCAAAGAATCATTCCTAAAGAAAGGTAAAATAGACCACACACACGGATGAACTGCTTGGAGGGTGCAAAAGGGATAAGGCGACGCATGTGGTAGTGCAAGTAGCCGTCTTCATACGCACGCACACTCGGGTCATGCTTTGCACGAACGCTAAACTCCCACGAAGCCAACACACACGAGCCAAGCACAATCCACGAAAGCCAGGTACCAAAAAGGACCGCAAAATGGATCGGACTGTCCGGCAAAAGCCACCACCCAAACGCAGCAATCATAACGATACTTATATGAAAAAGGGAAATAACATCAGCCAAGCGATCATGGAAAAACTTCTTTACAACCATGGTATATCGTATTGTTCAAACTCAGACAGGAGCTTACGATCAAACAAGAGTCGTGAAGTCACTTCTGCATGACACAGCGCTCCAGTGAGCGCGTTGTGTGGTTGCGGTTCTTCTGGAATACCACAGTACTGCAAAATAGCATCCAGATCTAAGTCAGAGCGTTTGTGTTTTGTATCTACAGGAGGCTTGTTCCCTCTTTTAATAATGTGCATCCAACACAAAGAGTGTGTATCAATGGTTCTATATGCAAAATCCCAGTTCAGATGCGCCCGATATGCAGCCTCACGAATAAAGTCGCGATCAAAGGAAGGGTTCTGTCCGGTAATGGTGCGGTCAACAATATTTGCACGCGACCATTCCATAAACTTAGTAACAATCACTGACTCAGTTTGCTTCTCTGGGTCTGTAATTTCAGCCTCAGTAAATCCATTTACCTCAAGTGCCCCATCCATAATATCTGCACCAGGCCATATCTGACACTCTTCATAAAAACGATTTTCTGGATTATCAAAATCAACCGCACCAATCGACACAATAGAGTGTTGTGCGTAGCGTGTCCCAGAAGCTTCAACGTCAACTATCAACATTATGTATATTGTACACACTTCCCCATCTCTTTCCTGCAAAACTATACACAAAGTACTGATCGGCACCTATGCTCATTAAAACTCAACAACAAAGCTATACTCCAACTGTAAACAGTCTGGATTGCCCAGCCCTAACTTCATTAGGAGTTGGGTATACTTCGCAGAAGCTCGCAATGATGGCAACTTTGTTGCTGTTGACGGAAAAACCTTCGGTTTTTCCGTCTTCGCGAGACTACAGTCGAAGCGATCCAGAAAATTAGTGAGCATAGGTCCCTGATCCTGCCCTACTTCGTAGGTCAGGATTGACTTTTTAAAAAATTACTGCAGACGCCTGCCTCCATGCACAAACGCAAACGCTGCACCGTAGTAGATAATGGCGGTGGACGCAAACACCCAAATAAGCAATACCACGATCAACCCCGCCACTCCAAACAACCCCGGTACCGGTGTTACATCGATATACAGTGCAACTAACGCACGTGCAATATACAAAAGCAAACTTGCTACAAAACTTCCCCATACCCGACTTCGTAACAAAGGGGCTTGCCACGGCAATATCCTAAACGCTAGCGCAAACAAAACTGTTGTCATCAAGAGAAAGAAAAACGCATCAAACACCACAATGCCAAAAAACGGAATCTGCTGTGTCAGCCATGACATAGTCACACTCAGCAATAGCATACCGAACAGGTATATCTCGAAAATAACCACAAACGCGATAGAATGCTTGCACTTACGCAACCAACCACGAAAACCACGATGACGCATACCCCAGATGCCATGTATGCCAGAGGTAAAAGTGTTCAACATCATAATGACCATACCGAAAAAAAAGAGTGTTCCGAAGATAGGGACGCCAAAACCACTGGAAAGCACCTCGAGGTTGCGTACCGCTTCGCTTAGAAGTGTCAAGACATCCGCACCGAGAATACTCCCCCAGTCATTGAGGGTCTGTACAATAAACTCCTTACCAAAGACAGCACTATGAATCGCAATAGACAGGAGCAACAATGGGACTATAGCAAACAGAGCGTAATACGACACCGTCGCAGCTTTATAGTCAGCATCGGTGTCATACCACAGCTTTGCTGCAGCCTTTAAGTTTTGCCAAAATTTCTTCAATCGCATATTGCTATATGGTACGTCATTTTCTGATAAAATACCTCCATGGATGTGCAGATACATCTCACCCTTACTTTTATGTCGTCGATTTTTACCCTAACCACACAAACTATGGTTCTAAACATGTATACATATACAAACCACTTTAAGTCTTGTGGTAAACGACGTCTTAAAACAGCGAACAGCCTGATGCATTTTTATTTTTTTTATTACATTAGCCTATTTTCAGCTAGTAGCCTTAATCACAATACAACATGAAAGCAAGGGTCGAGATACATGATAGTTGGGAAAAAGTGCTCGCAGATGAGTTTGAAAAAGAGTACTTTCGGACACTCACAAAAAATGTGCGTGACAGATACCTTTCTAAGACTGTCTTTCCTCCTCCAAAACTTATTTTCAACGCATTTAACCGTTGTCACTTTAATGACGTAAAGGTGGTCATTCTTGGACAAGACCCGTACCATGGCAAAGGTCAAGCACACGGCCTCTCCTTTTCAGTGCAAGATGGTGTAGCCATTCCGCCCTCACTACGAAACATATATAAAGAAATAGAATCAGACATAGGTACCAAACAACCCTATCCCCCTTTAGGTAATCTTGAGCGCTGGGCTGACCAAGGTGTACTGCTTTTAAATACAACCCTTACCGTCGACCAAGGAAACGCAGGATCTCATCAAGGACTCGGCTGGGAGCAGTTTACCGACACCGTTATACAGAAACTTTCAGACGAAAAAGAACACATAGTCTTTATGTTGTGGGGACACTACGCACAAGAAAAAGGAAAAAACATAGATCACACTAAGCATTTGGTGTTGCAAGCGCCACATCCATCTCCCTTCTCTGCGCACAACGGTTTTTTTGGATGCAAGCATTTTAGTAAGGCAAACACCTATCTCAAAAAACACAATTTAGGCATGGTCAAGTGGTAACTTCTTGCATTCTGCATAAAAACTGTGTATAACTCGCTGTAGGTATTTTATAGGTCCATGTGATGGATCTTTTTCTTTTTACAACGTAGACAGACGGGATCGACCAACCAAGCCTTGCTTTGCAAGGCTCATTCCCCTGGTCTGGTCGATCCCCTTTGGATACGTTGTAGTAGCGTATCTTCACTTCAAACCCCAACTGCAAAACAAGAAACGGAAAACACGTCCAAATCACAGGGTTCATTTCTTGAAAAACTGCGTGGACAGCTCGGCAACTGGTTCAGCACCGTCGCCGAAGCAGCAGGCCGGTAAAACAAAAGTTCGGGACCATGTCTCGAACTTTTGTTTTACATGTCACAATTCCCCGTCAGCGAATACCGTATCACTTGTAAAGAACCCCACCCCAGAGGGGATGGGGCATTTGCCCACATCACCTCTGGGGTGGAACCAGGGGTTCTTTGCTAGC
>CAJXAG010000040.1 GCA_913050645.1 uncultured bacterium | reverse complement strand
CTGGCTCAGTACCGTAGACTTCTTGATAAATTGCTTGTAGCTCAGCGATGAAGCGTAAGGTTGGTTTTATTGGTTCTATTGCTTGTCGCACCTGATCCTCAAGAGCCTTACGTTGTATGAGAGCCTGACGGAGCGAAGCAAGTGTGCTTTTTGTGTACATATACTCTAATTATACAACCGACTTTTACAGGTAGAATATCCTTGTTTTAAGCCATATCCGTATTTTTAAATCGTTCTGAAAATGCTCTCAAAATAGCTGTTTGGGTGTCAGATTTGTAACATCTGGCTTTAAATAGGCCCTACCGAGAGGGGTCAGAAAAGAGCGACATCAGTCGCTTGGAAACCCTTGTGGGGCTTGATGGGTATTTTTCCGCAACGCCAAGGGGGCACAAAATGATACTTCACGCTCGGTGAGCGCGGAGGTGTGCCGATGAGATGTAGATGGAAATGATGAATACAAAAATAAAGAACTGGGCGTTTAAAAACGATCAGTTCTTTGTTTCTTACTATGTCGTCCGTTCTATCTCCTTTACCGAATCCATAATCAAATCGTATTCATAACAAGTCATGGAAATATGTGTCAGTGTCTGATTGGTGTCAGCAATGACATACTCCTCAAACGCCTTTTTTAACTTTCCACTCTTTTGCTGTGCTAAAGAGTCTATACCTTTTTCAATTTTTGCGAGCTCACGTTCGATGTGTGCAATTTGCTGGCGTACGCCTGATTCAAAATCTTCAATTGCGTCGAGCACTGCAAAGCGCTCTTCAGAAACCTCGTATTGCATACTTAATGCATCAAATCGATCGGCAATTTTCCCACGATACCGTTTTGCTTCCTTGAGTCGTGTAGCAAAGCGAAGCCTCCCTGCCTTGAGTGCTGTGTGATTTTTCAAAATCATTTCCATTCGCTCATTCGCTGTCATAATCCCATGGTAGCATATCATTCCCACAAGTGCGCGATGCAAAACACAGTACCATTATCACTCTGTAGTAAGGTTTATTTCGGTCATTTCTTCAGTCGTGGTACGTACCTCTGACACAACCTCAAGCACAACCTGTCGCTCATTTAATGTGCCGTACAGTCCTGCACGCTTACGAAAAGTCTCCAATGCCTCCTTTACCGCTGCTTCATCATAGGCAACAATTTCAACTTCTGTCTCTGGAATCAAAGCCTCTATATTGCTGTACTTCAGATATATCTGCGATGAAGCAAAACCGCCGAGTAATATGACAATTGTCAGGAGCAGTACCCCAACTGACCACTCTCGGCGCGGGTGCATCAACCGACGATCAGGATACCCCTGCCCTTTTTTGAACACATGTGTCGCCATTTTAAGAATTTCTTTTTTGTCGATCATACGTCAGTAAGTGTTACTGCTAATTTGACACGCGCAAAGACATTCCCTTCCTCGGCCAAAGAAGTTCGGTCTAGCTGCACACTCGTCACGTATCCATCGTATGGGAACGTCTCAATCACCTTAAGCATATGCAAAACATCACTCTCGGCTCCTTCCATGGTAAACGCCACAAGTAACTGATCGAACCCATCATCAATAATGACCTCTTCAAGTGAGTCGGTGGTATAGATAACTCCTTGCGACGCAGCAATTTGTTCGCCTTGTGTCACAAAACTGGGTGCCCCTGCGCGTGTGAGAATATATCCAAGCAACTCTTCTCTTTCAAGACTCGATGTCTCTACTAGATTTAGTAACTCAGCACGCTTCTGCTCACGGTCGGTATACGTTGTAACGAGGGCAACTTGTGTCTCGAGTTCTGCACCAAGCTTTTGTATATAGTTCCACCCATAACTCACCACTATGATTACGCACAACAAAAATCCAACACTCAAAGCTGTATTTATTTTTGTTTTTTGTGTAATCATCATATGCACTATTCAGGCTGTTTAATAGCAACGGTAATACTAAATGGAACCTCTTTGTCTTTTGCTAAATTTGAAATAGGTAAGTCCGCAGAAGTAAAAAATGGGTGTGCTTCAATTGCGTCACGATACGCAACCAAGTCAATACGTGTCTGTGCCTCTCCTTTAACAACCATCGTTTCAACTTCTCCACTTTCAGTACGTTTAATGTCGACATATGACAACTCAATCGTATCGTCAGTTACAAGCTTCAACTCATCAATGATTCCAGTAAATGAAACGGGTGATTTGTAGGAAAGTAGCTTTTGCGCGTACCTATTTGCAGTTACCACAGCATCTTCGAGTTCTTGATATGACACACTATCAGCTAATGCCTGACTATATTGTTCCTGGTATGTGTTTAGTTGTGAGCGAATGAGTATATATGAGGGCACCATCAATACCAGCACAACACACAACCCAAGGGCTACCATCAATACCCACACTGAAGATACCCGAACCCAATATTCGATCTTCACCTGTTTTCGTGCATGTGGTGGAATAAGGTTAATCATAGACTATGTAAATGAAGTGAGCGCGAGGCCAATTGCAGTTGAATACCCATACGAATACCGTCGACCGATCGCGGGTACATAGTGATCCAAATCAAACGCGTTATGCCAGACGTTTGCACGCTGCGCAGGTATCCCCAGCATCTGTGTAAAGTACTCAGGGAGGCCTTTCATGTTCACACTTCCGCCACACAGGATAATCGACTGCACCTGTCGGGCGGCTGCGCTATCACGTGAATCCCAGTAATCTCTTCGTGTACGAATCTCATCTACAATCGCAGACATAGTCGGCAGCAGCGCATCATACACATCGCTACTTTCTACTGTACGCACCAACCCTTGTGTATTTTTAATCTTTGTAAGTTCTGACTCTGGTGTATCACCAAGTTGTCGGCGCATTGCGGAAGATAAATCAGCCCCCCCGATATCAATCGTTGAGGTATACATGAGTGACCCGCGATAGACAATCCCAATACCGGTTCGAGTCTTTCCAAAATCTACAATCATGTGTGTATGTGTATCTCCCGTTGGGATAGTCGCACGCGCAATTGCTTGTGCTTCTACTTCAAATGACAGCGGGGTCATACCGGCGCCTACACACGCTTCGTAGTAGTTCATGATTGTTTCACGTGCATATGCAGTTACCGAAACACGAAGGATGTCTTTCTTTAAGTTGTCTTCAATAATATCGTAATCAAAAAACGCGTCGCGGGGAGAAAGAGGTACATTTTCCTCAAGACGAAACTCTAAAAGGCCGCGAATTTCCTTAAACGGAGTTCCTTTCTTGATTTCTGTTTCAAAAAGGTAGGCACGCTCTTCTGGGAGTGAGACACGGATCGTCGACATGCCCGTACGATCTTTCACCTCTGCCACCACCTTTGAAAGTGCTTTCACATCATGTACCGTGCCGCGATGCAACGCGCTGTCAGGGATATCAATGTCTCCCCAGTACGAGAGCTCAAGTCGTGTGCCACTGTGTGTATCAGGTTGGAATTGAATATACTTAAGTGATGTATCAGAAATATCTACCCCGACGCTTGGCATCATGAGATATTGTGGTGGTGGTATGAGCTTTGCAAACGTACCAAGAACAGACATGGATACATTATACGATGCGAGCGGCTATCCCCCTACTACAGAACCCACACCCTCAGTGAAAAATACAAAATACACAACTGCTGCTATGAGGAACACCGCTGAGACCAGGAGTATATTCTTTCGTGCAATAGCAAGCGCTTGCTCACCAAAGTAATACGTCAGTACTCCAACAAACAAATACCGTCCTCCACGGCCAAGCAATGATGCAAGAATAAACATCAATAAACTCGCTTTCATAAAGCCAGCCCCTAAACCAACTAGTGTATACGGGATCGGTGTTACTGCACCTGCAAGTGTTACCCAAAACACACCCTCTTTAAATGATTCAACGATGACAAAAAATTGTTCCCCGAGCAAGCCAGTAAAATATTGTTCAACAATAAATTCATAGAACCAAAATGCAAGTGTATAGGCAACAAGTCCCCCAGCAATTGATGCGACGGTAGTCACCACTACGCCACGGACCATGCGCTCTTTATTTGCAAGAATGTATGCAACCAAAAATGGATCTGTAATGAGAGGGACTGGTAGTGCAGATTCTACAAAAGAGAGCCCAGCAATAGCCCATAGTCCATAGCGAGAACGTAAAATACCTCCAGCCTGTACTGCTGCCTCTTCTACATGTGTTTCAAGTACTGTCTTGTATTCTGCTGACATCCACTTAGTTTACACGAGTTCCTGCAGGTAACTCATTGTGTGGATTAAGCAACGCAAACACTCCATCGTTTTCTGCCGCAAGAATCATTCCCTGACTCTCAAGACCGCGAATAGTACGCGGCTCTAGATTTACCAAAAACGGACACTGCTTTCCCACAATGCTTTGTACATCTTCAAAATATTCTCGAATACCCGAAATGATCTGTCTTTCCTCCGTACCGAAATCAACAACAAGTCGAAGTAATTTGTCGGCATCTTTTACAACCTCAACTGATGTGATGACTCCGAGTGCAATATCAAGCTTTGCAAAGTCGTCGTACGAAATCATTGTCTTACCTGCTGTCACTCCTTCCACCACCTCCGTCTCTGCCACCTCCACTTCTGCGTCTACCACATCCACTTCTGGAACCTGTGTCTGTTCATCATTCATATCTATGTATTTAGATTAAGATAACTGTTTAAAATAATTGCTGCAGCTGATGCATCGATTTGATCATTCTTTCCCTGGATCCGCTTTGCTTCTTGCGACGTGTACTGCTCTGGCTGTAAATGTATCGGAATACCGATCGAGAGCGTGAGATCGGTCATAAGTGCCTCCACCGCAGCATGAATTTCGTTTGGCTTCCCCTCTCGATCAAGCGAGTGCCCTATGACAATTTCTGTAACTTCTTTTTCTGCAATAAGTTGCTCAATGGTCTCTTGTAGCTTTGCGTTATTTGGAATCACTCCATGCGGAAATGCCATTACTCCACCCTCATCAGTAAAGGCGATACCTATATTTTTCGTCCCATAATCAATACCCATTTTTCGCATGTGGTAAGTATACCACCTATACGAGAATGGTATATGGGTTTAATGATATAATATGAAAATGAGACGAAACCCGAACTGTGTATGTAAGATTTGTGCAAAACCAATATACCGTCGACCTTTTCAGATTGCTAGTGGTAATGTGTACTGCTCTCGACAGTGCACAGGACTCGATCAACAAAAGTTAAAAGAATGTAAAATTTGTAAGCAAACATATATCGGCAACAAGGCAACCTGCTCTCGAAGTTGTGCAAATAAAGCGCGTGCCGGTATTGTATACACTAAAGAAGGGAAGTTTGATAAAGCGTACCAAGGATCGATTTTAAAAGAAAAAGTAGCTCAAGAGAGAGGGGGAACCTGCGAGCGTTGTGGAATGAATAACTATGCAATTTTGCAAGTACACCACAAAACAGAACGTCACAAAGGTGGTACTAATGATCTTAAAAACCTAGAACTTCTCTGTCCAAACTGCCACATGACACACCACCGGGGACACAGTTTGTATGATCAGAAAAAAATGCTATAGTACTCCGCACACAAGAATATATTTGGAGAGATGGCTGAGTCAGGTTGAAGGCGCTGGTCTTGAAAACCAGAGTAGGGGTAACTCTACCGAGGGTTCGAATCCCTCTCTCTCCGCCAATGAAAATATCACCCATAAGGGTGGTTATTTTCTTTTACCAAACTTACACATGCTACAATTACCGCATGGACGAGCAGGTTAAAAGTGTCTCCTGGGAAGCATACGAACATGCACACACTGAAAAAGGCAGTGATTGGTTTTGGGCGCTTGGTATCATCACTATCGCCGTTACGGTTGCAGCAATCCTCCTTGGAAATGTACTTTTTGGTATTCTTATATTTGTTGCAGGATGTGTTACTGCGCTGCATGCAAACCGTGAACCACAAATTATTGAACATGCAGTAACCAGTCGCGGGGTGCAGGTGGGAGAAAAAATGTATCCGTACAGCACACTCGATGTATTTTATATAGATGAAGAAGATCCTCTGGGACCCCAGCTACTCATCCGCTCACAAAAACTTTTCATGCCGCTGATTATTATGCCGCTACCTGAAGAATATGTAGACGACATTGAAGAACTCGTAGCTTCACGCATTCCTGAAGAATTCCTCGAAGAACCATTTGCAAACAAACTACTAGAATTTTTTGGGTTTTAGAAGCAAAACTGACTCAGTAATACTGAGTCAGTTTTGTTTTGTGCAGATTTACGCTGGCGTACCGCCACCAAACCAAAGGGCGAAGTGGGCGGTTTTGTCTCTTGTTTCATATCTAAAAGATAATTTTTGAAAAAATTATGTCCAAACCAAAATATTTTCTATACGCTCGTAAGAGTACCGAAGATGATGACAAGCAAGTGATGTCTATCGAGTCACAACTTTTTGAATTAAGAGAGTTTGCGCGTAAAGAAAATCTTGAAATCCTAGCGGAGTTTCAAGAGTCGAAAAGCGCAAAGACACCAGGGCGAACTGTATTTGGAGAAATGATGGCAAAGATAGAAGAAATGGGCAATATCGGAATACTCTCATGGCATCCAGACCGCCTAGCTCGCAACAGTATCGACGGAGGGAGGGTTATTTATGCCGTAGACCAAGAGAAAATAGTGTCTTTGCGCTTTCCGACATTTTGGTTTGAACCCACTCCACAAGGACTCTTTATGTTGCAAGTGGCGTTCGGTCAATCGAAATACTATTCAGACAATCTCACGCAGAATGTGAAGCGGGGAATCCGCCAAAAACTGCGACGAGGTGAGTGGCTCACAAAAGCACCGTTTGGATATATAAATAATCAAAAGACTCGGAATATAGAACCACATCCGACTAACGCCAAGATAGTGAAACGTGCTTTTGTTGAATACTCTAAAGAAACACATGGTTTAGTGAGCTTATCGCAGCTTTTGGCGGATTTAGGTATTGTCACTCGGAACAATACGCCACTTTCCAAATGTGCCATCAAACATATGTTATCGAACAGAGCCTATCTCGGATTTGTTCGTCATCATGGCGAATGGTTTGAAGGCATATTTGAACCAATTATTTCTCCGAAATTGTTTGAAGCCGTGCAGAAAATACTGGAAGCAAAAGCAAAGCCCCAGAAAAAGCGTGGTTCACATAATTTTCCTTTTCGGAGTCTGTTCCGTTGCGGAGAGTGTGGTGGCATGTTTACTGCCCAGTTTGCGAAAGGAAATGGAGGAACGTATAGATACTATAGGTGTACCAAGAAGAAAGGGCTTTGCTCACAGAGTTATGTGCAAGAGTCCGATTTGGCTGAAGAACTTAAGAAACGACTTCAAACAATTTCACTGCGTGATAGATACACCGATTGGATGTTAGAGAAAATTGGAGTTTGGGAGAAAGAGGAGCAGAGCACCTCACACAGTGATGTTCAAAATCTTTCAGTCAAAATCAAAGCGAACGATGAACGCATGGATAGGTTAGTTTCTGCTTATTTGGATGAGGATATACCAAAAGACATCTATCTCAAAAAGAAAGACGGTATTATGCGTTCAACGAGCACTTTAAAAGACAAAATGAAAGATTTTAAACAACGAAGAAATACTTGGGTCGAACCATTGCGGGAGTGGGTTTTAGACATGAAACAAGCCACTTTTTTGAATTCATCCAGCAATCTCGAAGAGATTGCTTCCTTCATCCAAAAAATTGGAACGAACCATACGGTTCGTGACAAAACCGCCCACTTCGCCACGACTTCGCCCTTTGGTTTGGTGGCGGTACGCCAGCGTATTTCTGCTCTTTCTTCTGTTCTCACGCCTTCGGCGTGTTCTTTGACTTCGGAAGAAGTCCTTTTATGTGCTCCCGCCAGGAGTCGAACCTGGAGTTCCGGTACCGCAAACCGAGGTTTTATCCATTAAACTACGGGAGCATTGTGGCAGGATAATACCAGAAACATAGTGAATAGTAAATAAAAACCGACGTTATAATTAGTTTCAGTGCGGACTCATTTATCGGGGTAGCTCCCTTTATATACAAAACAAAAAAACTGTCCGTCGACAGTTTTTTTGTTTTCCTTATGATAATTATTTTGCTTTCCGGATAGCTGCTACAAGACGAGACTTCTTTCGCGCTGCGGTGTTCTTCTTGATCACTCCTCGCTTCTGCGCCTTATCGATTGCCTTCTGTGCTTCTGGAAGCTTTGCTTCAGCCCCTTGTACATCACCTTTTGCAATCAGTTTGCGTGTATCCTTCACCACTTCGTTCATCGTTCGGTTGCGTCGTACGTTAAATACTCGCTTTCGCAACGATGCACGGTGTGCTTTTTCTGCTCCTTTAGTAATTGGCATATATATACGTTTTACGTGGC
>CAJXAG010000039.1 GCA_913050645.1 uncultured bacterium | reverse complement strand
TACGGAAAAACCTTCGGTTTTTCCGTCTTCGCGAGACTCCTGTCGAAGCGATCCAAAACATTAATAAGCATGGGTGCCAAAAAAATGATTACCTCTTTTTACAATATAAAGAAAGTAGCTAACGCATAGATCAAAACACCAAGCAAAAAATAAGCGGGAGCGCCTTTATCTTTTGTTGGAATTAAATCGATCATAATGATATAGAAAAATCCGCCAACCACAAAAGCAAACAAAGCATGGTACCCAGACGTCTCAGCTATTACAGTAAACCGACCCAGTAGCACTCCCAGCACTGCAGAAGCAGACAGGATCCACCGAAAGATGATTGTATATGTATCATTAATATGGATCTCTTCAAGCGAAATCACTCCTACTGTGGCATAAAAAGCTAATGGCACCACAAACAAAATACTTTCAAATATGTCAACCAACGCGGTCACGTATAAAATGGAACCAACTATAGTGTAGTAAGTAAATAAAATGCCAACATGCACTACCGCATGCATCACATACCACTGACTCTTTAATCCATGATAGTGTCGATAGGCAAATTTTTCCAAAAGATGTACTATCGCAAATCCAGCCAGTAAAATAAAATATAAACTGCTTCCAAAATGATCTGCTCGGGCAGAAACATCAGGCAATAAAAACAAAAATGAATACGCGACCGCTATCCCCGCTACAAAAGATATCGCAATGGGCCTGAATTTCTGAGGAACCACAAAATGTTCGTTCCAAAAATGGGCAACACCGAGCAATAGTGCACCTGCAAGACTAACTAAAAATGCCGTACTCATATTTCTCCACTATGATACCAGATTATACATTGGATAATACGCGCAAAATGAGGGTTAAAAACCAGTTTTGTTCCTATCGTGAGCTTAGAGCGCATGTCTCAGTTATATAGCTCACTGTACCTATTTAATTATTCTATACCTGCTAACCCTCGGTTCCGCAGCAAACCGTAGAATAGCGCGCCGAGAAACATCCCAACAATACCCGCAAGAACCGGCCAATTACCCATTCCAATAGCGGCAAACGACGTACCTGGACAAAGACCGGTTAAACCCCAGCCAACACCAAAAATACTGGCCCCAAGAATATTCCACTTAGACACCGGTAGTTTAGCTGGCCGTGTAAACGTTCCTCCAAAAAAGGGTGTGTGCAGAACTTTGGGAAGCAATTGAAATGTGAGTAACGTCACTAACAAAGCGCCACCGATGACAAACGCCAACCCAAGGTCCTCAAGTCGTAAGAATGAAAGTACCACTTCCGGTACCGCTGCCCCGGAATACGCGAGACCTAAACCAAAGGCTGCGCCGCCAAGAATTATGATTATATGTTTAGAAAAAGTCATAGGCATTTTACGCTAATACTGCTTGTGTGAGTAATGCTACCAGTATTCCAACCAGCAAAAACGTAGCAGTTGCCACCAGTGAAGACTTCTCTAACATGGCGTTGCCAGTGATGCCATGTCCGGACGGACAGCCGGCTGCCATGCGTGTTCCGATACCAACCAGAATACCGCCAAAAAACAATCGCATAGGTGAGAGCGCTGTCACAGTGGCATTGCCGTCGTTGAGGAAAATCATATAGACCAAACCGCCCAACACAAGCCCCAAAACCAATGAAAGTCTCCACAACCGTGAGGCAACAAATGTCTCTCGACGAAAGAACGAGGCTGGATCAGTAAAGATAAATGACCAGGTTGAGGTAAACGTAGTCGATACGCCGGATACAATACCGGTCATGAGATAGATAAAGGCAATCCCGGCTCCTACTAAGAGACCGCCAACGAGATACTGCTCAATGCCCAAGGGAAATAATGACTCCATGTTACTTTTTCTTTGCTAACTTATATATGTTTACTATTTCATCTGTTGCCTGTTTAGCCTTACCGCTTAACATCTGCTCCTAAACATGGGCGGCAAGGTGGTTCTCAAGCATCAAGTCCTCAATGGAGCCAAACGCGTTCCAAATGGCCAACGATTGAGTGATAAGACCAACACAATACTTCTCATCATCAACCATTTTTTGCAGTCCTTTAATCTGCCTGACAACTATTTTAAGCCGCCGGCCAACTCACTGACTGCTTGACTTCCTTTTTCATATGTTGTTATAATACCCCCATTGGGTATTAGGTGTCAAGTGGTCATTGCCACAAAGTACCGATTATACAAACTCTAACTACAAAATCTAATTATGAAAACACTACACGCAAACTCACTGGGTTTTGCTGCTGCGATTGTCGCTGCAGCGGGTATGCTTATAATGGGGATTCTGGGCAATCTCGGCATGTATCAGAATGCGGTCGCCATGATGGAACAGTGGCACATGTTCTTCTCCCCCTCACTTGGCGGAATTATTGGCGGAATGCTAGAAGCAGCAGTTATCAGCTTCGTTATTCTTTACGCCTTTGCCCTCGTGTACAATTGGCTGATAACTAAGAAATAAAACAAAATATGAAATACGGATACAGCAAAATTGTCGAGCTTCCTTTCGAGGAAGCGATTGCCAAAGTAACCCAGGCACTTGCGAGCGAAGGCTTTGGGGTCCTTACCACTATCGACGTGAAAGCCACCATGAAGAAAAAGCTTGATGTCGATTACGAGAACTACACCATTCTTGGTGCTTGTAACCCACAATTTGCACACCAGGCACTTGAAGCAGAAAAGGAGATAGGCCTTTTGCTGCCGTGTAATGTCATTGTCTATCAGACAGGTGCCGATGTACATGTTTCAGCCATGCTCCCAAGTGCGGCTATGAATGCAGTTGAGAACGACGCCATTGCGCAGGTTGCTGGTGCAGTTGAAAACAAGCTTATACGCGTGATTGATTCACTATAAATTTCATTCTGCTGAATGAATAGTGCACAGTTGAATAACAAAAAACACATTGAACTCTTACGGGGTATGAGAACTGCGATTGACATATCTAAATAAAATACTATATTACGTTGAGATAAAAGGAGGAGGATGTAATGTACGTTCGTTTCATCGGATTGTTTTCATTAAGTGTGTTAACAGCTTGCGCTGAGACGCAAGAATTTGTATCTCAAAAACCAGACATTGATTGTCAAAAAATCGCCTGTGTGGCTTTAACTTTTGACGACGGGCCGGGTCCTTACACCGATACACTTTTAGACTACCTAGATGAATATGGAGCCAAGGCGACATTTTATGTTGTTGGCAATCGTGTCGCTTCAAATGCAGGAGCGATACGACGTATGGTGTCTGAAGGTCACGAAATCGGTAACCACTCTTGGGATCATACTGAACTCACCAAGCTGAAGACGCCGCTAATCGAGGAGCAAATCAGACTAACCAATCAAGCAGTTATGTCTGTTGTGGGAGGTGAGCCACTGGCTACATTCCGACCACCATACGGTGCTTACAACACGAGAGTAATCAACTCTGCTGGCTACCCACCCACAATGTGGGATGTCGACACTCTCGATTGGAAATATCGTAATCCGACGCGGATAACTCGTGTGGCCCTGCGAGCTCGAGCCGGTGATATCATTCTTATGCATGACATTCATCCAACCACAGTTCAAGCAATACCAGCATTACTGAAACAACTCTCAGAACGAGGCTTTGTTTTCGTAACATTAAGTGAATTGGGATGAAAAATATGACCCAGCCATTAACATATGGTTGGGTCAACGTTTTATCCTAGCACTGTTTTTAGATAACTTATGTACACACAAAAAAAACGAACAGGAATTTAGAATTAATTTTGATGTCACATAAACTCATAAACTTGAGATATGCCCTGTACTTCCGCCAGAAAATGCTTGCCTAACGAATCAGTTTACAGTCCAACGTCGGCCGAAGTGGCGTGGTGCAGTTGAAAACAAACTTATACGCGTGATTGATTCACTATAGTAAGCTGCACATTCGATGTAGATGGGTAAGTCAAAAGGACCGCCAGCATAGCTGGCGGTCCTTTTGACAAACAGTTAATCCTCTTTATCACCCTTCGCAATTTCGTTCAAAATTTCGAACGAAATTGCGACAGAGAGTCCAATCGGTCCTTTTGACAAACAGTTAATCCTCCTTAGTTAATCACAATATCTGCTTCAGCTCGAAGTGTGTCAATAAACTCCTGGGTTGCCTGTTGCTGCTTCTCTGTTACTAATTGCATTTCAATTTGGTCACGAAGATCAGCAAGTGATGGGGCTCCTTCTTGTCCGGCAACAACACTGTCGTAGAAAGCGCTGATTTCATCATCAGTAACAGTAATATTTTCTGCGTCAATATTTTCAGCAATGTACGTCTGTAGTAGTAGCTGTTCAGATATCCTTTGTGTAAACACTTCACGTGTTAAGCCCATTTGACTCAGTTGTGACTCAAAACCTTCTTCGCCACCAGATTGTAGTACGTAGTTCTCTATTTCACTCTCAACTAACGTAGCATCAGGCACTGCACCTGATTCCCCTGCTGCATCTGACAGCAGCGTCACGTTAATGATATCGTCTACAATTTGAGCACTGATTTGAGTGCGCACCGTAGGATCATTCACGTCAATTCCTTGTGCGGCGAGCGCGGGTGCTGCCTCAGAGATTCTTTCATCTACTTCCTGTTGCAGGATAGGTTCACCATTTACGGTAGCCAACACTGTGTCAGGATTCGTGGTAGTACGTACCTCTGCTGTCTGCGTATCGGCATTTCCATTGAAATATACCACAGCGCCGCCAAACACGACTGCACCAAGGACAACACCTAAAATTATAAGTGCTTTTGATGTACTCGGCTTTTCAGACTGAACCCCTGTTGTTGTACTATCTGAAATGGACGCTTCTCCTTCTGTTACTCCTGTTGATTGTCCTGTTTCAGTTTCTTCACGTAATGTATGCTGTTCTTCCTTCATATCGCTTTATGTAACTTAATATGCGTTTAATTATACATGCTCACTAATGCCATTCCTACATCACCGTCTTCGGTACGGAAACGATACAGCAAATCGGCCTAGCATCCAAACTGCAATACAAGTAGCCGCAACTGCAATCACAAAACTCCCAACGATATCAAGCGTGTGATGCACTCCTGCAAATACTCTCCCTGCCCCAACAAATATACCTAAGGCAAACAGAAGTATGCCGATTTTTTTATGTTGCGTATATACGATCGCAGCCACTGTAAACACAAGTAACGCATGGTCTGACGGAAAGCCATTGTCTGGTATATGCGGAATGAGATTTACCATATGTCCATCAACAAATGGCCGCGGGCTTTGAATAAAAATTTTTACCACGCGACTAAGCACAAAAGCCAATGGGAGGGTTATGATCGACACTTTTATCAACTCCCGTTTCTGCTGGAGACTTACGTAGAGAAATGTAAGAAGCGCCCCTACAACCACGAAGACATACAGCTTGGTAGCTAAAAATATTATAAACTCGGACATACTACTTTTTATATATATTATATGACGTGTGATCTGCTAACTGCACAAATGTATCTTTGAGTATTTGACCCGATTCATTTATAAGAAGTTGGTGTATTTCTTGTGGTGGTTCAATAATCTGATTAAGACACGATACCGTCGCCCAAACGTCAGCGGCTGCGGTATTCGGGGCAACTACGTACGAGGTAACAGTATGCTTTGTGAGCAAGTGGTTATGGGATTTTCCAGTCTGTGGATCATTCCAACGGCGTAGTTGTGGTGACGAAACAGCAAATCCAGTGTTTGTAAGGTCCACGGTTCCAATAGCCATATTCCGATCATCTGGGTGAGCTAAGGTAATCGTGACTGGTTTATTATGGTCAGATGTCGCATAAATGTCACCACCGCCATTTATAAGAAAAAAGTGCAAACCCCATTCCCTTTGCAGATACTCAGCCAGTTTATCTATAGCATAACCCTTACCAATCCCGCCAAGGTCAAGCAAGCCAGATTGGAGGGAAATTTTATCAGCGGTAATCACGAGCACTTCAGGAAGTGCCGGAACAGGGGGAAGTTCTGCAGCAGCAGTAAAGCTGTACGCTGCGTCATACCCACTTTTTGTCAGTTGCTCGCCAACTGCAACATTGAACACACCCTCAGTGGTATGGTAGTACTCAAGAGCACACGTGAGAAGGTCAACAAACTGAGGGTGTGGAGCGATGTATTCTCCGGTACGATTTAAGATTGAGAGCCAGGAATCTGAACGAAATCTGCTGTAACGAGACTCAAACTCTGCTAGCCATCGTGCTATATCTTTGCGAATCGTTTCGTCATCTGTAACCTCTTCAAAAAATTCAATGTGCCATATGGTGCCTAATGCTTCAATTGGTTGGAGAATCATGTATCGGTAATTAGTTACTTAGGCTTGTTGCTTATCTCTGATGGCCTTTAGTGCATCATTAAATGCTTCGGTGGTAAGCGACGCGTAGCTAATACGCGATACTGAAGCAGTATCAATGGGTTGTCCAACAATTTCGTCACGATACTGATCAACAAATATTTGCTGGTGCATCATTGATACTTGATTCGGTGAATTAAACTCCACTTCAGTATCCTGCACGATGCCGTCGCGCACAATGATTGTCGTCCACATAGGTTCAGTCAATACTGAGTTAACAGTATATGAATGATCAACTTTATAAACGATAGTATCCAGCTGGACTTCCTTGGTAACAGCATTAACAACAAATTCTGATGTTTCGACTGATGGCGTCGAGGGTAGTTCAAATGCTATTGCTTGAGTATTGTCTTCCCCTGACATGCCGGGATTTTGCATTGGTACGACATCATCTCCTCGCATCATCGGCATGCCAGTTGCCTCCGCCTTGATTTCCGATAGCGCAGCATCGAAGGCTCGGTTAGTAAGTGATGCTCCAGCCATGCGGGAGAGTGCGACATCGTCCACCTGCTTACCAACTACTTCCTTTGACACATACCCTAAGAAAAGCTGCTGGTAGTTCTCCGACACGGGATTTACCACTACAAAAGAAGCACTCACATCTGTAACGATGTTGTCTTCCAACTGAAGAGTTACCTCCATTGGCTCTACGTACCCATAGGGAATCTCATAGCTGATCGTCGAAGTGTACAGACCGTCCTGATAATCCATCATGCCCATACCGGCCGCATCATCCATTCCAGACATACGTTCTCGCGTCGTTTGTTCACCGTCATCTGACGCGATGTACTCTGTTCGATTCGCGATCGTGGTAATCCACGAATAGCCAAAGGCAGTTATGAGAATGAGTATGCCCACGGCAGTGACGTTCGTTGTTTTTTTGCTCATAGTTTCAATTAGGCCAGGCCTGGGAAGTAATCCGTTTTAATGTTTTTCCTAAGTACACCGCAGTCTCTGAATAATTTCTCATACGCGCTGACCATGCCGGGTGGACCAGAAAGGTATACCATCCGCTTTGCTACATCAGGCACGGTCTCTAACACCAATTCCTTTGTGAGGTAACCAGAAGGACCCGACCAATCTGGCGTTGGGTCGGCTAAGATGTGAGTAGTGGAAAGACCGAGCTGGGCGGAGTCACGAAGTGTATCTGCGTAGGCAATATCTTCAATTTTGTTATTACAGTAAAACAGATGCGAATCAATGCGCTGCTTCGTATCAGCACAATATTCTAAATGACTTAAAAACGGTGTAATACCAATACCTCCCGCAACAAAAATGTATTTATGTGCAGTCACATCCTCAGGTAGCACAAAATCTCCAGCCAACTGCGACGCATGTATGACACTCTTCCGATCAAATTGCTGGAGTGTACGCTTAAAGGTACTCCCCTGCAGACTGGTGCGAATAACTAATCTGAGGTTTATTCTGGTTGGTGACGAAGCAATCGTGAAATACCGACGGGTACCCCGACCATCAGGTCCGCGATGTGGTAACGCCCATTCGAGGTACTGCCCAGCCTTAAATGACGGTCGGAATGACGGTCGGAACACATATTCATAGGTATTATCGGCTACTTGCCGAACTTTAAGACACGTGAGCGTTAAGCGACCACGAAGAGACAGTGGCCATACCAACAGATTGGCAACCAGCAGTGATAACTCCGGTGAATTAAAGACTGATCCTACCGCAAAGGGTATTTGTGAGAGCAGCCCGACAAAGGTCCCATAGAGTATCTGTGCACGTTGTCCTGCAGGAGTTGATAAGGGCTCAGTTACCATAATAGTCATGAAAAACCACAGTGGTGACGTGAGCAATAAGCTCGTAAGAAGTGAGCTACTGAATTCACCTCGCAATACACCAAAGATCATGACCATAAGAACAGACGCCAAGACCCCTGCCACCACCATGGGTAACCGCCTAATTTTGAGTGTCACTAAGAAGCCACCGATAATTAAGAGCGGCGTTACATACGCTGTCCCAACCCACCAAGAAGCGTACGCCAGCCCAAATGTAGCCGAGATAACGGCGACCAGTACTACCGGGTTAACCAGATGGACATTGCGATACCGCACAACATATTTACCAGCAATGCTCGCTGCAGCTACAGCACCAAGCAGCAAGAGCCCTTGAAGCTCCACCGTTGGTGTGAAAATGAGAAAAATAA
>CAJXAG010000038.1 GCA_913050645.1 uncultured bacterium | reverse complement strand
CGTTGCCTTCAAACGTACTCTCCGGCTGAAGCCGGAGGTTTTTAGGTGTAACAAAGCTGCCCCAAACAGGGGCAGCTTTTTCTATTTTGGCTGTGCAAAGTTTACCGTGACGTATACCACCCCTCCCGCTCTCGCAACGCCCACACCTGCGTGTGTGTAGTCTTCAGAGACGATGTTCTTCCGATGTCCACCGCTGTCCATCCAACTTTCCATAAATGTTGCCGCAAGCTCACGCGCATCTGGCAAACGTGTCGCTTCTATCCAAATCAGGTTTTCTCCCCAATACAGAGCATCATACGATGCGCCCTTCACGCGACACGTTAAATCACAGCCCTCCGGAGAGATGTGTGCAAAGTAGTCACGTGTAATCATATCGTTACTCTGTCCAGTTGCAATACCTTCCAGGCGAAAGTCGTACGTTAATGCTGACAATCCGCGTGTTACACGTTCTTCATTGGTAAGACGATGAATTTCTGAAGTAAGGGTTTCTATGAAACTATCTGAAACCGTTTCATTTACAGGCACTTCCTTTACTTCTGCGATCTCTTCTTCCTCCACCTTCTCTGCTGCTTCCTTCTTCAAGGACACGAAAACTGCTGGTGTTTGCCTATCTACTACTGAGTCTGCTGTCACTGACGTCGCAAGTGCTGTAACTTCTATTTGCTGCTCTTCTTGTTCTTGTGGCAATTCAGAGATCTCCTGTTCTTTAGTAAGAATCTCATACGCAAGATTCCGAACATCCTCCTGCATCGGTATTTCATCAACAGGTACTGCTTCTGTAGTCTCTGCAACGGGAAGTCGATACGCATACTGCAACACTATAATTTCCTTTCCGCCTTGGGCGTGTGCTAAATACAACACAGGAAAAGCCATCGCTATGACCGCGAACAAAACCAAAAGCGCTACGTTGTGCCGTTCCATACGTATATTTCTTTGTAGGCACTATTTTCACCGCTAGCACGCTTACACACAACTGTTTTCAAACACATTTTTACCTTGACAGTAAAACCGCCAAAACAAAAGCTTTTGCAGGTAGTACAGACATACCACACCACGTGTCTATAGTACTGTCGACTGCCGATGTAGGCACCTATGCTCATCAAAACTCAACAACGAAGCTATACTCCAACTATAAACACTCTGGATTGCCTAACCCTAACTTCATTAGGAGTGGGATTACTTCGCAGAAGCTCGCAATGACGGAAACTTTGTTGTCGTCTACGGAAAAACCAAAGGTTTTTCCGTCTTCGCGAGACTCCTGTCGAAGCGATCCAGAACATTAATGAGTATGGGTGCTGATGTAAGGAACATGCACCTCATACGTCTTCAGTGTCGGTAACAGCAAAAATAAAGCTGAAATAATGTTCTTTCTAGGGAGGGGTTTCAAATAACTATGGAGACTCCAAGTGAGACGAATCAAACAAGCACTCTTCGCAACACTCTGCGGAGTAATGCTTTCAACACAAATTGCGATTGCTGATATACAACACGCAACACTCTACAACAACGCAGCTACACAGTCTGCTTTCCTGGAGGATAAAATCAGAGAATATTTTCCTGATGAGACTGTAGCAGAGGTCATGATCGCGATTGCTGCTTGTGAAGCATCGGGTAATCCACGCGGATTACTCATTCACTGGCAAGCAGACGGAAGTCTGCTGCCAAACAATCAAGGCGGGCAGGCACGAGGAATGTTTCAGGTCATGTCACGACTGCACGCTCCAGATATGCAGCAGCGTGGCCTTGATATCAACAATATCGATGACTACATGACCTTTGTACGATATCTGCATGATCGCAACAGTGGATATAACGACTGGTACCCTTCAAGAGGCTGCTGGAATCCAGTCCGACTTGCACAAAATTAATCAAAGCGGCCGAGACCTCGGCCGCTTTTTTATTTTGTCTTGTCGGCAATTGATTGTACAAACTGCACAAGTTCCTTTTGCACCTTAACCGCATCTGTCTTTCTCTTTGATTCAAACATAAGTTTTATTGCATATTCAGTCACACTAGGCTTAATTGCTCCCCACACATCTCCAAAATCAACAAAGAAACCATCAAACTTTGTCACCTTTTGTGGTTTCAGCTTCTGCAAGTGCTCCTGTATGTGTGCAAGTGCTACTTTCTTGTCTTTTACATGAATCACCACATCTTCGGTCTGATGATACTGCTGATACGGTTTGACCATCTGAGAAAAACTCTTTCCGTCCTGTTTTGCCTGGGCATACACCTCAAGCACTGCAAGAAGCGTCAGCACCGTTGAGTCCGTATTGAAAAACTCACGCCAGAAAAAGTGTCCTGAGTGCTCAGCACCGAATACTGCTCCGGTCTTACGCATTTTTTCCTTTAAGAATGTATGGCCGACGCGTGCACGATATGCCTTTCCTCCGTTTTCTGTGATCGTTTCTTCAAACACTTTACTCGTAAGGTTTGTAAACACAATTCCCGCCTTTGGTTCTTTTTCGATTAATCGTTCCGCAATCAATGCACCAATAACTGCACAGTTTACGTACTTCCCTTTCTCGTCAAGAAAAGCAATTCTGTCACCATCTCCATCGAAACCAATTCCAAAATCAGCCTTCTTTTTTACAATCTCTGCAGACAGTGCCTTTTGGTTTTTCCGTAAGCACGGGTCTGAGCCTCGGTTTGGAAACCGACCGTCTGGCTTCTTAAAGAGCATCGGAAACTGTATCGGGAGCAGTGTATCAAGCGCTGCCATTGATACTCCTGCCATACCGTTACCAATATCTGCAATCACCTTCAACCCCTTCAGTGACTTTTTATCTACCCCTTTAAGAATAAATGCGCGGTATGCACGGCGGACACTTTTCTTCGTCACGCTTCCTCTGCGTTTTGCATCACGGAAGTTTCCCGCTGCAACGCGCTGTTTAATCGCATCTAAACCTGTTTCTGCAGTTAACGGAACAGCTTCCGTATGTACCAGTTTAATGCCGTTGTAGTCTGCCGGTGAATGTGAGGCTGTAATAACCGCTCCAGGTAGTTTTAAATGACCCGAAGCAAAATAGAGCATCGGTGAACGCACCATGCCGATATCCACCACACTGGCACCACTCTCGCGAGCACCTTGTACAAACGCTTTGCGGAGTGCAGGTGTCGAAAGACGCATATCGTAACCAACTACGAGTTTCTTATATCCAAATTCTTCCACAAAGCCGCGCGCAACTGCATACGCAACTTTTTCATCAATCTGCTCTGGGTACACTCCACGAATATCTGCCGGCTTAAAAGCACGGGAGTAATCTTTCGGTAATATAACTTTGGTATGCATATTTATTTCTCTTTACCTACCTCAAACTGTGCGTCATCCGCAAGCGCTTTGAGTATATTAGCTACTGTTGTTTCCGTAATTTCACGCTTTGCCTCTACTGAATTAAATGCAACATGCGGAGTCACAATCACGTTTGGCATATCCAAAAGCTCATGCTCAGCAGCAAATGCTTTCCAGCTTTCTGCAGCCACATCCTTTCCTTCGTCTAAAAGTTCCATCTCATCCACAATAAATTTCTCGCCTTCGTATACATCGAGGCCCGCACCAGCAACCTGGCCTGACTTGATGGCTTTGGTAAGTGCTATGGTGTCCACCAGGTCACCTCGCGCGGTGTTGATGATATACGTGCCTTTTTTTGCCTTTGCAAGTGTATCCTCATTGATCATGTGGTGATTCTCAGACGTTGAGGGTACGTGCAGTGTCACAATATCTGCCTGTGCCATAAGCTCTTCAAACGAAACATATGTGATACCTTTCTCAGCTGCAAACGCTTCATTCGGGTAGAGATCGTGGGCAATAACATGCATACCAAACCCCTGCGCAATCAAGCAACAGTGACGGCCAATAGCACCTGTACCAACCACCCCAAGTGTGCGCCCCTTCAGGTCAAACCCTTCATACTTCTTGACGTCTCGTTCCCCGTCAGTGCGCAGTGCATCGTATGCTGCATATGCTTTCCGAGAAAGGGCAAGGATAAGTGCGAATGAATACTCAGCCACTGTTTGTGACCCATAGCGTGGGACGTAGCTCACGACAATTCCTTTTTCTTGTGCATGCATATATGCAACGTGATCAAACCCCATCGAACGCAATGTAATGCACTTCAGGTTCGGCATGCTATCAATCATATCTTCAGTTACCACAGAGTCCACAAATACCGAGAGTGAATCAGCGTCACGCACCTCTTCGGGTATTTCTGTGCGGATCGGATGATCAATAAAAACAACCTCGTGCTCCTCTAATGCCGCTGCTACTATTTCTTCCTCACCTTCGTACGGTGCAATGTATGCTATTTTCATCACCTTCTATGATACTACTGTGGCAGTTTCTTGCACACAGCATCCGTTGATAGTTTTTGATACAATCAACCTATGAAACCTTTCAGTCAACGCGTTTGCGAACTTGCGCTTTCTATTCCTGCAGGTCGTGTAACTACCTACGGCAACCTCGCAAAAGCTGCCGGAGGCGGTGGGCAGGCTTCGCGCAGTGTATCAGGCATACTTGGCAAATACCCTGTTCAAGGCGCAATCCCCTGGCATCGTATCGTGTATGCAGGTGGCAAGGTCTGGATGTCTCCAGAACACGAACAGAAACGTCGCGAGCTCTACGAGCTTGAGGGTATCTATCTAAATGAAAAAGGAGTCATTACAAACTTTGAAGAGGTGCTTTTTGATTTTAGGGATCTATAGTACTCTTAACGAAGACACAGAAAGGAACAATTATGACCAAGGTCATTCAGAAAGCCTGTGAGCATGATTACAAAGTAATCACTCAAACTGGAAAAACTGTATTAGCATCGCAGACCTTAGGATGGCTCTATCGTCATCATATCAAAATGCATCCTGAGACCTACGGAAAAAGAGGTTGAAAAAATCAATACCACTGCCCTGACTCCAGGGCTTTTTTTCTAGTCAAAACTGATGTTTTCTACAAACGGCAGCAATAGACCTATCACCTCTTGATCTCCCATATCTTTGGGGACACTTTTGTAGAACGTGATAGTTTGGCCTTTATAGGGTATTGAAAGATTAATGCTGTCGTGAGATGGTGGATTTTTCATTCTAAAATAGTCAGCAGTCACATCTGCTACGTCCAATTTCTTTCGTACATGTATATCACTCACACTTTCCTCTTTTGGTACATTGAGCACCTTGTCATACAAGACCATTCTCACATCGTCATACAGGAGAGGATCGTCAGCCTGTGCATTGGCTATTTTTACGATACTCATATAATCTCTTGATCTTACATCAACATCTGCATCTCTGAGAAAAACCAACACGTCGGTTTTTGTAGGCTCCCATGTATTTAGGTATTCCTGCATCACTTCCACATCATACGGATCATATACGTTATCAAGATTCACAAACGTACTCATGTTTGCGCTCACCCCTTCCCACAGCTGCCAGCCGTTAGGTGGACTATAGTTAAAATCAAAGAACGGTCTTGTTTCCTTCGCCACAACCTCATCCGAAGCAACGGGAAGTACCGTATTTGTTTGTGGAGTCTTTGGTGCTAAAAAATAATACAAACCCCCTAAGATACTGATGCTCACCACCCCAAGAGCAACTGCTTTTTTCATACGTACATGGTAGCACGTAACTACGCTTCCAATTCAAAATCGACACTATCGTGTCTTGTACCATTTATTTGCAACACGATAGCGTGTGTGCCCGGGTAGAGTGTCAAAGTGGTTGCGTCAGCAGGAAAACGATGTTTTTTCATAAGCGTGACCGTATCACCTTTTCTCAAATGGAGTTTTTTGATTTTGTACACCTTCTCTGCTCGTTTACCACCTGCTTTCATGAAGTCAACAGCGTAATCAATCATCAGTGACTCATCGCGATACACAGTAATTGTAAAAGAAAACTCAATGACTTGCCCAATTCGCACACTATCGCGATTGATCGCGATACCTGAAACAGCTATGTGCGGATCTGGACTATACCCCAACAGTTGCAACGCATCGGTGTTACCTTGCTTAATTAACGTCCGAAGTGCATGACGTGTTATCCAATCCATTTCTTTCTCCTCCTGTTTTGCTTCCCTTCGCCACCGTTTGAGCGTCTGTGTCACCAGTTCTGGTTTTTCTTTTGCGATATCATTAAGGTGATTAGCTACTGAGCGTGTTACGTAGCGTGTTTTGTCTCTATACAGTGTATCAAGCAATGGAATCGTATCAGCTTGTGCAATACCAATCCTACCTGACCACGGGAGTAGTGGGCGTGTCCCTTCGCTAACCAAACGCCGCACGTGATAATGATCGTCAGAAGCCCACTGTTTCATGGTTGCAAGTGTTTCTTTCGGGTATGCATTGAGAAATGCACGAATAGCGTCTTCCATAGAGAAACGCATTGTGATCTCTCGCAACGTCGCAAGTGCTGTCCGAATATGCCGTACTGTGCAACCATAGCGCGCGACATACTCACCCAAAGGTGCGTATATAAAATCGCCAAAGTCGTTATCCGTTTTTGTTGGATCCAGCGGTTCAGGTAATACATCAACAAGAACCATCGAGGCTTCTTCAAAATCTTCAGGCATCTGCTCTCGTAATGCGTCAGTAATGCAACCAATACGCTCCTTCAGCTCAAGCTGTAGCAGTGTCTTCATAACAGTCTGCGTAAATTGCACGTCATCGAATACTGTATACGCATCAGAGAATCGCTTGCCAAGTGCTGCGACTTTTCGTTCATTAAAAAGCTCATCTTTGAGACTAAAACCCTTCCCGTTCTCATTTCGAGCCATGCAGATAGAGTATACTATTATTATATGAATATAGTATCGATTATCTTTTACATACTGCTCCTTGACGCAGTCACTGCAGTGTTCCTTGCCTTTACCGGTAAGCTCTCATTGATTACAAAGTTTATCCCTATACTTACCCGATTTCTTCCTACCGCACGATATTGGACACTTGTATACCTCGCACTCGTATTTCTATTTGGCACAATACTGACCTATCTCGGCCTGCTCGTTATTTTCTGGTAACAGCTAAGACCCGTTTCACGTCTTAGTGAATTAATAAACATAAAAGAAAACAGTCCCTGGGACTGTTTTCTTTTATGCTACATCATCATCTACCGATGCTCATGAGGCACCCCGTCGTGATGACGCTCCTGATCCATTGGTGCAACAGGCAGTGACTCGTCCTCTGTATCTTTCGTATCAGTGTCTTCAGCACCCGCTTTAATCATGAGCGATGCTCCCACAAACGCAAGCGCAACAAAGAATTCACGCACGTCAAAGTACATGCTGAGTATGTTAGACACCAGCATAAGTACCCAAACCAATGCAATTGCCAGGGCAGCACGTCGTACATGCATACCGGTTGCTACCCCGAGGCCTCCTGCGACATACAGTACACTCACAAGAAGTACCACCAACGGTACCAGCGGGTCAGGCACAAAACCGGGTGCATAGCTTGCAAGACTTTTTATGTTTAAAATTGAATAAAGCCCAAGAACAAGAAACGATACACCAAAGAGTACGCGTCCCAGTACCGCATGTGATGAAAAATCTTGTCCCACTGCTTGATTGAGAACGTCTTTCATATATTTTTTACGTTACTAATAGTATTTTCACCGTACAGGGTTTATATGGGTATTGCAAGTGTTTATGTCCCTACCTGCATGTATACTGAATATATGAAGCAGATCATTATCGCGATACTTCTGTTTATCGCATTACTTATGATTAATGCATATCTTTCATAGAACGTCTGTGCTATGATACGCGCCTTATTATCTTGTATATAAATAAAAATGGACGATTACGCCATATCCCTCTTACTCATCTCACTCTCAGCCCTTTTTTCAGGCCTCACCCTTGGGTATTTCACTCTCAACACGCAAAATCTCAAGCGCCAAGCAAAACTCGGTAATCACGAGGCATTGCGCATTCTCCCTATTCGTGAAAAGGGAAACCATCTCCTCACGACACTCTTACTTGGTAACGTTGCAGTTAACGCGGTACTGTCAGTATATCTCTCTTCCATCGCCAGTGGCGTAGTAGCCGCCGCATCTGCGACGGTGCTCATTTTCTTGTTTGGAGAAATAATTCCACAGGCAGTGCTCTCACGACATGCCATGCGGTTCGGCTCTATTGCTGCTCCCTTTGTACGATTGATTATGTTTCTCACTGCACCCGTCACTTTTCCGATAGCATGGATCCTTGATAAAGCACTGGGGGCGGAAATGCCATCAGTGTATAGCAAACATGAAATCATGGAGATTGTTTCTGAACATGAAGACTCAGAACATAGCCCCATCGACGAAGACGAGGAACGTATCATTCACGGCGCACTGCAGTTCTCGCACACCACAGTGCGCGAAGTCATGACTCCCGCGCAAAAAGTACAGATGTTCGAGAAGAATCAAATACTCAACGACATGCTCTTTGAAGAAATTACTGATTTAGGCTTTTCGCGCTACCCAATCTATAGCGGCAAGCGTGAAAACATTATCGGTATCCTTTTTGCAAAAGATCTACTGATCGAAGAAGACAACATCGCCATTAAAGAAACTGCTGAAGCACTCGAAACCGACTTTCTTGTTGCGCGACCAGGTGAGATGCTCGACACAGTCCTTGCCCGCATGCTCAAAAAACGAAAGCACATGTGCATCGTTATGAATCGCCGAGAAATTTTCATAGGTGTCATCACGCTCGAAGACATTATCGAAGAGATCATCCAGCAAGAAATTACTGATGAAGACGACGAGGACAGCGCATAACTGAACCCTCTCCCGACAGAGTCGGGAGTTTCCTCTTCGTCAGAGCTCAAATT
>CAJXAG010000037.1 GCA_913050645.1 uncultured bacterium | reverse complement strand
TTCAAGCTTTCCGAAGCGGAGACCCCGGGGCAGAGCCCCGGGGAATATGGGGATTTAATATGATGTAATGAGCCAAAGCTACTGCTGATATACTTTACCTATGCCTAATATCAAACAACTAGCCTTAATTGCCAGTGTTTCCTCACTTGGAGTTTTTGGGGGCTCCCTAATTGCCCCAATTGAAGCACGATACATAGAATCAATTACAAACAACCCGGTCCTCACAGGCTCAGTATTCGGTGTTGGTAGCATATTTTTTGCAGTCCTATCAGTCTATATAGGTCGTTGGTCCGACAGAGTTGGAAGGAAGAAGGTAATACTAACAGGACTTGTTGTAGGGGCTTTATATGTTGTTCTTTATTCGCTAGTTCTAAATGTGTTCCACCTATACGGAGTGAAGTTTGCATGGGCATTATCAGCAGTTGCTACTGGACCTGTGTTAGCTGCATATCTCCAAGACTTTCTTGAGTCATACAAAAACAAAGGTCGTTATTTTGGATATGTGTACTCAGTTCAGTCTATCAGTGGAAGTGTTGGGGCTGTTATCGGGGGCTATATAGCAGAAACATTTGGCCTGGTAGCACCTTTGTTTGTTTTAACGGGAGTATACGTTTTAATGTTTTTGTTAGCGTGGTTTGTTTTACCCAAAGGTAGTAGCGGAGATATCGGAGAAAACAATAATCAACTCTCTTTACTTGAGACTTTTAAATTTGTACTTACAAAACCAGAACTGCTTTTTTACCTAAGTTTAAATACTAGCTACGGTATTAACTGGGGAATCAAAGCTTTTTTGTGGCCACTCGCGATTTTTGCACTCGCAAGCAGTGACTTAGTTACTGGAAGTATTTTTGCAACAATGGGTGTTGTGGCTTTTATACTATTGCCCTTTGCTGGAAGAATTGTTGACCGCTACGGACCTTTTCGGGTAAGTTTTTTCCAGTTTACACTTCTTGGACTCATGGGGGTTGGACTTGCAACAACAGATTCAATAACATGGTTCTGGATTTTCGCTGGTATTTACACTATCGGTGAAGTGTTGAACGTCTCCCAAATAGTTCTCTTTACAGAGAACGTACCAAATCACATACGTGGAGCTGTTGTTGGTCTTGATGCAGCAATGGACCAACTTTTTGCTGTTGCGGCTCCCTTTATCGCTGGCTTCCTTATTGTTGCATTCGGCATTCAGACAACATTGCTGATATTCATGTCCTTGTACTGGATTAGCATCATTATTTCAGGGATTGTTTATTGGAAACTTGTTCCGCGGTGAGAATCTGAGAAAAATTCTGGTAGAATCATCACATGAGCCACATCAACGTATACTGCGATGAAAGTAACCACCTAGAAACATCAGGTAGCAATATCATGGTTCTTGGAGCTGTGTACTGCTCAACCGACAAACGAAGAGCTATATCAAGCGGCATTAGAGACTTTAAGAGCAAACATGGGCTTGCTCACGATTTTGAGATTAAGTGGACAAAAGTTTCTGCCTCTAGAGTCGGTTTTTATAAAGACCTTATCGACTACTTTTATGATGACGCTGACCTTGGTTTTAGAGTTGTCATAGCAGACAAGAGTACACTGGACTATGAACGATACAGTCAAACTCATGATGAGTGGTATTACAAGATGTACTTTCAGTTACCCTAGCCTGTTCAGGTTTTACGTCATTCTTAGAAGAAGACAAAAAACGATAGTCAGACATGATTGTGTGCGTCTGACGAAAATCAAGCATCTCTCCACCCAAACCCTTCGCTAGAGCTATTGATAAAAACCGAGGCACGCCGGCAAACTCCGTAGCTCCAGTTACCTGTTGTTCAGCATACGCAGCAATTCCTTCCTCTGCCTTTAAGTACCTATCTAAACCTAGGCCAAGCAATTGTAATCGGGAACGTTCCCCATTACTTCTTCTGGCAACATGGGTTTTGATTTCGTGCTCAATAAGACCTTTGAGTTTCTTTTTACTAATGTTTCGTGACATCAGTTTTTCTTCTGACGGTATCCTAACCACTTTATACTCTTGGCTAACACTGAAGTTCGAAATGCCGGACTCTGAATCCACAACTACCTGCCAGTCAGTAGCATCAATTTCTTGCAGTGCTTCTTCGAATGCTAAAACAGCTTCGTCTACAGACTCTAATTTTCCAGGGATATCTTCACCACCTGGGAGAATAGACTTTTCTACACCATCTCCTGAACTCTGTGAAAGTCCCTCAAAAATTTCTTGCAAACGAAGAGCTGCCTGTTGTTTATTAGTATTTTCACTCTCAACATGTTGTACCACTAAACTTTTTACATGCTCAACAACATACCCGATATCACCACTTGCTGGCTTGCCATAAATAAAATCAGCATATCTAGAGAATTTTCTATCATCACCATTCTTTGTAGCTCGCAGCATTCTTAATGTTGCCAAAGATTCATTTATTTTAGTCCTATATATTTTCTTAACCGCATCATTTTGTTCCATCTCAAGAACATCTTCTTTCAGTGATAACAGTGTAGATTCTCGTTCATCCAAATCAAATGATTCTAGCTCTGGGTAGCCCAAATCAGGATTCTCTACCTCATCGGATAAAAACTTTATTTTTTCAAGCTCTCTTACATTCTTATTTCCTAAAAGTTTTTCGTAGTCTTCAAAGGCAACTTCTTCAAATCTCTTGTACCATCGACCATCTAGTTTTTCTTGGTTTCTGATGCTTTCCATAAGCAAAGTATAGCAATTTTGTATCATCTGTGGGTATAGATAACATCACACAGATCCAATCGCCCTTATATTCATCCTCAATCTACCTCACACTAACTAAATCGTGGGGCACAATAACAAAAAACCTTTCGGTTAACCGAAAGGTTTTTTGTTATTAACTTAACTTCTTGTGCTAAGTGCCTTAGATGCGAGGCGTAGAAAGAAAATAACTTGAGGCGTATTTAACGTACGATGAAAATTATTTTACTAAACTACAACAAAGCAGATAAGGTGCTTACGCAAGAAGTTCTGCTACCTTTGCTTCATCGAATCCGACAACAACATCATCACCAATCCGAATCACTGGCACCCCCATTTGTCCAGTCATTTCAATCATTTCTTGTCGCTTCTCTTGATCTGCAGCAACATCGTGCTCAGTGTATTCTACGTTATGTTCTTTGAAGTACTCTTTTGCAGCATGGCAAAAATGACATACTGGAGTACTGTAAATTGTTACTTCTTTTGCCATAGACCTACATTGTACCACCTATCGCCAAAACTGGTACCACAAAGCAGTCTCCTGCACGCCGACTTCGACCTCGGCCTCTTGCACTCCTTCTCCCATTAAAATAATGACCTGTTCACCCTCCTTTGCAACATCAAAGTTCTTTCTGATCTCCTCTTCAATTCCTCGCTCCCCCTCAAGGTACTCCACACGTTCCTGTAGATCATCCTTTCGCTGTGTCAGCTCGGAGAGTGCTGCTTCAGTTTGTGCAGCACGTCCAGCCATATCACGTTCAATCCGTAGTCGCTCCCAAACACTTCGCCCCAAAAGCACTATCAAAACCAGTAACACAAGAATGGTCACCTTTGAGTACAGTGCTTTTTTGAATTTGTTTTGCTTACCAAACTGCATAGACCAGACGAATTACAATATGCTATCATTGTAGCACTTAGCTATAAAAGACTTTTAAACAGACTATGAGTTTCCTTTTTGATAAACGAACACAAAAAGCAATTAAGTGGGTATGGATTGTCATTGCTGCACTCATCATCATTAGTATGGTGTTTGTGTACTCTGGCGGCAGTAGTATTTTTTAAAGCAAGGCATCCACCACAAAACCTCGGCAGCAAAGCTGCCGAGGTTTTGTGGTGCGACAATTATAATTAAATCACTAGGAGCCTTAAAATTATATTAGATACGAAGTATCGCATACATACTAAAATTTTCTAACTTAACTAAAAAACAAAACTGTCCTGACAGTTTTACTATCAAGACTTTATTTTCCACAAGGCGACTAAAATTGCATTAGATGCGCGGAAGACAAGAAAAAAGACCCGAGTGGGGCAAGTGCCCAGTGAGGGTCTTTTTTTGTAGTCTGACAAAAGAGTGACATGAAAAAAATAGAAACACTACCCTTTAGGGTAGTGTTTCTATTTTTGAGTGAGCGAAGTTTGTATCATTTTGATACAAAGCAGATAAAGTAATTTTAGTCGCCTTGGACCATCTTCATAAAAACTTCAGAAGGAATATGCACATTCCCCGTACCGTGCGCTAACGCTTTCGCCTTCCCTTTCTTCTGTTTCTCAAGCAATTTCTTCTTTCGCGTGATATCACCACCGTAGAGCTTAGCAGTAACATCCTTCCGTGTTGCTGAAAGTTTCTTTGTTGCAGTCAGTTTTCCCATTACCCGTGCTTGAATCTTTGTTGCAAACTGCTGCTGTGGGAGGGTCCTGTAGAGCTTCTCAGTTATCGCTTTTGCATCCTCCTCTGCACGAGCAATACCTACCACGCGAGAAAATGCAGGAATGATTTCTTCTGCAACGAGAATGTCCATCCGTGTTACTGCCGCTGGTCGTAACTCAGCAATTTCATACGAAAGTGATGCGTAGCCACTGGATGCATTTTTTAGTTTATCGAAAAATCCACGCATGAGCTCTCGCAACGGCATTTCTATCGCCAAGAGTGTCCTCCCATCACCAAACACTTCAGTGTCGATAACAGATGCCTCATGATCAAACAAAAGCTTCATAACGTTACTCATGTAGTCAGGTGGCAAAATAATTTGTCCCAGAATCCATGGTTCACGAATAGTGACTCTATCTCCGTGATCAGGAAAACGAGAGGCAGCATACACTTCTTCTATGTATCCGTCAGCATGAGTAATCTCATAAGAAATAGACGGTGACGTAATCACAAGCTCAACATTAAACTCGCGACGGAGCCGCTCAGTAACAATCTCTAGGTGCAACATCCCCAAGAATCCACAACGAAATCCTCGCCCAAGCACTCCTGAAGACTCCTCTTCATATGAAAGTGATGAATCAGAAAGTTGCAGTCGATCGAGTGCTTGCTTCAGAATCGTGAAGTCATCTTGACTCTCTGGAAAAACTGACGCCCACACCACTGGTCGTGCCTCTTGGTACCCCGGAAGCGCTTCTGCACCATCACGAGCATACACGAGTGTATCACCAACGTTTGCCACCCCCGGCTCTTTGATCCCGGTAACAATATACCCAATCTCGCCTTCTGACAGCAATCCTGTTGGAACCTCCTCAGGCGCAAGCACCCCTACCTCAAGTGCCTGGAAGGTCTTCCCGCTTTGGGCAAACTTCAGCTGATCACCCTTCTTGATAGAACCATCAAATACTCGCTGGTACACAATAATACCTCGGTGGTTTGAGTACTGGAAGTCAAATATAAGGCCTCGGTATGAATCAATCTTAGACGGTTCCGGAGCTGGGATACGTTCGCAGATAGCATCAAGGAGTTCTTTTACTCCTTCCCCCGTCTTCCCAGACGCATAGAGAATTTCATCAAGATCACAGTTGATGAGGTTCATAAGCTCCTCAGAGACGTCGTCAATACGTGCGTGTGGCACGTCTACTTTGGTAAGTACGGGCACAATCTTTAGATTCAGATCCTTTGCCATCTGGAGCACAGAGAGTGTCTGCGCCTGCACACCTTGTGTACTATCCACCAAAAGTAGTACTCCTTCTACCGCATTCAGAGCCCGCGACACTTCATATGAAAAGTCGATATGCCCCGGCGTATCGATAAGATTGAGTTCGTATTGCACACCATCTTTTTCATACTCCATGCGCGCTGGCTGCATCTTGATAGTAATCCCCCGCTCACGTTCAAGATCCATAGAATCAAGTACCTGATCCTGCATTTTCCGTGCCTCAACAGTCTTCGTTTCTTCAAGCATTCGGTCAGAAAGCGTCGATTTACCATGATCGATGTGCGCGATGATACTAAAGTTTCGAATTTCCTTCATATGTTTAAACGTGGCGCTTACAATACAGTAAAGAACACTGTATTACCACCTCTAGAGAATCTCATCCTGTACCGCCACCACGTCAGTCTTGAAGAGGCGTCCGCGGAAAGATTTGTATATCTCAGTCATTTCTGGCGTCCTCAGTACGTAGTATGTGCTTGCGGCACCAATGATGCCCATCACACCTCCCAGGAAGCCTTGTAGGAAAATACCAAGTGCTGACGTTTCATCAACACCAAAGATAAAGAAGTTAAGTGCGGCGTATGCTGACGCACCACCAACGATTGCCGCGCATACTGCTTTCCCCATATGTGTGGCAAGACCTTTAAACTGCAGCTTGAACATACGCGCTGCATACACAAGCAACACCAACACCTGCACAAGCATGGCAAAGCTGTACCCCAGCGCAATCATCAACACTTCTGAACCAGGTACGCCATCTACACGCATCAACACTTCAAGCGAGTGTATAAATGTCGGTTGCGTGACAGATGTGGTATATAAACCAAGCGTAGATGCTACTGCCAGTGTCGACCCAAAGAATGTCACAAGAAACGGCACCTTTGTATACCCTCCCGCATAAAAAACACGCACCAGAAGCAGGTTCATCGCCTGCGCAAATAAAGAAATACTCAACAATGCAAGCACTGCCGCCGTGAGCTTTGTGTCCCCCCAGTCAAACGCACCACTACCAAGCACCACACGAACCATTTGTGCACGCAACACGATGATTAAACCTACTGCTGGCACTGACCAGAAAATAATGTGGCGTAATGCAGTATTAATATGAAAGCGGAAGACATCCATCTTTTTTTGTGCAAACAAATCAGACAGCAACGGGAATGCTGCGATGGAGTAACTCGCACCAATAATTGCTAACGGCACTGACTGAAGATTGTATGCGAACTGAAATACCGCAACAGAACCCACGGTCATCAAACCAGCAATAGCAACCAATACAAGCAGTACCACTTGATGCATCGCAAGTGTCAACGCGCGGGGAATCGAAACACGCAATACACTTCCAATGTCAGACCACACAATACGTGTCGTAGCGCCAAATGCCAGCGCACTGCTGCGCACAAGTGGAAACTGTACGAACATGTGTCCGAGCGCACCTAGTACTACACCCCACGCAAGTCCGGACAGTCCCATTATTGGATAGAAAAAGACGATACCAATGATAATACCTATGTTGTACAACAGCGGGCTGATCGCATACAGAACAAAACGATGACCAAGCTGTGTTACCACTCCAAAGAGACTTGAGACACCAAGGAGTAACGGCTGCAGGAGTAAGATGCGCAGCAACATAACGGTCTTATCAAATTCGCCAACCAGACCAGGAAATACTATTGGCACAATGTATGGCGCTAGAAGTGCTATTACTAATGCTAACAGTACGTACAGAACCAAAAAGACACTGAATACCTGCGAGAGTAAGTGTCGTGCTTGGGATCCTGAGCTGTCCGACTGCATATAACGCGAGACAAATGGAATCAACACATACACCGAAAGCGTCGATGCAAAGAGTACATACAGCAAGTCTGGAATACGAAACGCAGAGTAGTAGATATCGAGTTCACCTCCTGCACCAAACTGATGCGCGAGCATACGATCACGCACAAGCGCCAAAAGCTGCGAGCCAAAGGCAAAAAACGCAAGAACATACGCGGCCTGATGCAGGCCGCGTACTTCTCTATACATCATTTGTATAACGCGTTTTACCATGGACTAACTCCCCTCTTCCTGTGTTGTTACTTCTTCAACAACCTCTTCCTCTACAGGAGTTTCTTCTGTGTCACCATCTTCAGATACTGTGTTTACCGGAACAATCAGTGATGTATCTGGGGCTTCTGTGGTAGTGACTGAGCCGTCATCTTCAGTAGAAACAGATGCTTCTTCGATCCGCTCTGTGTCTGCTGGTGTCGGTGTTGTTTCAAACGTTGCACCCCCTTCGATCTGACCGATAAGTCCTGCAACCTGTTCATTACCTGGGTTGAGCTCGAGTACGACACGCAACTGCTCAAGTGCTGCGTCATTCTCACCTTGTTGCAGATATGCAAGCGCTAAGAAGTAGCGTGCATTTGCATAGTTGCTATCAAGCGCAACTGCCCGCGTGAACGCAGCGATTGCATTTTCAGTGTTCTCTGCTGACGATTCAAGTACTCCAAGTTGGTAGTACCGTCCTGGATTGTTTGGCTCAAGTGAAATAATTGCGCGTGTTGTTGCAATCGCATCCTCTACCTTCCCTTCAGCGATATCAAGCTGCGTTAGGAAGAAGAGTGCGTCTGTGTAGTTTGGCTTCAGCTGTGCCGCGGCAATTGCAGAAGCACGTGCGCCTTCTAGGTCACTCGATCGTGATGCAAGTTGTGCTTCTAAGAGTGCATATGAAGGATTTGTTGGATCGTACTCGCGTGCTTTTGCAAACGCTTCCTTTGCGCGGTCCCCTGCTCCCTCCACATTTGCTGCTGCAAGAATGCTGTAGATAGATCCGAGTGTTGACCAGTTTTGTGGATTTGTTGGATCAGTATCAACAGCAAGTTGCGCTGCATTCACACCATTTGCTGCAGAAGACTGAAACTCTTGCTGCTGCTCTGGAGTTGGTTCTGCAAGATTGAGAAGTGCATTCATCTTTGCAATCTGATAGTTTGCAAGTTGTCGTGCATAGAGATCATTTGGATTGCTTGCGTATGAGCTGGCGATCTTTTGCTCCACTTGTTCAAGCGTTGTGTCAGAGCTCAAACCACTTACTGCCCCACTAAATGTATACACTGATGCGTAGTGGCGTCCAGCGTAATAGAGGGCACTTGCTGAAGCAATAATAATAATCATCACCACACCTACAAGCACCAAGCCTGCGCGTTTATTTGCTGCAATCGAGAACGTTCGGGTACGCACCGGAAGGAGCGCGCCATAGGCTGCAAACGTGGTGCTCGTGAACATGGCTGCGAGAAGGAGAATCACCACACTTGGATTGTAGAACAGTGACATACCCCACAGGTATGCAGCTGCTACAAACGAAGAGGTCCCAATAAAGTACCAGAATCGATCTGCATGGATTGTTCGGAAAAGCATACGGAACCCAGCAGCAAGGAAGAGACCAAAGAATGCAAGCCACGCAATAACAAGGA
>CAJXAG010000036.1 GCA_913050645.1 uncultured bacterium | reverse complement strand
TCCAAGTTAAGACAGGTTTGGAGCTATCAATAATAAATTATCGATATGCTTTTCTACCTGCGCCTAGACATAATTTCCGCGTGTACTTCATATCGCGTACTTATCTAGACATCCAAAGGATAAGACAAAAGAAAATTCAATTACAATAATTGATGTTTGATCGAAAAGACCAAACGGTGGAAATCTTTTGTCTTGCTGTTTACTTCTTTATTACGTTCGTAATGTAATAAAGTAGTGATGCATACAGCTGCAATAAAAACGTAAAAATTACGTCGCTACTATTGCAACTAGTATTTCTCAAATGTCATCTCGTATATGACATTTGAACGTATTTAATATTTTCAAAAATCTCTGTTTCTTTCTTGGAAATAATGAACGGAACTTACCCGATTGCGGCGCGCATTAAACATGCGTACCTCCATCTCCTAAACAGTGACCGCCATTATACAGATATCGAAATTTAATGCAACCCCCTGCTTTGGATATTATTTGTAGTAAAAACAGTTCCCCATAAAAAATAAAAACGGCCTGCCCTTTGCAGACCGTTTTGCTTTAAAAGCGCCAATCGAACCCCAGCAATATTGTTTTTTCAAACGGCTCAATTTGAATCTGGAGCGCTGTTTGTGGCACTCGCACTGTTTGAAGCGTTTGAAACTCCCTAAACAAAACTGAACCAACTTGCCGAGCGCACCAAGCGGGAGGTCGCTGGCTTTCACACACGTTTTGTTCTGGTGCAGCAAAAGTATAATGAGCCCTTCCATCTGAAGCTTCGGCTGCTGGCGCTATATACAGCATCGTTGCTATGATTACCAAAAAAACTATACGCATCACTTCCTCCTTTTCTCCTTTTTTAATCCTACCAAAGACCACCCATAGCGCAACCAATAAACAATACAAAAAACCGGCAAGACATTTGTCTTGCCGGTAATTAGAGAGATCAGAAACGCCAACCAACACGGAACAGTCCTTGCTCCACATCAGTGTCACCGTAGTTGGTAACGCGCCATTCGGCGCCTGCGAACATGTTGTGGCCCAGGGCAATATCGGCCCCGATAGCACCCGAAGGTCCACACTCGGTCTCACTTGAATAATGCGGTCGCACCATCCATTGAACGTTTCGGGTTTCAATGCTGGCACACGACGCACCAAGCGCGACGTATGGCATGACCCGTCCCAGGTCATATCCAAGGCGACCACGTAGTGTGATCTGGTCCGAGACCGAGAATGACCGCTGACCGATGTCAGAAACATATTTGGACATCCCTGAGTTGTCGTAAGTCAGAGAGCCAGCCATGTAGTCTGCTTCAACGCCGACAATCCAGCCTTGTGGCTGGCCGATGTCCCAGTTGTAACCCGTGAAGACACCACCTTGCCAATTACTGGCAACAAGATCAAGGGGATACGTTTTTCGAGGTGACACGAAACCGATACCGTACGGGAACGAATACCAGTATGGTTCGAGCTCAATCGTTGTTGAGGCCGAACCGTACGCAGCCAGAACCCAGGCATACCCCCCCCTCGAAACGTGATGCTGGTGCAACAAGCGAAGCGGGACGAGCCATTGGTCGTATTACCGATGCGTCAGTAGTGTCTGCAAATGCTACGGCTGCACCAGACAACATTGCCGATGCAGCCACTGCAGCCCCAAAGAAATTTTTTCATGTCATTCTCCTTTTTTTGAAAAAACAATGAGCGAGACGTCTGCCAGAATGGCATTTTCCGTATCTAAAAAATATATTACATTCTCACCACATCTTGTCAAATATAAGAAAACCCAACCATTTTGGTTGGGTTTTAAGACGATGAGTATGTATATGTAATCAGAAGCCACAAGCCCGAGTAATGCACGTTACCACCTCTTCACAAACAGGGTTATACACGATGCCTTCTGGCGCGACTTCTTGTGCGTTTGCAAGTGCTTGATTGAACGCTCGACGAAACGATCGACTTTGGTCAACCAGGTACTGTGCGCTCTCGCTGATACGCACGCCGTAATGTACTGTTTCACCGTCCTGTTCTACAGTGCGGGTGATGCGATATCCAATGATACGACATGCCTCCATCAGTCTATAACCTGGAGACAAGGCCGCCCCTTGCATAAAAGTATTGAGGTCCATTACCTGCACTCCTTTCTAAGAAACTATTTAATGCAAACATACATCATATATATGATCTGTCAATAAAAAATCCCCTCGCAATCTTGCGGGAGGATATTTGTCTTAGTTGGAGCTCGCAGTCGAACTCGAGTTCGCGATTGCCACTGCTTCGGAAACCGAAAGCGAGGCAACCTCGACGCTGGAGGGACGGATCATTGCTCCACCCAGGACCTGGCCAGCTGCACCAATCAGTGCAACACACTGGCCTTGCCCACTTGCAGTGCCGGCGGTGACGAACTGCAGGTTCGATGCGCCGCGCGGCAGACGATACGTCACCATCTGGATGACCGTCGGGCCAAGACAGTTTTCGTCCTGCACCATTGCAACAGCGGTCTGCTGTTGCGAGCCGTCAACAAGCTGGATTGGATCCATCGCCTGAGTGAACGCTTCTGGCGTATACGCACAGGCAGAGAGCACTGCAGCAGTCAGCGGCAGCAAGAGCGATGTTTTGATTCCAAAGAACATTTTCTTTCCTTCCTTGTCGTTGAAAAAGAGGTGTACACGCCTACTCTAGGTAGGCTTTGTATATCACGGTAAGTTATTTACACAATATTGACAAAACTTAAATATATTGCGCAATAAAAAAGGGCCTCGCATGTGCGAAGCCCTTGAAAACTGGTTTCAACCAGCCTGTGTTTCAGCCGTCAGCGGCCGTAGGTCGAACCTGCGGCCGAACCCGAGACTGCGCCGGCCATGCCACCGGAGGTTGCACCCAGGCCAGCACTGCCGTAGCCACTTGCGACGCCACCGGCACCGCTTGCGGAATAGCCGTAAGCACCGGAGACGTTCGACGCATAGCTGCCACCATGGTGACCACTGCTTGTACCGGAGTACGACAGCGAGCCGGCACCATTGTCCGAGACGCTGTCAGCGCCGCCGGAGACATTGTCGCCGGTACCGCTGAAGCCAGCGCCACCGTCAGACCAGCCCGAGGCCCCGCCTGCGGCCCAGCTACCACCAGCGAAAGCGGCAGGTGCGGCCAGCATCAGTACGAGGGCGCTCACTGCGCCAAGAAACGATTTCTTCATTGGTTTTTCCTTTTTTTGATTGAAAGAGCTGAGAGGGCCAATCCCTCTCACATTACGCAGATATGCGTGAATGTGAGCAGAAAGATACCCTGCAGAAAAAATAAAACAACTAGCCAAAGTGCTAAAAACATGGCTTAAATTAAGCGTATTATCTATCAAATTGTCAACTTGTCGGCAACACTGCTTAGTTATCCCCTATGTCCCTTATCGTGACATATAGCCACAAAGCGGTACAATAGTGCACGATATGTCACAACACGAAACCATTGTTATGTCAGTTGGCGGGTCACTTATTGTTCCTGATCAAATTGACACTCATTTTTTATCATCATTGAAAAACCTTATAGAAACACAAACGGCTAATGGCCGTCGTTTTATTATCATCGCCGGCGGTGGTAAAACCGCCCGACGGTATCAAGAGGCCGCAGCAGAGGTTGCGTCGATGGAGAACGAAGACCTCGACTGGCTGGGCTTGCACGCCACACGCCTCAATGGCCACCTTCTGTTAACTATCTTCCGAAACCTTGCGCACCGCGTCATGGTCACCAACCCAGACGACGTGCTTGATATGCCCAAAGACGCAAAGCTCATTATCGCTGCTGGCTACCGTCCAGGTGCCTCAACTGACCTGCGAGCCATCCAGATTGCTGAACGCGTTGGTGCAAAGAAGGTTATCAACCTTTCAAACATCGACTACGTCTACACTGATGACCCTAAGAAAAATCCAAACGCTCAGAAGATTGAGGACATTACCTGGGAAGAATTTCGCAAGCTCATTCCAGAAGAATGGGGTCCGGGTCTTAACTCCCCGTTTGACCCTGTCGCTGCAAAAGAAGCGCAAGCAAAAGATATAGAAGTAGCATCACTTAATGGCGCAAAACTCGAATCACTCAAAGACTACCTCGACGGAACAGTATTCGCAGGAACACGGATCCATAACTAACAAAATTATATTCAAAATCCCACAGGTCTTTCCTGTGGGATTTTGATTTTGAATTATTTATGCTTGTTTCTTCCGCAGCAACATCCTAATATAATGAAGTTTAACCAGTTCAAGGATAACCAAGGTCACCACACCAAGAAATACTAAATACACACCGACCGTCTTTAAAAGTAAGATTAGTTCGGAGAAAACTGATGGGTATGCTGTTGCAGCGCCCGATGTCGACTGTGAAAGTGTCATGTCTGACTCATACGCCAGCTGGTATTCAGGCACGCCAAATATAACTCCCGCTGCAAAGCAAGTCCCTTGCCCACTCTGGCAGAACGCAGAAAGTTCATATGCTGTGGTCAATGAAAGTACTGCGCCTCCAAGAACAAATAATGCTATACCTATACTTCGTAATGATTTTTTCATATGTATATACTACTATTGGCAAAATGGTGCAATCCCTGCTGATTCGTTGAGCGCCCCATTAAATCCAGAACTATCAGCACAGTAAAATCCGCCTTCAGGGCGTGGCATCTCAAGCTTAAATGAGTCATCGTACGCGACACACTGTATGTACTCTGGTACCACATTGTCGCTACACATACCGTCGTACGTTGGATGCCGTTTCCCAAACGCAAAAGCAGCCTGTACACTGTTGGTAAACTCAAACTGCCGGTACATCCGCTGTAACAACCCATCACTTGAAAAAAGGCTTTGTGCCAAAATAAAAATCAGTGCACTAAAAATACCAAGGAAAATACCTTGAGCGATGAGATGTAGGTACTTCTTCACTTTTTGCATACCTTTAGTGTATCACTGCAGCGGGACTACTTACCGAACTTTTCCAAAAAAACATCTATTTGCGCATGGAGTTCTTCAAGTGTGCCTTCGTTGAGAATAGTATGGTCTGCCATCTGCATAACTGCACGAATGTTTGGTCCGCTTCCTGTCTTACCCTCATCTTCACGATCAGAATCTGCTACAAACTGTTCAAACGTCACAGCATCCTTTTCACCATCTCCTCTCTTAGATATTCGTTGGAATCGAGTCTCAATACCTGCGTCAACGCCTAAAATAATTCCGTTTATTTTCTTTATGTACTCGCCTTCGCTCACTCGGTGGAGTGCTTCCAGTATATAGTCAGTATGCCCTGCCTGTTGTGCAAGAATATGCGAATCATTCAAAACTCCACCACCCTGCTTGCTTTATAATTCGTTTGCTAAATTCGAGAGATGTTCCCTGTCAGCGGGTAAGTTCCGTTCTTTCAAGATACGCCGTAACACATCTGAGCTTGAATAGTGAGCAAATCCTTTTTTCTCCTTTAAATATTCGACAACTGTTCCTTACAGGAACTGTACACCTTGTCGGTATTTTCTTTAGAAAATACCGGGCAAGGTCTTGCAAAGCTCCAAGTATTCGCTTCTCACCTTTACCTGCGCCGATTGTGCCAGTAATTCCAATGACCATAAACTCATTTAATCTATTCCCGCAACATCTTACAGATGCTGTTCAGGTTGTCAGTATTTTATTTCGTAAACTCATTAAATACTAGTCAACCTCTTGCGAAAGTCTCCCAGACTTTCTCACCAATAATCATATGTATCTATTTAGACTTACCCTCTTTTGCTGAGCTTTCTTGGGTAGATAGACACCTGTAACTTTCTTTTCTCGCAATTCGCGACTGATAGTATTTGGACTACGTTCCAATAATCTTGCTATTCCCCTGACACTCACGCCATTTCGCTTTAATAATTCAATTTGCACTCGTTCTTCATAACTTAGTTGTTTGTATGACATAGGACTATTTTAAGGTGTCCTAGTTCAAAGGTAGTTTAACGTTATTATTTTCATCAACTCAGGAGACCGAAATGAGCAATGCACATCAGGATATCAAAACACCCGTGCAGAAAAGCACGAGAGGTGGCGTCAGCCTGACGAGGGTCGAATCCCCGTTGGAAATGGAAGACTGGGGCGAGGAGGTGAACGGCCCTCTCTCCCAAAGCCCTCTCTGTCATCGAGGAGTTCTTCGGCGTCAAGCCAAGAATCACCTCATGGTTCGTGAAAGAAGGAACTCAGATTCCCAACACGTACGAATTTCCCGTGCCAGGGATGACGAAAGATGCGGACCTTTCCTTCTGCATCTGGCAATATGGTGTCGGCAACGAAGGCCAGGCCGAAGTCGACATCTGTGCGATGGGTGGCAAGCCTCTGGCATCCGGCCTGTACTGCACTACCCAGAAAGTCACCTGGATCGGCATCGGCCACAGCCAGTTGCTCGTTACGACACAGAGTGGTGTTCTTTACCGAGCAACACGGCAACGCTCAAGCAAACAAGACTGGCGTGGCCTCTTCTGGCACTTCAGCAAGGTACTTGGGTTCTGGATTGAGATGTCGCCCCTACAAAATACACGCTCGACTGGATTTGTTCACTATATCCCTGCTCATCTGCTTCGCTAGAAGTTGAGATACGGGCGCCCACGGTTTTGACCGGGGCGCCTTTTTTCTTTTCACCACAAATCAACAACCTTAAGGGAATTAGGACACTCCATTTCAATCAAAGAGGTTTTAACTTGGTGCAAAGTCTTCCACCAAATCTGAAGCGAAACGGGCCTTATTTTATAAGGCTCGTTTTGTGTATGTTTCGAGAGATGTTTGGAAATTAGAACCTCTTGCTTTTCTAGGTTTAAAATTGCATATTTATCACTAGGCTAATGTACACAAGGAGACGACCATGACCGAGACAAAAGTTGATCTTTCTGTTTATCCTTACGAATTAAGGGTCTACATCGCAGAGCGTCACAAGGAATGTACCGACGGTAACCAAGCTGATTTTCGTCCCACTTACCAGCCTGAACTTGACAGCATAACGGAAGTTTGTGTTGATCAATGGAACCGTGGTCAATCACTTATTGAAGAAATGACTGAACAAGAGCATGAGCAATGCAAGGCACTATTTTACCTGGAACATCGTGAATTTGCTGAAATTCGGAAAAATAAGTTACGAACGATTTGGTGGGATGCGTATGAGTATATGGTTCCAGCATATGTAAGCAAATTAGCTTCAGCTCGATATCTACAACCATTCTTCAAAGAGCAGTAATACAAAAAGAGCCTTTGTTGCTCTACCACACTTTAACTGCCCCTCATCTGGAGGCAGTTTCTTTTTATTTCCACAAATTCACCACTTTCAAGAAATTAGCACACTCCATTTCAATCAAAGAGGTTTTAACTTGGTGCAAAGTATTCCATCAGAAAACACCCATTTAAATTGCAATTTAAATGGGTGTTTTGTGTACCTCCCCAAAAGAATCACTGCTTTAATGCAAGTATTAAAGCAGTGATTCTTTTCTTTTAGGTCTACAGGCTGCCTACAATGCCATTACATAATGTTTGCTGGGTTAAGTCATTTCTAATGCAATTGTGCCTATATTTGAAAACGTGTTCTACCAGAAGTAACCTTCCTTATTTTGCTATTTAATGAAGAACTCACTACTCAAGTTGTAGTCGGATCAACACTAATCCTCTTAGCTGCTGCCTTGCCCCATATTCAGGATATAAGAAACAGGAAGTCTGTACAAACTTAGATTTCGTGGTATCTTTCCTTTGAATCGGGTGAAAGCCCTAGTACAAAAAACTCTAGCCCTTTTACAGAAGGACAGGCACATGCCAAATGCTGAACTGCACGGTTACGGTGAACACAGCGACTGTATGGAAGCTGCAATTTTACGCCAATTGGTGGACTACCCCTTAGCCAGCGAAACAGTGATCGAGATTTATGACACGTGCGTCACGACGCTCAGCGGTGAGCTCTCGGCTTACCTGCGCGTAGTGGCTACAGTCGGAGCGATTGGTGGTCTTCTTGAGTACCTCGCCCCATTGAACGAAGACATCGAAATGATGCCTCTCGGCCAATGGATTCCCAAGAAAGCAGAAGGAAGCTGATTATGCCCATCCACTACTTCGGTTATGGGGCAATGGCAAACCCTGCGATTATGGAAGCCCTGTTAGGGCGTCTGCCGAAAGGCGACGACCGCGGCAAGTTGAACGGTTGGTCACTGGCAATTCAAAACCTAGCCCATCTCCCCGATGTTCCGATGAAGCACGATGAGGTCGAGATCAACCCCCGGACGCTTATGCGCCAGGAGTGGGGTGATCACTTCCGTTCATACACCATCGTTCGTAATGGGGCTGGGACGGTCTACGGCACAGTCTGGAGCTATCTTACGCCTCAGGAACGAGAGTTGCTCCGAGAATGGGAGCTAATCCCGTGGGGCTGGTTCAAGGATATGCCTGAAGTCTCAGTTCGAACCGTCGGTCTGACAACGTGCTGCACTGAATCAATCGGTGACGGACAGGACTACGATCGGGAGGTCGATTTCATTACCGACAACAAACCGCCACTTCTGATGCTTGAAGCCGACGTGATTGCTCAAGCTCAAGAGGTCAATGAGGAGTTCTTCTCCCGCTGACACCACACCCCAACGCTACGTGGGTGGAGATAACCTCCGCCTTCGTCCATCGGCGGCGGGGTGTTTTCTTTTTTATACAAAAGCTAATTGATTACTCAATTGTCGTAAACTAAACAACTGGTCACTAAGTTTAGTTTCCTGCCATTTTTCTATATGTTGGTTTAGGGTGCGCAGATCTCCACCAGAGTAGAAATGTATAGAAGAATAGAAAACTTACTTTCGAGCAGGTTTTTTATTTTGCTATACTAAATCTTAATGCAAATTGACTTACTAAATTCAGTTGAAACATTTATTGAAGGGCTGGATGAAAAAGAAATAGCTAAAGTCATTAGAACTATCGAACTACTTGAAGAATTTGGCAATAAGCTTGGGATGCCACACAGTAAGCATATTGATGATGGTTTACTTGAGTTACGCATTAGAGGCAAGCGAGAAATAAGAATATTTTATTGTTTCAGTAAAAATAAAGCTATCTTGCTACACGCCTGTATTAAGAAGACGCAAAAGACTCCTGTAAAAGAATTAAATAAAGCAATAAACGCTAAGAGTAACTTGTAAGTTTATAACTTATAAGTTATATTATAATCTATGACAACTACATTCAAACAATTTAAAACTAGGACATTAAAAAATTCAGCTGTTAAAGCTGAGTATGATGCTCTTGCACCTGAATATGAAGTAGTTAAAACTATTATTAACGAGCGTATTAAACGTGGCTGGTCACAAACTCAACTCGCTGAGGCTGTTGGTAGCCGCCAGCCAGTTATTTCTCGCCTAGAACGAGGAGAAGGCAATCCATCTCTCTCTACGCTACATAAAATTGCAAAAGCTCTTGATCTATCCCTAAAGGTATCAATGAAATAGTTGTTATAAATCAGCTATCTTCAAGAAATTCGTACACTCCATTTCAATTAAAGAGGTGTTACCCGGTGTAAAGTATTCCACCAAAAAACACCCATTTAAATTGCAATTTAAATGGGTGTTTTATTTGCTACCTTCAAAGCGTCACTCGCCTTCATATATGTGTGGAGGCGAGTGATGCTTATTTTATAAAAAGAAAAAACCTTCTCGTGGTGGGAGATAGGTTTTTTCTATAGCTCACAAACTATATGCAATGCGCATTGCTGATTATGTTGTTTGGGAAACACTAAAACGTTGGCGTGATGACATAGGTGAGTATTGCAGTGTACTCTCCAGCTTCTTGCATGGAAGAAAGTTCCACCTTATACCCCACGGTCGTGGTACCTATACCTCTCCCGATTCCATTTGCCGGTCCATTGTGGCTCATGACCACGCGAGGAGTTGTACTGGCTGCAGCAAACTCCTGTGGACCAAACTCATTGGCAGCGCTTCGGGTTGTTGTGGCATCATCAGTGGTAAACCCCCAATGACCGAATGTGTCTTCATTTCCTTCTGTCCCTGCGGGCGCCACCCACGCACTTGGCGTGTTGGAATCTGATCCGTTGACAAAGCCATCAATGTCATTGCCTGAAAGAGATCGCAACGCGCCATCAAGTTGGATTGTAACCACATACCCATTGGGTGCATTAGTGGTAACACTCAGAGCATGTGCCGTTGTAGTAGGCACGTTCCCTGACAGTAGCCCAAACGGAATGGTTGTGGAACTACTGTTGCCGGTGACTGGCTCGCCGTTGACGGTACCTCCTGCACTTACTTCTGAGAAACCAAAGGTGAAGGAATTATCCACTTGCGCAGAAACATCAACTGCTGATTGTATCGCTACATACAGCGTGCCGTCATCGGCTGAACCTGCTGAGACAGTGATTGCGTACGCTCCCTCGGCTGTTGGATTCGCAATTT
>CAJXAG010000035.1 GCA_913050645.1 uncultured bacterium | reverse complement strand
GTTCATGGCGACGAATACGTCCACCATGGCTCATGCCGCTGCCGGCAATAATGATCTTGGCACCTCTTTCCTTTTGTATATCATGTGAGTCTTTGACACTGCGTGTGAACGCAAGTCCCTCAAAGTCAAAGATGTCGTCCCCCGCTTTTATCTGCTCTTGCACTTCTGTTTTTAGATACTGCGGATACCGACGGTACATTTCTGTTACCGCAATCGCCAGAGGTGAATCCAAGAACACCGGAATCGGTTCAATGGCACCAGACTCAACGAGATTATTTATCTCCAAAAGCATTCCTTGTGTACGCTCCAGAGAAAATGCAGGAATGATAAGCGTCCCATTCTTTGCTTGTGTCTCAAGGATATATCCCTTGAGAAGCTCTGTACGTTCTGCGACTTGCTCATGCTGTCGATCTCCGTACACACTCTCCATAAGGAGGTAATCATAGTCTGTGGGTACTACCGGAGGATTTAGCAATGGTTGTGGATCGTTTCCAATGTCGCCAGTAAAAACCATCTTCTTGCCATTACGTTCCAACTGCACCATACCTGAACCAAGAATATGTCCTGCATCGGTAAAGTACGCCGTCACATCACCCAACTGAAAGTGTTCATCATAGGAAACTGCTTTCCATTGCGCCAACGCTTGGTCAATATCTTTTTCTTCGTAGATGACTTTTGCACCGTAACGTTCTTTTTCGTACTGCATCACCTTCAAAGCATCGCGTAGCATGATATTTGCAAAGTCACGAGTAGGTTCGGTTGAGTAAATTGTCCCCGCAAATCCATCTTTGACTAACTTTGGGATACGTCCAATATGATCCGCATGTGCATGGGTCACCAGCAACACATCGGCATCAGCAGGGTTGTATTCAAACGGATCGGCGTTTACTGCTTGTGCAAAGCGATCACCCTGCACGAGACCACAATCAACCAAAATAGCTTGTGTTCCGGTATCGAGCATGAAGTTTGCTCCTGTCACACTTCCCACACCTCCATAAAAACCCAACGTTGATTTCATATTTTTCGTAAACTATTCCCAATAAAATATCCTAATGCGCCACCAAGCAGCCCCATAAGCAAGTCTGTTATGGTATCAATAACATAGTCCTGCTCTATCGGAATACCAATCATCAGTTCATACACTTCCCATGCCATCGCTACGAGCAATACAAGCAGTACTATTGGCAATAACCGAAGATACCTCTTTGGCACCCATAACCGAAGATCGTGCAGTGTAAAAATACCCAGTGCAACCACAACACCGCCAATAACATGCATCGGCATGTCTAACCACCAGTAGCGCCAATACAAAAAAAGTTGCAACGCAATATAATGCACCACTGCCAGAAACGAGAAAGAAACGAGAAAGAAAACGGTTGGTAACTTCAACATAATAACGTTATATATAATACCACCACTGGACACGAAAAAAACCTGCAAAGCAGGTTTTTTTCGTCGGAATCACGACCGTATGCTCCTGGAAACTCCAGGTGGGCACCCTTTCTGAGAAGCCTTTCGAAATCTGTGTGTACACACAATTCTCGGCACCGCTCACGACTACAGGCAGCCCTAAACATATATTTAATCGGAACATACGTAATGTGATTCCACTTTCAATTATACCATCACTAAAAACCGGTGTGAAAGCACGCTACGGCATAACTGACGATTGCACGAGTACCGCGGTTAACCGCGGTATCTAGTACCAAAAAAATACCTGTCAGACAGGTATTTAAAGTATTTAAGATTATACGTTACACCTGCTACTCCTTTGGAAGCTCAAAATGTGCGTTGTAGAGAATTCGTTCCTGTGCAGTAACGTAGTCCATAAGCTCTGACTCATCGAACCATAGTGCGATCTCGCGCTCTGCTTCTTCTGGAACATCTGAACAGTGAATGAGGTTTCGGATAGACCGGTCTTCGTATGTCGCATGTGCGTATGTGTCTACTGTGAAGTCCCCCCGGATCGTACCGATATCAGCCGTCGCTGGCTCTGTTGTACCAACCAAACGTGTCACTTGATCAATCGCCCCTGCGCCTTCAACCACAATCGCAAGCACTGGAGACTGTTGCATCTCGTTGACAACTGCACGGATGATGTCCTTTCCGTACTCAATTGCTTCTTTTTCCGGCTCCTTACCCTGCTCTTTGAGGTTACCGATCATGATTTGACCTTTTTTCTCGAACCATGCGTCGTCCTTGTTGTAGTGTGCAAAAAGATGATCTTCGTTTGGCGCAACAAACTTGAACCCAACAAACTTTAGTCCGCTTCGTTCAAATCGTCCGATAATTTCTCCCATCAGTGACCGTTGCACCGCGTCAGGCTTAAGGATGATGAGCGTTCGCTCTTTGTGTGGCTGTGTTCCCATATACATTAATAACTAGTTATTTTAACGGTGGAAGTATAACGCAACAGACAAAAATTGCAATGCAATTCCTACCTTTTATGCACTTTACCTACTGCTATTTTCTGCTACGTGTCAGCTTCTCTGGACCATTTTTGGTAATGAGCACCGTGTGCTCCATATGCGCTGAGAGTGAACCATCTTCAGTGACTGCTGTATAGCCGTCAGCAAGTACAAGTACCTCTTTACTTCCAAGCGTAATCATCGGTTCAATAGCAAGCACCATGCCGGGAACAATCTTTGCTCCCTTATCCCGTGTTTTAAAGTTTGGAATCTGAGGCTCCTCGTGTAAGTCATACCCTACTCCATGACCACAAAAACTTTCAATAATTCCATACTGCTCAGGAACTGCCTTCTCAACTGCAGCACCGATGTCACCAATATATGCACCAGGCTGTGCAGCTTTAATACCGGCATCAAGTGCCTTTTGTGTAACATGTAAAAGTTGTCGTGCTTCTTGCACTCCCTCTCCGGCAATAACCGTGCGTGCAGAGTCAACGACCATACCTTCGTGGGCAATGACGACATCCAGAGAAACCACGTCCCCTTCTGCAAACGTTACTGGCTCTTCATTTGGGATACCGTGCACGACGACGTCATTAACCGACACACAGCTCGCAGCCGGATACGGTCGCGGTGCAAAACCGGCTTGGTACCCAAGTGTCATTGGCTCCACACCGTACTGCTCAATGAGTTCCATAGCTTTATCATCAACATCAAGCGAGGTTGCGCCAGGAACCACTTCTTTTTCTAACTCATCGAGAATAGCCGCAAGAATTTTTCCACCTTCACGTAGGAGCGCTTGGTCTTCTGGCGTTTTTAATGTAATTTCCATACGTGCATACTAGCCCAAATCGAGTGCAGCGACAATCTGTGCATGCACGCCATCAATAGTATCAGTACCGTCAACATTGTGTACCGTTGCGTTACCGTGACCTTCATAGTACTTCAGTACTGGTAGTGTATCTTCACGATACCAACGTAGTCGCTCCTCGATTGACTCCTGTGTATCGTCTTCGCGAGCGCGACTTTCCATACGCTCTCGCACCACTTCTTCTGGAGTCTCCAGATTTATCACATCGATACGACCACGTTCGAAGAATGTAAATGCATCTTCAAGGTCTGGTATTTGTCCTACCGTTCGAGGAAAACCATCAATCAAAAGATGGCTCTTGTCATCAAGCTGATTCACCATTGCCTGTCCCCAGAGCACTGACACCAAAAAGTCTGGTTGCAACTGTCCTGAGTCAAGCGTTGCAGCAACTTTGTCTTCTGCAAAAGTTTCCCGCGCTGCTGCAAGCGCACGGAATCGGCGACCAGTCTGAATATCAACTACACGACGGCGGTCACCAGCTTCCAGAACTTCCTTCAGCTTTTCAATCTGTGTCCCCTTTCCACTTCCTTGCGGACCAATAAAAATAATTGTTTTTGGTGTCATGTGTTTATGCATTAAGGTGTGAAAATATAATCTGCGTTACTTCTTCAATCGGGAGTGTTCCATCGATATCAACTACCTTCCCCGTATTGCGAAATACTTCAAGTGACTGTGTGGTAAACTCGTTGAATTCTTCAAGTCGTTTCTCTACCGTTTTATGCTCATCAACTGTATCACGATTGCGTGCAGCACTACGCTCAAATACCACTTCATCTGGAACATCGAGGTTAAAGACAATATACGGTCGATCAGTCCATTCATGTATTTCATTAAAAATTTCTGCTTCGTCTGGTTTTCGTGCAACCGCCTCAAAAATAAGCAAATCGTCACCATGTCGGTGCAGCAACGCATGCATCATCCAGTATGATGCAAGCCAGTTCGGTGCGAGCAAGCCTTCCTCATATGCATTCTTCACCTTCCGACCAAGTGGTGTGTCCATCTGTGTAAGCTCACGCATCTTGTCACCAATTGAAAACATCGTGCCGCCAAACTGCTCTTTGATTACAGCTGTCTGTGTTCCTTTACCGCAGGTAATTTTCCCCATCAGGACAATACTTTCGTACTTTGTTTTTTGTTCCATAATTTTGTACTGAGCACTAAGACTACCAAGTTTTGTAGCTTCTGCAACATGGTATTCTTATAGACAATGAAGCGTAAACACATCATTACCATCTCAGGAAAGCCTGGCAGCGGAAAGTCCTCTACAGCCGATAAGGTTGCGGAACTCTTGAGTTATACACGCTACTCTTCAGGCGACTTTGTACGAAAATACGTCCGCAAGCATAGCATGACACTTGCTGACTTCAATGCGCGCGCAGCAAGCGATCATTCGCTCGATGAAGCAATTGATGAAGAGTTACGGAAACTCCGTGACGAGAACGATATCGTCATTGACTCGCGTCTTGGGTTTTACTGGATTCCTGAGTCATTTAAGGTGTATCTTGAACTCGATATGGAGGTTGCAACCGTACGTATCTATAAAGACGCTATGAGTAATGCAAATCGGAGAGTGGGAGCAGGAAGTGCAACTTCTCTTGCAGACGCAGCAAAACAGGTGCAATCACGCCTTAACGCAGAAGCACGTCGCTTCAAGCGTTTGTATGGCGTTGATCCGTACAAAAGTACTAACTTTGACCTGGTCATAAACACCGCGCGACACAGCCCGCAAACCGTTGCGCTTACGGTCTTTGACCACTACAAAAAATGGCTCAAGACAGAAACATGGCGTCAGGTACATAGTGAAGTGCCAATGGGCTACTCGTTTAGGGATGAATAACAAAAACCACGTCGACAAGCGTCGACGTGGTTTACCTTACTTCAAAGACTCAACACTTGTAATGTGTTTAACTCGGAAAACACGAGTGAGTTCCTTATCACCTTCAACCTCAGGCTTTCTTTTGAAAATAAGATTCCCTGATTCATTACTTGCTGAAGAAAGAAAGCCTGTGAATTTACGTCCATCGACTGTGTACACAGTGTACTTGTAACCCTCTGCAAGAAATCAATTGAAATTAGCCCTCATCACAACATCCTGTTTGTTCAAACTAAATCTACTTAATCATAAGCCACCAAAAATACAAGCAAAAACCTTTCATTCGAATGAAAGGTTTTTGCTTTTGTGCAACACTCCTATGTATCCGCCGTTTATCCGCCAGATAAAAGGCGGATAATCTACCCAGATATCTGGGTAGATTATAGAAAAGCCCGACAGCGTTAGCTGTCGGGCTTTTCTATATTTGTTTCTCCCTATATTGAGGGAGCTAGAAAATCGTTTTAGACAAGGCGAGCAAGGAGTTTTTTACGAGCCGTACTTAGTGGTACGGTGAGTGAAAAACTACCGAAGCTCAACGCAGTATTAAACGATTTAATACTCTCTCAATGAGACTTGGGCGTCGATTCGTCGGATAAGATCCAACACCACATTCACCACAATCAAGAGTGCAGTACCACCAATTGCCAACTGTGGCATGTTGGTTAGTACGGTCATTCCAACTGGGAACACAGCAACAAAACCGAGGAATGCAGCACCGACGAGTGTCAGTCGTGTAATAACGTTTCCAAGGTATTGCGCGGTGTGCGCTCCGGGGCGAATACCTGGAATAAACGCACCACTTCGCTGCAGATTCTTTGAAACCTGTTGTGGATCAAAGGTCACAGCAGTATAGAAGAAGGTGAAGAGTACTACCAGAATGAAGTACGATGCACCGTATATAACTTGATTTGTGGTAATTTGCGATATGATAGTCAACGCATTGGGTACCCATGTAAGCGTTGGAAACGCTGAGAGAATATTCAACACCATCTGTGGAAAGAGGAGAATTGACAGCGCAAAGATGATTGGGATCACACCAGCTTGATTCAGGCGCAATGGAAGGTATGAAGTACTTCCTCCGTACGTCTTACTTCCTCGTGACTGTTTTGCGTACGTAATCGGTACTGGACGTTCCGCCTCAGTCATAATCACTACTGCATAAATAATCGCAAGTGCTACAAAGATGAAACCGATGTAGATTGGAAGTCGTGTTGGGTCGTACGAGAAGAGCATCTGGCCAAATGTCTGTGGAATGCTCGCCACAATACCTGCAAAGATAATGATCGATACCCCGTTACCAATACCAAACTCAGTAACAAGTTCGCCAATCCACATTAAGAGCATAGAACCAGCTACTACCAGAACAACGTTCACGGCAAACTCAAATGAGGTAAGATTGCTGATGACTCCCTGACTCTGCAAGAGTGTCAGGAACCCGAATCCTTGTAGAATTGCAAGCGGCAGCGTAAGCATACGGCCATATTGCTGGAACTTTGCACGTCCTGCTTCTCCGTTTTCTGCGTGAAGCTCCTTCATTTTTGGTGACATGACCGTCATCAACTGCATGATAATCGATGCGGTAATGTACGGACCGACACCAAGCATTACCAAAGAAAGGTTTGTAAGCCCTCCACCGGTGAATACACTCATGAGTCCCAGAAACGCGTTTCCTTCGAAGAAGCGTAAGAGCGCTTCCTGGTCGATACCTGGAATTGGTACCGCTGCAAGCGCACGGAAGATCACCAACGCAGCAAGTACGAAGAGAATTCGATTTCGAATTGACTTGTCAGTGAACGCAATTTTCAGTTTGTGAATAAATATCTGCATAAGAATAGTTGTTAGTGGCTAGGTGTCAGTTGATAGCAAGCACTTCGTGCTTTCTCGTACCATTCGCTTTGCGAATGGTACTACTATAACCTATAACCAATACCCTGTAACCTAATTAACTGATCCACCTGCCTTTTCGATCTTCTCCTTTGCAGAAGTTGATACCTGACAGTCAGTGACTGTTAGTTTCTTTGTAAGTTCCCCATTTCCAAGAATCTTCACCGCTGGAGCTTTCTTACGTCGTGATGAGATAACACCCGCAGCAACCAGTGCTTTTGGATTTACCGCAGCACCATTTTCAAGTTTTGCGTCAAGCACTGCAACGTTAATTACCGTTGGAAGTACCCGCTCAGCATTTACGGTTTGCGCACGGTTTATACCATGTCCGCGAAGCTTAGGAATCTTCTTAATGATTTCACGCATCTCTGGGCGTGTACTGTTACCAGCACGTGCCTTTTGACCCTTATGCCCCTTACCAGAGGTCTTACCTCGCTTTCCGCCACGACCAACACGCTTTGCGCTTTTTCGTGGAGCTGTAGGTTTTAGTTCATGTAATTGCATAGTACGAAACTTATCCCTTTAGTTGCTTAAGTGCTTCAATAGCAGCTCGGGCGTTGTTAAGTTTATTCTTCGACCGTGAGAAAATCTTAGCAGTAACGTCTTTCACACCTGCGTGCTCAAGTACGGTACGTACTGATGACCCCGCAACAAGTCCACGACCTGGTGCAGGCATAATCATCACTTCACTTGATGCATACTTTGTATGTACATCGTGTGGAATGTGACCGTCCTTGTTCATAGGAACCGTAATAAGATTTTTCTTTGCGTTGCGTGCTGCCTTTTCAATAGCAAGCTGAGTATCTCCAGCCTTACCAACACCAACACCCACCTTTCCTTTCTTGTCACCAATCACCATTGACACTGAGAAAGAGAATCGACGACCACCAGCCATAACTCGCGTTACACGTCGGATACTGACAATCTTCTGTTCGTATTCCTGTCGTGGTCGTTCCTGTCGCCCTCCGCGTCGTGGTCGACGTGGGTTTCGTCGATTGTTTCGATCACCACCACGTCCGCCACCTCGGTTTCCACGGAAAGGACGATCCCCTTCTGTTTTCTTCTCAGATGCGCTTGCCCCTGAAGAATCCTCTGATTTTTCCTGGGGGTCAGTAGCTGGTGCATCGGTTGAAGCACTTGCCCCTTCAGAATCTTTTGATTCTGTCTGTGGGTCTGCTGTCTTCGCAGCTTCAGTTGCTTCAGGAGCAGTTTTCACCGCTTCTTCTGTTGTAGCTTCCTGCTTTGTTTCTTCTGACATATATATGATTGTTAATTAACTAGAACGTAAGTCCAGCTTCACGAGCACCGTCAGCAACTGCTGCAACTACTCCCTGATACTTAAATCCTCCTCGGTCAAATACCGCTGTTTCAATACCTGCTTTCTTGGCAAGTTCGCCAACAGTCTTTCCAACCGCTGCTGCTCGCTCTGTTGGGTTCGCACCCGTTGCCTTTCGTGAGTCTGCTGACGCAAGGGTTGCGCCCGTTTCATCATTGATCAGCTGTGCGTACACAAACCGGTTACTTCGAAATACCGCAAGACGAGGCTTGGTAGCTGTACCTGAAACACGTGCACGAATACGGTTGTGACGTCGCATGCGTGTGTATGTTTTTTGTTGTGTTTTGTTCATATTTTCTTTTTTTGAACTAACCTAGGTAGTTAGTTTAAAAGCATTAGGTGAAATGCAGTGCGAGGCGCGCAAGAAATTTTTCTGGAGCCGTACCTAGATGTACGGTGACAGAAAAATTATCGTAGCGCAACAAAGCAATGCGTTCACATAAGCTTTTAAACGGCTTTCTTACCTTGCTTACGAATAATATATTCACCCTGGTACCGAATACCCTTCCCTTTGTACGGTTCAGGCTTCTTTACCTTGCGAACGTTTGCAGCAAACTGTCCTACTGCTTCTTTATCGATTCCTGCGATTGTAATGACATTTTTCTCCACCGTTGCAGTGAGTCCTTCCGGAACGTCGAGTAGTACGGGGTGTGAGAATCCTACGTTTACCGTAAGTTTCTGTCCCTGTGCTTCTGCTCGATATCCAACTCCTTCAATTTCAAGCTTCTTTTCGAATCCTTCAGTCACACCAGTGATGAGGTTTCGTGTCAGCGCTGCGTATGTTCCCCATAGTGCACGCGCTTCTTTTGTTTCGTTTGCCGGTGCAACGGTGATTGTTCCGTCTGCAACGGTAATTGTTACATCATCGCGCATCTCCTGCGTGAGTGTCCCTTTAGGACCCTTCACCGTCAGCGTTCCATCTGCAAATGATGCTTCAACACCATTTGGGATAGTTACTGGTTGTTTTCCTAGTCGTGACATACGCTTACCAAATCTTGAAGAGCTCCTCTCCTCCAACGTTTGCCTTACGAGCTTCCTCACCAGTGAGGATACCTGCAGGTGTTGAAAGGATGACGCGCCCTTTACCGAACTTTACGGGATAAATTTCTGTTGCTTTCGCGTACAGACGTCGACCTGGCTTTGAAATGCGTTTTACATCTGCAATCCGATGATGACCCTTTGCGTCATACTGGAGTGTTACATCAAGTGTTTTTGATGCTGCCTCCGATCCGTTTGTTTCTACAGAAGCTACGAACCCTTCCTGTGCAAGCTTATCTGCAATTGCATGCTTTAGCTTTGAGTATGGAAGTGATACTACTGGCTTCTTTGCCATTCCAGCATTTTTCAGCTGAATGATGAAATCTCCTACTGTATCGCCTACCATGATGATTTCTTAATACCTGGTATATGTCCTTCGTTCGCTGCTTCTCGGAAGCAGATTCGACAAAGGTCGAAGTCGCGCATGTACCCTCGCTTACGACCACATTGGTTGCAGCGTCGTACGACACGTGACTTGAACTTCGGTGCGCGGAGCGCCCGAATGATAATTGACTTTCGTGCCACTTTTGTTGTGTCTTATTGTTTGGAGTGGTTTCGTGCAGATGACACGACCTCCCTCCCTTATAATCCGGCATACATATATATATATGTAGCCTTCCACGTATACCTATGCATATAGCACAAAACACGCCTTCTGCTTTCAAACTCGAACGTTTGTGTAAAAACAGCGCGGTCCTCTTTCACTCAAATTAAACATTTGGGAGAAGATGCGTATATCGCTTCGTGCACAAATATACCAAAATACCCCAAAAAAGCAATAGAAAATTATATAGAAAGGGCCACGATTCCCGGAGGGAATCGTGGCCTTGCCACACGTATGCACACCTCACGTACGTACGAGCGTACGTACGTATCTCATGAAGTTACCGTACCAAACACACCACCAAAAACACAAAAGAAAAACCCAGGCGCGTATAGCGCCTGAGTTAAGAACAATAGCCTGCCCGACAAAGTCGGAAAGACTGTTTTTTGAATTCAGTACACAAACAGCTTATTACCCAGCAGGCTTGTCACCAACCTTTGCGGCGTTGATCGTGCCTTTTTCAGCAGGAGACACCGAAGCTGCAGCAGCTTCACCCTCTTCCAAGGACGTGTCTTCTGCACCAGGCATTGCGTCCTTCATGATGATCGCGATGTCTTCAGGAGTTTTATCCTTGAAGAATTGCTGCACCAGCTTCATGGCGTCTTCTTCAGATACCGTTTGGCCAGTGAACTTGCTCACCATGTTGGCTGCAACAGCACCCAGACCAGTA
>CAJXAG010000034.1 GCA_913050645.1 uncultured bacterium | reverse complement strand
AGGGCGTATTCGTCGCCATGAACAAAACTACCTTGATGACAAAAATACTACTTTGTTGTTGGTGGGGTATCAGGCGGTCGGAAGTCTTGGGCGATTGCTTAATGATGGTGCAAAGCGTGTAAAGATTGATAACGAATGGGTGAAGGTGAAAGCTCAGGTGGCGCGTATTCGTGGGTACTCGGGTCATGCTGACCGTGACCAGTTGCTTGACTTGGTCTACAAAGGAAGCTTTACAGACGACGGAATGCAGATAGATACAAACAAGCCGAAGCAGGTCTTTGTCACGATGGGGGAGGAGCGTTCTTCACTGTTCTTAGTGCAGCGTTTGCGGGATTATATTGGCCTGAATGCTGTCGCACCGTCCCTCAATGAAGAAATCGAGATAGACTTCTAAGCCTCAAAATTAATTAACTACTTTGTCACTGCAAAAAAAAGACGCCCACTGTACCAGTAAGTACACCTCGCGTCTTTTTTCTTTTGTTCCTCGTATTTAAAAGAATTTTAAGGCTTAGAAGTATCGGGTCTATAAATTTTCTGAGTAACTTGCTTCAATTTTGCAAATCTGATTCGGACCCTGGATTTCAGTATAGTAATATTGGTATCTTTGCTTTGATTTTGTAGAAGTGAAATTTTGTATCTCAGAACCATGGCCTTCAGTTAGTTTTTGTAAGGATTTGAGCGAATCACAATAAATTTCAAACGTTATATTTTTTGTTTGTTTCTGATCACTTCCAGACATCAAGTTTACAAGGAATGCAGAATCACTTGATTTAAAAGTGACCCAGCTTGCGTGCGTGTATTCATTTTCTATCCTTTCAAAAAACTGGCTAAGAAATTCACTAACTTCAGTTAGATTGTCTTTACATACGAGATATATTCCATGGTTCATACAGGTTGATTATAACAAAAGACTGGCACGCTAGCGTGCCAGTCTTTTGTTTGGTAGAGAAGTGGTTACTTCACTGCTTCTAATACGCGCCTGGAGTCGTCAGGTCAGACCTTTGCGAGTGTGATTATCTATACACTTGAAATGTACACTTAAAATGTATATACTGTACGCATGATTAAAACAATTCAAGCGACAAAGTTACGAGCTCACTTTAAGGATGCTCTTGGGCATGTGAAAGAGTCAAAGCAGCCACTTATCATTACTGAACGTGGAGTGCCAACGTCTGTGTTGGTGGACATTGATGAATTTGAAGATTATCTCATGATGCAGGATTCTGAAGCGTTAAAAGAAATTCAACAGTCTGCCAAAGAGTATAGAGAGGGTAAGATACATACACTGGAAGACGTATTCGGTGATATGTGAACATGGCATACGAGCTAGTATTTACTGACACATCAAAACGTCAGATAAAAAAATTGGACACTCCTATTAAGAAACGCATCCAGATAAAGTTATTGGAAGCGCTTTCAGTGCCTGACGTGTCAAAGGTAGGTATTCAGTTAAGTGGTGAATGGCACCCATACCGAAGATTGCGAATTGGTACGTATCGAGTCATTTTCAATATCAGTGGTAACAAATTTGTAGTGCACCGAGTACAGCACAGGAAAGATGTGTATCGATAAACAAAAACCCGATGAGCGAAGCTCATCGGTTTTTGTGTTTAGTAGGGAAGTAACTATTTCGTTGCTTCTACTACTCGCTTGAAGTCATCAGGTCGGTCCTTTGCGAGTGTTGCAAGGATCTTTCGATCAAGCTTAATTTCTTTGTCTGAGAGTGCCTTAATAAAGCGGCTGTACTTCATTTCAAATGGACGTAGTGCTGCATTGATGCGGCTGATCCATAGTCGTCGGAAGTCACCCTTTTTGTCTTTTCGGTGATCAAACGCATGTAGTTGTGCGTGGTAGATTGCCTCGCGAGCTGCTCCTACTTTTGTAGAGCGGCCGAATCGATATCCTTTTGTTTGTTCGAGGATGTATTTACGGCGCTTCTGTGCCATCTTTCCTCCTTTTACTCGTGCCATAAGTTAGTTTTGAGTGATTAGTAATTAGTTTTATTTAGATTTTAAAATTGCTGTAGCTGCAAGGCAGACGAGGAAAATAATGTGAGGCGTACTAAGTGGTACGATGAGCATTATTTTACTGAAGTCTAGCGTAGCAGATGCAGTGATTTTAAAGGCTAAGCGCCGGTCTTTGGGAGAAAGCGTCTGGTGATGCGCTTAGATAGTGACAGTGACTGTGTTCGCTTTCGCGCAAGTCGCTGCTGACCTGTCTGCCGTGCGTTGAAGTGGTTCTGACCTGGCTTTCGCGCGATGATCTTACCATTCTTCGTCACTTTCAGACGCTTTGTGTATGATTTGTTTGTTTTCATAATATTTCTTCGCTTTTTATAAGGCAAAAAGTCCGCAAAATATAACTTATTTTGACTGAAAAGTCCACCTCTTTTTAGATCAATCCTCCTTCAATATTCATGAGGTCATCAAGGCCTTTTTTCTTTGACTTCGATACTTCACCTGAGTCTTTTTCTTCAGTTTTCTCTACTGTTTCTGTTTCTTCAATAATCCGTGGTCCTTTAACGCTTTTACCAATTCGTTCGATGGTTGTAGTAAATCCTTTTGGACTTTTCTTAATATCTTCAGCGAGCTTGTAGTCAGCGGGGATAATTTTTAGGAATCGTTCAAGGCGTTCTTTTAGGAAGCCGGGTTCCATGTATTTATAGCGTCCCCATAAGAAGAGATCCACTTTTACGCGGTGTCCTTCATTGAGCCAGTCAGCTGCACGTTTCGCTTTCAGTTTCTGGTCATGGTCGCCGGTACCGATCTTTACTTGAACACTTTTTGTTTCAGTAACGTGTGATTTCGCTTTAACCTCACTTGCTTTACGCTTTGTTTCGTAGCGGTATTGTCCAAAGTCCATAATCTTTGCAACGGGAGGCTTTGCCTTTGGAGAAATTTCAATAAGATCAAGCTTTGCATCATCTGCTGCTTTTTGTGCTTCTGCAAGAGAGAGTACACCCATATTTTCTCCTTCGGGACCAACCACACGTAACTCTGCTGCGCGAATAGCGTTGTTGATACGGGTCCGTTCTTTATATTGGATGAATTTCTTTTTTCCTTTTCTCAAGTAAGTTGATCTTATGTAATAACAGCACCATACAGGCGCGAGCACTTCGGGGGAGTGCGATATACGTTGTAGCCCTAACTACAACGAGCCAACACACTAATATTGGTACTGCAAAATGTACCACGTTGCCACACGACAATCAAGCAAAAACATAACAAAAACCGAGGTTTTGCCTCGGTTTTTGTTATGTTTTTATAGTTAGATGATCGAGTTGCAACCACTGAAGTGCGCAGTGTCGTTCTGAGACAATCAGGATCGCAGTCGTAAAACTTGCTTAGGTTATGCAGTGAGTAGTGATATCTGATATTTTTCGTTGCTACATAAAAGCGGATACAGTTCCGTAGTCTTGTGTATGGCTATCCACCGCATTCTTTAACAGGTGTTTGACGTGTCGCGTGATAATGATGCTACAATAAACGAGAAATCTTTTTGCTATGGCAGAGGAAGAAAAAACAGTTCGTAAAAAAACAGCAAAGAAGGCAACAAAAAAAACAGCTCGAAAAGTTGCAGGGAAAACTGCTGCCAAAAAAACAAAAACAACAAAGAAAGAAGTTGCAGGTACAGCTCCAACACGAAAGGCGCCCACAGACGTTGCTGCGCGTGTTGCTGCAGCAAAAACAAACAAGGCAGTTTTGTATAGCGGTTTGGGTGTTATTTTGATTTTGCTTGTTGCCTCAGTTGCTGTTGGTGTTACGGGAGAGGGAGGTATTACTATCTCTTCAGCTGTTGAGGAATATAAAGAATCAGCTTCTCCAGAAGAACTTGAAAAAATCAATTCCATTCCGGTGCAGGGTACTAAGAAACGTCTGCCAAACGGGGGACTGACGCCAACTCCAAATACCGGTAAGAAGCCAACACCAACACCAGCGCCAGTAGCTACGACAACCGATGAAGGCGCGACGAGTACCCAGGCAAGTGCAAGTAGTACCGACGCAGTAGCAGAAGAGGTATCTGCACAAGAGGAGGTTTCAGCAACAGAAGATGATGCCGAAGCAGAGGTACCTGACGATGCCTCAGAATCAGCAACTGAAGCAATTACTGAAGAGCTCGCTTCATAATGCGCAGTATACACAGGGTAGATTGTGCCCTTGTGCGGTATAATGGGACGTAATGAGTCCCGTTAGAGATAAGCACATTTATCTCTTGGATGAGCGGTAGTTACACTTCTATGCTCTGGTGGGATTCGTACCTTGTTTTTGTTGGCGGCTATGCGTATGCCGCTGGGAGAAACGATGTAATAATATGTGTATGTCGACCATTATTAGTTCTTTAGCCTATAGGAGGGGTTTATGTATGAGGCATAAACATATCCTATCTCTAACGGGATGAGTGAAGTACTTTCGAAGTTTGTCCGTGCTGCAGATTATTTGTCCGCGGCGCAGATTTATTTAAAGGATAATTTTTTATTAGAAGAGCCACTACGGCCAGAACATATTAAAGAGCGTTTACTGGGTCACTGGGGTACCTGTCCGGGTATCAACTTTACCTACGCACACTTAAACCGAGTCATTGTTGAGAAGGACATCAATATGATGTTTGTACTCGGTCCGGGGCATGGCTTTCCCGCAGTACAGGCAAACCTGTTTTTGGAGGGGTCACTTTCAAAATACTATCCAGAAGTTCCACGCAACGGCGAAGGCATCGCCCATATGTCCAAGCAGTTTAGCTGGCCATATGGTTTTCCGAGCCACTCAAACCCAGAAGCACCAGGGGTCGTACTTGAAGGCGGCGAGCTTGGCTATTCACTGAGTACATCGTTTGGTACCATTCTCGACAATCCCGACCTTATTACCGCATGCTTGATTGGTGATGGTGAAGCAGAAACAGGTCCTACCGCAACCGCGTGGCATTTAAATAAACTTATCGATCCTGCACATAATGGTATAGTGCTCCCGATTCTCCACCTCAATGGGTATAAAATCTCAGGCCCAACCTTCTTTGGGCGCATGAGTGACGAAGAGCTCTTAGACCTCTTTCGAGGATACGGCTATGACCCCCATATTGTTGATGCATATGTTGAGGAAGATGTGCATGCACGCATGGCACATATTCTCGATAGCTCTGTTGACGCTATTGCCTTCACGCAGCATTGTGCTCGTGAAGGGACACTGACGCAGACACCGAAGTGGCCAATGATTATCCTGCGTACCCCAAAAGGATGGAACTCAATTAAGTATGTGGGTGAGAAGAAGATCGAAGATAATCACTACGCTCACCAGGTGATCGCCGATGGTGCACGTCATAATCCAGAGGAGTTGCAGCAGCTGGAAGAGTGGATGCGTTCATATAAGTTTGAAGAGCTGTTTGACGGTGAGAAGTTTGACCCGGCAATTGATTCACTGGTACCGCGACCCGACCGTCGCATGGGAGACAATCCAAATACCATGGGTGGGGAAGCAGCATATACGCCGCTTGCACTTCCTGAAGTTGCAGAACTTGCATACACCACGACCTGTCAGATAGATGATCCGAACTGCGGGAAGATTAGCCCAATGGAACGTGTGGGTGAGTACCTGCGCGACGTGATTGTGCAAAATGCTGATACACGTAATATGCGCATTATGTCTCCAGATGAAACGTATTCCAACAAACTCGGTGCAGTTTTTGAAGCAACAAAACGTGCGTTTGTGTGGCCGCATAAAGAGTGGGACAAAGATATAGCTTGGGACGGGCGAGTGCTTGAGATGCTCTCAGAGCATTCACTACAGGGACTCATGCAGGGGTATGTGCTTACTGGACGTCATGCAGTCTTTCCATCATATGAGGCTTTCATGCAGATTGTTTCAAGTATGACTGACCAATATGCAAAGTTTTTGCATATTGCGCGTAACGTAAAATGGCGTGGCGATATTCCATCATTGAACTACATACTGACCTCTTCAGGATGGCGTCAGGAACATAATGGATTCTCGCACCAAAACCCCGGCTTTATTGACGGTGTGCTGCAACGCCAAGGAAATTTTTCAAATGTGTATTTCCCTGCAGATGCGAATACTGCGCTAGTGGTAATGCGCCATATGCTTTCCTCAAAGAAAGAAATCAATGTAATGGTTGCGGGAAAGCGCCCGTTGCCGTGCTGGCGGACGGTACGACAAGCAGAAGAAGATCTGCGCGAAGGGGTAAATATTTGGGACTTTGCCAGTGAAGATGATCCACACATGGTATTTTCTGCAGTCGGTGACTATCTCACGGAAGAAACACTGGCGGCACTGAATGTGATTCATAGTGAAATACCAAAGATGCGCCTTCGATTCGTGAACATTACGTCACTTTCAGCACTTGGAATGGGAGATGCCGACAATCAGGTTTTGCGCCACGATATTGATTATTACTTCACAATCGACAAACCAGTACTTGTTAATTTCCATGGCTACCCACAGACTATTAAACAGATACTCTTTGATTATGGTTTGAGTAGTACTCGCGTGAAGGTGCATGGATACCAAGAGTCCGGTTCAACGACGACACCGTTTGATATGATGGTACGCAACAAAGTAGATCGCTTTAGTCTGGCTATAGAAGCATTTGGTGTTGCTGAAGCGCAAGGGCTAATTACGATGGTGCAGAAGAATAAACTGGTGAAAAAGTATGAAGAGAAGCTTGCGGAACATCGAGCGTATATTGTGGAGCGAGGTACTGATCCAGAAGAAATTAAAGATTGGGTATGGCAACAACGCTTGTCGTAAATCCTGGAAGCACGTCACGAAAGTATGCACTCTATAAGGAGGGTGTACTTTCGCGTGTACTGTTCTTTGAGGAGACCGGCAAGAGTTTTGTGGTCAATGACATCAAAAATGGCACAAAGAGCCCACAGGTACATATTCGTGCTACTGAGTTTGCGGCGTCTGTTGCGTATACACTTGAGCATTTGATACAGGTGGGGGAAATTGCTTCAAAACATGAGATAGAACGCGTTGGGGTGCGTGTGGTTGCACCAGGCAGCTATTTCACTACACACAAACTGATAGATGACACGTATACACAGAAGCTTGTAGAGGTAGCGTCAATTGCACCACTGCATATCCCTGGTTTGATTGGAGAAATTAAAGCAATACAAGAAGAATTAGCACATGCGACTATTGCGGGAGTTTCTGATACTGCATTTCACAGCACTATCCCTGAACATGTTGCTGCGATCAGTATTGATAGGAACGATGCACAAGCATACGACATAAAGCGATTTGGATACCATGGCTTATCGTTTGCGTCATTGACGCGGCGTTTGTCTGATGTGTTTGGTGAGATACCGTCGCGTGTAGTTATGTGTCATATCGGCGGCGGGGTGAGTGTTGCAGCTGTTAAAGACGGCAAGAGTATTGCGACTTCCATGGGGTATACACCCGCCAGTGGCATGATCATGGGTTCACGCGGCGGTGATGTGACTGCTGGCGTACTTGCAACACTCATCCAAAAGAAGAAGTTGGAGGGTGAAGCGTTATATGAATACCTCTATAAGCAGTCTGGCTTCCAAGGAGTTGCAGGTGTACGCGATCTGCGATTGGTGCTCGAGCGCGCAGCACAAAAGGACCACAATGCGATGTTAGCGGTCGATATGTTTGTACACCAGATACAGAGTTGGATTGCTGCGCATGTAGTACAGATGGGCGGGGTTGATGCGGTGGTACTTACCGCTACGGCAGCAGAACGTAACCCGCACGTGCGCTCATTGGTACTTGAAGGTCTGGCAGTGCTTGGTATAACACTTGATACAACAAAAAACGAAGCTTGTATTGGATGCGAAGGAGAGATTGGTGCTCGTGAAAGTAACGCCCGTATCGCTGTTTTGAAAACTGACGAAATGGGGGAGATAGTTACCGCTGCAGAATCAGTCTAACCGCCCAAAAATAACGCACAAAAGTGGAGGCAAGGCCTCCACTTTGTGTTTTGTCTAGTACGTATATTATTTTTCTTTAGGTGGGTTGAGGCAGGTTGCACACTTACAACCTGCAGGTTTGATGATGTCATCAATGTACATCTGCCCGTAGGTGATGGTGATTTCTTCACCTTTTTTAATTTCCTCGGCCGCACGAATGTAGATCCGATCTTCAGTCACTTCATGCTCAGCTTCAGCGTTTGGCTGGCACGCATGGTTGATGTAGCGTGCAGTGTTCTTTTTGTCAGAACCATCAATGGTGAGGTTCTCGTTTACTTCAAAGAGATAGAGGCCACCACGCTTATTTGCTTCATCGGAGTCTATTCGATCACCAGTGTATTCGATAATGAGTTGATCTTTAGCAATGTCTTCAGCAGCAAAGAGCCCAAGTCCTGCACTGGATTTTTTTGCAATAACTGCAGGGCGATAACTACCGTACTCATATGTTTCCATGGCGGACAGTATACCAAGAAAAAACCACCATCACAGTTTGTGATGGTGGGTATGCTTAGGTCCAGAGACAGCGATTATAGAAGGCGAGTTCAAGCTTGCCGTTTTTTCCTGCATCGGGATTCTGTTTATACATGGTGACACCAAGATTGACGGGTGTCTCGTTTTCATCCAAATGTACAAACTCCTTGGGGGTCAAACGTTCGATGATGGTACGCATTGCCAAGATAGTGAGGTGATGCGTGAACATCGTCACATGCATACCAGTATAATCTCGGGTGAGTGTGTTTAACAAAGAGCGCAGACGGTCTTCCACCTCTGGCACCGACTCACCTTGGAGGTGTTGGTACCAGTATCGTCCGGTCCGTTCTAAGAGCTGACGTTGTTCAGGATAAAAGGTCTGATAGACATACTTATCACTGTGAAGAATCACCAGCCCGTGTTCTTGTTCACGGATGCGATTATCGTACACCACACTCGCGTCACCTATATCAAATCCGCCATCAACCGTGCTGCGAAATGTCTGCAACGTACGCTCGTACGGAGAGACTAATACTGTGTCAGGTGTTGGAATGATTTGGTTTAATGCGGCGCCAGTTTGGCGCGCTTGCCAATGACCACGCTCGTTTAGAAGTGTCCGGTGATCACTTTTTGCAAGTGTATATCTCTGGTATACCTGTTGAGCGAGCTCTCTTGTTTTGGGACTGTGTACCTCTTCTGGAGGAGTCCATGGATGAGAAGCTTTTATATCTTTGATAAAGCTTCTCTTGAATTCCTTATAGAGGGGGTCGGCGGCCTTTTTACCACGTAGTTCGTTGTATTCAGACTCACCATGGCGAATCATGGTGATACTCGCAGGCCATTTGCCTGACTTTACACCACATGCTGCTAAGAGTAGTTGGAGCATACAAGCCTCCTTTCCTAAGATCTTTTTTGCTGTAGCATTTATACCATGAATAAGTATCACGTCAATATCGTTGATACATTTATATTCACTAGAGACACAAACGGTACACAGTGGTGCATGCTAAAATGAGGTAAATAGCTCTAAGATTAGAACCTTTATATGCAAGAAGAATATATCATTCGCATTTTGCTCGCAGGACTGGCTGGTGGCCTTATCGGTCTTGAGCGTGCATATCATGATAAAAGTGCAGGTTTCCGCACAATGATTCTTATTGCAACAGGTTCTGCTTTTTTTACCATCATCTCTGATGTTATGGGTGACCCAATTCGTGATAACGCACGTATCGCAGCTGCGGTAGTGAGCGGTGTAGGGTTCCTTGGCGCAGGTGTCATCATTAAAGATGGTATGAGTATCAGAGGTCTTACTACTGCCGCATCGATCTGGCTGGTAGCTTCCTTGGGTATGGGTATGGGACTTGGTCTGTATCAGCTCGTTTGGGTAGTAACCGGATCAATTTTGGTAGTCCTCTGGTTCTTGCCACCGTTTGAACGCTGGGTAGATGGTTTACATGAGTTCCTGACTATCCGCATAACTATAAAAAACACCGATAAACAAGAAGAAAAGGTACTTAAACTTTTCGCAGACTCAAACGTCCGCGTTGTACACGTCCGTCGCTCACAAGATAAAACTGGGGAGCGTGTTCTGCATATTATGGCAAAGACCACACCCGCGAAACGCGCAACTATTGGTAAGGCGCTTGCAAATAACAAATCCGTACTTCGGTTTGATGCGTAGTTTGTGCTAGAGTAACTTATATGAAAACATTGTCATGTAAGGATCTTGGTGGTCCAGAAAATTGTGAGCACGCAGTTTCGGCAGAGACGTTTCAGGAGCTTGGTGCTAATTGCCAGGCGCACGTAAAGGAACAGCTTGCTGCAGGTGACCAGAAACATCAGGCTGCGGTGGCACGTATGTACAATGCATCCCCAGAAGAACAACAAAAAATGTTTGCTGCGTATCAACAAAAATGGGAAGCAGCTGCGGAGAATAATTAGATCAGATTCTGATAGATAGCGTATACTTATTACTATGAACGAACAGGAAACAAAAACAATTCTTATCGCAGACGATGAGCTTGATTTGCGCGATGCACTTGAAACCATACTTACCAGCGAAGGGTATACTACGCGCTGTGTAGAAAATGGCGAAGAAGCATTTGAGGTGTATCACACAGAACATCCTGATCTGCTGGTGCTTGATCTAAACATGCCAAAGAAAAGCGGCATGGAAGTGTTGCGTCAAATTCGAAGTGAAGAAGGTGACCAGGGCGTCCCGATTATCATTCTTACCGCACATGCAGACATGGATCGTATCGCTGACGCAACGGCAATTGGGGGTATGAAGACCGATTTCCTTTCCAAAACCGATAAGAGTCTTGCGGATATTGTTGCACACGTACGCCAGCGCCTGGGGGAATAATTGCGCACGACGTCCCAGAGCGGGGAAAACCGTACAAGAAAGAAACGATTTGTGCGCTACTATAAAGGAGTACCTACTGTGGGGTGGACGTTAGTGTCACTTACGTCATGCAGTCGCGTATGCGGCGAGCACTTAGCCGAGTGTTGCATGGTGGGTATGTATGTAGCATGTACGCACAACGTAGGGCTGTTTGTGTTTTCATACTATGAGAATTGGGTAGCCGCTCAATGTACACATATACAACTGGTGTGTAACCCTCGTCAGTTTTGTATACCTACATACGAATAAATCGTAGAGCATATGTTTCGAACAGAATTTTCTGTCGAAATGCTCAAAACTATTGCAGTAGTCGCAGGTTTTGCGATTATGCTTTGGTCGTTCGGTGTTCAAGGCTTAGTTATAGCCAATGCAGCCGATCTTACCTCACTGCGTGATGTTATCTCTGACTCAGCACCAGGTGCGAATGCAGATCATACATTCACGTTTGCAACACCAAATGGTGTTGCTGCAGGTGAAACAATTGTGATTGATTTTGGTTCTTCAGGTTTTGATCCTTCAGCACTTGATTTTGGCGATATTGACTTTGCGTCAACGTCCGAGATCTCGCTTGCGGGATCGCCTTTGGGTGGCACATGGGGTGTCGGTACTGACGCGACCTCGATCACCTTAACCAGCGGCACCGGAGTTATTGATCCCGGTGATACGCTAACCATAAAGGCTGGTCTACATGCAACCTTTGGTGTGGCGGGGGATACGCAAATTG
>CAJXAG010000033.1 GCA_913050645.1 uncultured bacterium | reverse complement strand
GGGCAATCCAGATCGTTTATGGTTGGAGTATAGCTTTGTTGTTGAGTTTTAATGAGCATAGGTGCCTAATTATCTGGCGGATAACCGCCGATTAATCGGATGATTAACTTTTGAATTAATTCAGGAGTTAATTCAGGAGTTAATTACACTCAAAAACCTTTCAATCGATTGAAAGGTTTTTGCTTCGGTTGGACTACTACCGAGCGATACGAACAAAACGAAAACGGCTTTAGCTTGTGAGACAGTTCTTTTCTTGGTTCTCCCGGTACCAGTTTGAAATATCTTCGTTAGGATCTCAGGTATACCTAAACTGTCCTGTGGTAGTTCACAATTTCCTTTCAAACGATACGAACGAAAAACAAGTGGCCTGGCCACTTGTTTTTCTGAGTGAGTGCAGAAAGCAACAATTTGAATTCATTCAAATTATTACATCATTCCTGGCATCCCCATACCACCGCCCATTCCAGACATATCAGGCATTCCACCAGCACCATCTTCTTCTGGTGCATCAGCAACTGCTGCCTCTGAGGTCAAAAGGATTGCCGCTGCCGAAACTGCATGCTGCACTCCTGCTCGCTCCACCTTCACTGGATCGATGATTCCTTCTTTAATCATATCGTCCACCATTTCTGCTTTTGCAGCGTCATATCCTGCATTTCCACCGGCTTCTTTTACTTTCTGCACGATCACTGCACCTTCGTCCCGTCCGGTGTTATCAACCAGCTGTCGCAATGGCATCGTGAGCGCTTTAAGCACAATGTTGTACCCCACAAGCTCCTCACGATCCAAATCTTTCTTAGAAAGCACCTCCTTTTCTACAAAAGCTGCGGCTTTTGCAAGTGACGTACCACCACCTGAAACAATGCCTTCTTCGATCGCTGCCTTTGTTGCGTTTACCGCGTCTTCAATCTTGTCCTTGAGGTACTTCATCTCAGTTTCCGTTGCGGCACCTACGCGAATAACTGCGACACCACCACCAAGCTTTGCAATACGTTCTGCAATCTTATCCTTGTCAAACTTAGAGCCAGCAGCTTTCTCCTGCGCTCGCAGTGCTTCAATACGATCCTCGATAGAACCCTTTTCACCGTTTCCGCCAACGATAATGGTATCGTCCTTGGTTGAAACAACGCGATCGGCACCACCAAGCTGTGACAGTTCTACCTCTTCAAGCTTATGCCCCAGATCTTCGGTAATAAGCTGTCCACCTGTAGTAATTGCGATATCCTCAAGCATGTCTTTCTTTCGGTCACCATAGCCAGGCGCCTTAATCGCAAGCACTGAGAAACCACCCTTGAGTTTGTTCACTACAAACGTAGTCAGCGCCTCACCTTCGATGTCATCAGCGATAATAACTAACTCCTTCTTTCCTGCCTGTGCAATCTTCTCAAGAAGCGGAAGAATTTCCTGTACATTCGAAACCTTTTTGTCAGTAATGAGAATCTGTGCATCTTTATACTCAGCTTCCATGCGTTCGGTATTCGTCACCATGTATGGTGAGACATATCCGCGGTCAAACTCCATACCTTCGGTAAGTTCTGTCTCGATACCAAATGACTGTCCCTCTTCCACAGTTACCACGCCATCTTGGCCAACTTTCTCGATGGCTTCAGCAATCTTTTCACCGATGTCTTCATTTTCCGCTGAAATAGTCGCCACCTGTTTCACCTCGTCTGAGGTAGAAATCTGCGTCGCCTGCTCATGAAGTGCCTTCACGACGTCTTGCGACGCATGCTCCATACCTGTACGCACTGCCATGGAGTTCAGACCCATCGTCGTCTGACGGAGCCCTTCGTTTACCAGTGCCTGCGTCAGAACGGTTGCAGTAGTTGTACCGTCACCTGCAAGCTCGTTAGTCTTGTGTGCAACTTCCTTAACGATCTCAGCACCCATGTTCTCAAACTTGTCTTTGAGATTGATCTCTTTTGCAATCGACACACCGTCGTTAGTGATTGTTGGACCACCAAAACCTTTATCGAGCACCACGTTTCTTCCACGCGGACCAAGTGTCACCTTCACTGCATCAGCAACCGTATCAACACCCTTCTGCAGCTTCTTCTTTACCTCTTCTCCAAAAATAACTTCTTTAGACATGTTTAGATTTTCTTTAATGAGCGCAGCGAGTTTAGAAAATCTTAATCCCGTTAGAGTCAGGACATGTCTCATGTCCGTAGACTCTAACCGAGATACTCTACTCCACTACGCAATTCTGTTAATTATCCAATTACCGCTAAAATACTCTGCTCTCCAACGATGTAGTACTCAGTGTCATCTACCTTTACTTCATCATATCCGTACTTTGAGTACACTACACGATCTCCGACAGAAACTTCTACCGGAATACGCTTCTCTCCGTCTTCGTCCCACTTTCCTGCTCCGACGGCAACAACGACACCTTCACCTGCAACTTCTTTCTTTGCGGAGTCAGGAATGATAATGCCCGAAGCAGAGACACTGCCCGCTTCCTCTTCAGTTAACGGTCGCACAACAACGCGATCCGCCAATGGTTTAATGTGTACCTCTGACATAAACTTATTTTACTTTTACGCTAAACAATTAAAATGCATCATTCATAACATTCATACACACAAAAAAGTTCCCTCTCTTGTGTCATGCGTGCACATTATAAAGCAGTGTAGTATAGTGTCAAAAGATCACACTATGATCTTTCAATATCGGAGGTTTTGAGATGCGTAAGAACGCAAAGGTACTCCTTAAAAACATCCCTTCAGTAGCCAAAGAATTTATGGAGTATGCTGGTGCAGTAACTCTCCCCATGTTCTTTATGGGATACATTTTTAGCATGATGTTTATCATCAAGCAGGCAATTGAACTGAGATCAGGTGCGCCAATCATCATCGGTATACTTGTCACACTCAGTACCCTTGAGATCATTCGACACCATCCGCAACTTCCACTTTTTCTTGAGATACTCGTCGGCCCCTTCAGATTTCGAAAAAAGTACTACGGCCGAGCTGAGGTCATCGGAAAAATAGCCTATAGTGGATATCAAGAAACTACACAGCTTCTCTATAAAGCAAAAGGTAGATGGCCATATGGAGGTGTGTGGATCACAGGAGAAAGTGCCCTACTTGTCCGTATTACACACACAGACACTCAGTATACCCAAGAGACATACATTCGCAGTTCTACTAAGATGCTCGAAAATATAAAGACTGGTGATTCGGTGGTTATCACCTATCAATATGCTCGAATAGGGCGAACAGTCCTTGCAAAATTAGTACATTAACGACAAAACCCGCGCCAACGGCGCGGGTTTTTTATATTGCTTTAATTAGTGAGCTGCTTTATATTAGGCGTAGCTGCAGTTCTCGAAACCTCACGCAATGAGCAAACCTTTTGGTTGAGGACCTCTTGGGAGAAAACTGATCAACTTCGTGTAACCAAGGGAGACACTTCATGGACGTTTACTTTCATGTCGGAGTAGAGAGCTGCAGCATCGCCTCAAAGTATGAGGCGTTTTTTTATCCTATTGCCACCTGCGACAGTTTCTGATACTATCTTGCTCACATGGAATTTATACAAAACGTAGTGCTTCCAGTACTGCCATATGTACAAATCATTCTCTCCATTCTACTTGTAGCAGCAATCCTGCTGCAGTCACGTGGATCGAGTCTCGGTGGTGCATTTGGAGGCGACAACTTTAGCGCAACTTTTCACAAGCGACGTGGGGGAGAGCTCTTTCTCTTCAAAGCAAGTATTGTTCTTGCAGTACTCTTTGTGTTAAGTGCACTTATCAACGTTATTTTCTAAGTTACTGCAATAAGCAACCGTAATTTACTTTCTGTGCACTTTGACGTGGATGCGTCTTATGAAGCATACAACTGACAAACATTCTTTCATGACACGCTACTTTGCGTTTCTACAGCGGCGGAGTATCGGCGACCGTCTTATCTTTCATACTGCACTCATTTTTCTCTGTGCATCGCTTTTTTACGTGGTACTCCAGGCAAATACAAAAAATCTCACGACCGTACCCGGCTCAGGAGGCACACTTGTTGAAGGTATCGTCGGTACGCCGCGGTTTGTAAATCCCGTGCTGGCTATCACGCGAGCTGATCACGACATGGTTGCACTCATATACAGCGGTCTGTTAAAACTCGACACTGATGGCAACCTCGTTCCTGACCTCGCAGAAAGCATTACACGCTCTGAAGATGGTCGCACATACAACATAAAGATCCGCCAAAATGTACAATTTCACGACGGCACCAAACTCACCGCACGTGACGTTGCATACACCATTGGACTCATTCAAAACCCCGACCTCAAAAGCCCCCTTCGTGGAAACTGGGAAGGTGTGCTTGTAGAGGAACTTGGTGAATATGAATTAAATATTGTGCTTGAAGAAGCATATACTCCATTTATAGAAAACTTTACCGTCGGCATTCTGCCACGTGAACTCTGGGACACACTTCCTACTGAACAGCTTCCGTTCAGTCAGAATAATACTGAACCCATTGGGACCGGGCCGTACTATGTAAGCGACGCACTGCGCAGCAAGTCAGGCCTCATTAATGCATACAAACTTTCAGCATATAACGGTCACAATTCTCAACCCAAGATTGACACACTGGTGTTCAATTTCTATCAAACAGAGGAGGAATTACTCGAAGCACTACAGAATAACGAAATCGCAAGCACGCCAAGTCTATCCCCTGCCACACTTGCAGAGGTGGATACTACCAGATACAACATCGTCGAAAAACCTTTGCCACGAACCTTTTCTCTGTTTTTAAACCAGAACCGTTCAAGTGCACTGCGTGACAACGCAGTGCGTGAGGCACTGAGCACCGCAATCAATCGTGATGAACTGATAGCGCAAGTACTAAACGGCTACGGTATCCCCATCATGAACCCTGTGCCACCCGGATTTGTTGTTATAGAACCTGAAGCCACACAAACCACTCAGTCTCCAAACGATGCACGTATAGAGCAGGCACGAAGCATTCTGGAAAATGGCGGCTGGAATGTAAACGAAGACGGTGTATGGGAAAAAGAAATAGATGAAGAGACGGTACCACTTCGGATAACAATGAGCACTGCAAACACATCATTGTTTGATCAAACAGCAACAGTGATCCAACAAACTTGGGAAGAACTTGGTGTGGTAGTAAGTGTTGATCAGTATGAGCAAACAGACCTCGTTCAGGCAATCATCCGCCCGCGTAGCTTTGAAGTTCTTTTGTTTGGAAACGATATTGGTCGTAGTGTTGACCTCTATCCGTTTTGGCATTCATCACAGAAAGATGATCCAGGGTTAAACATCGCGCAATACACCAACATTGATGCTGACGTATTTTTAGAAACGGCACGAGAAACTGAAGACACAGCAGAACGTATGGCAGCACTTACATCATTTGCGACACTTGTGGAAAACGAACGACCTGCAATCTTCCTTTTCACCCCAACATTTAGCTATGTGGTCGACAACAACGTGGCTCTAAGTGATCTTGGGAAACTCAGCACACCAAGCGAACGCTTTGCGAACATAGAAACATGGTACATGACAGCCGACGCACTCTGGCCTGTATTTAACAGCCGCTAGTGCATAGTGCAGAGAGTCTATACGACATAGAACTTCTCCACTATTCACTAAACAAATAGTACAAGTAGAAATTAGAAATAATTTATGAACAATCAAAAAGAAACAAAAGAAAACGCGACACGTAAGCAGCCTACACGTAACCGTACACGCAACAACCAGGGACGTAACCATTCACGCACGCATGGACGCCCTGGGCATTCTAGTGTAAAGAAAACCACTAAGAAGACCACAAAAAAGGCGATCCGGAAGCGGACACGCAGTGGCGGACGTCGAAACAACCGACGCCGCAGCATGACTAATCCGGCGCTGACACACCGCATGGCACAGTCAGACGAACGCGCACCGGTACTTCCTGAAGTTACCGACGAGGATACGGTACGTGTTATTCCTATGTCAGGTGTAGAGCAGATTGGTCGCAACATGACCATTGTTGAAACCAAAGACGATATCATTGTGTTTGATATTGGTTTTGAGTTTGTCTCTCCAGACAAAAATGCTCCTGGTATCAACTACATTCTCCCAAACACGCAGTATCTTGAAGAACGGAAGCATAAGATCCGTGCACTCGTTATCACACACGGTCACCTCGACCACATCGGTGGTATCCCGTTTGTGATGGAGCGTATTGGTAACCCGCCAATCTACACACAGTACCTTACCTCTTTGATGGTACTTAAGCGCCAAGAGGAGTTCCCGCACCTGGATCCTATACAAATGAACGTCGTCAAAGAAGGTGATTCATTTACCGTTGGTTCAATAAAGATCGAGACATTCCCAGTCACGCACTCTATTCCTGACGCCATGGGTGTGTCGGTAAAGACCAAGCATGGTGACGTTGTTATCACCGGAGACATAAAACTTACCCATGAAGATGGTCAGGTGATTCCTGAAGAACGAAAAGACTGGGGAAAAGTTGGAGAAAACAAAAACTTACTGCTGGTATGCGACTCAACAAACGCCGACCGATCGGGCTGGTCTGCACCTGAAGGAGCCGTATTTAACTCACTTGAAGAGATTATTAACAACGCCACAGGACGACTCATTATTGGTACGTTTGCGTCTCAGTTTGATCGGCTTATCAGCATTATCAACGCCTGTGAAGCAGCAGGCAAGAAGGTGGTAATGGAAGGCCGCTCTATCAAAACCAACATTGACATTGCGCTGACCGCAAAACTCTTTGAAGTAAAGCCTGATACGTTTATCAATGCAGGCGACATGGGTGATTACCCAGCAGACCGTATTGTCATTCTTTCAACCGGCGCACAAGGTGAGGAGTTTGCAGCGCTTATGCGCATGGCAACCGACAAACATAAGTTCATTACCCTTACCGAGCGAGACACCATTGTGCTTTCTTCTTCAGTGATTCCTGGAAATGAAATTGCTGTGCAAAAGCTTAAAGACAACATTTACCGAAAGAACGTTAAGGTAATTAACTACCGCTCAGCTGCCGTTCACTCGTCTGGACACGGTAACGCTGGTGAGCTTATCTGGGTACAGCAAACGGTAAAACCGAAATTCTTACTCCCTGTGCACGGACACCACTACCACCTGAAGAGTCACATGATGGCCGCAGTTGAAAACGGGTTCCCAAAAGAAAACATTGCAGTACCTGACAATGGTACAATCATCGACATCAAAAATGGTGAAGAAATGGTCGTACATAAAGAAAAGGCACCTAGTGACCTCATTTACGTAGATGGCTTCACTGTAGGCGCACGACAAGAGGTGGTCCTTCGTGACCGTCAGTCGCTTTCTGAAGATGGTATGTTTGTGATCATTGCAACCGTAAACACCAAGACCGGTAAATTGCGAAAATCACCAGATATTATTTCTCGTGGATTTGTCTATCTTCGCGAAAACCAGCAACTACTGTCTGAAGCACGGGTACTTATCAAGAAGACGGTTGAGAAAAACACTGAAAAGATGCATCCGATTGATCTGGATATGGTCAAAGATGAACTTGCCGACGTCGTCTCAGGCTTCCTCATGCAAAAGACACAGAAGTCACCTATGGTGATTCCAGTGTTGATTGGTATTTAAGGAACTACCGAAGACACAACTATCATCAACAAAAAACCTTTCGGTTAACCGAAAGGTTTTTGTAAACCACTAGGGTTTATTTCCTTTGCATACTGTGGTACTTTTTGTGTAGAAGTAGATAGAAAGGTTGCCGGAATGCAAGATTTATCCAAGTTAACATCTTCGCTGAGAGACATCGGTTTCAAAGAATCAAATTTATTTACAGGTCTCAATTGTGAACCTCCAGGAGAATGTCTCTTTTTCAACTATGCTCGATCATCACCAGGTCAAGAAGAAAAGGCTGCTTTGCGTTTACCAAATAATTCTTACTGGTTCATAGGTCGAGAGCTCACGGAGAGTGAAGTTGAACAGATACTCAACCTTGGAGCAAGAGACGCAACTTTTGATTATGTTCGCTACATGCAAGAAAGCGTATAAGAGCTAGACCAACATGCGACACGTTTTTGCTTTGCAACACCCGCAAGTTTTGCGGGTGTTTTTTGTTCCTGCGTTTACAAAGTGGAGGCCTTGCCTCCACTTTGTTCTTATCACTTTGTCCCCTGGTTTCCTACTGATGTATATTCTAAGTTGATACAATATACTCACCTATGGGCATGTACCGACGACACACCTTCACCTGTGACTGGAGTGATAAAATCCAGTTTTGGTTGATTTACATACTCTCGATTCTTTTTAACTTCCACGGTCTCTTGATCGCATACAGCAACTCAACCTTCATGGAACAGTTTGCTACCAAAGAAGTTATTGGGGCGCTGTATACCATTGGTTCTGCACTTGCGGTGTTCTCCTTTTTGTTTATTTCCAGAGTGCTACGCAAAGTGGGCAACGCACCGCTAACACTCATCCTTGCAATTGCTGAAATCATTACATTGCTCACACTCGGCTTTACCAACAATGGTGCCACCGCCATTGTTGCTTTTGTTGCTTTTTTGACACTTAACCCGCTTCTGTATCTCAGTATCGACATATTCTCTGAGAGTCTTATCGGTAATAATGAAAGCGCAACAGGAAGCAAACGAGGGCTGACCCTTACGCTCATGAGTCTTGCTGCAGTGTTCGGACCGCTGGCATTAGGACTGATCGTAGGTGAAGACAGTGGGAACCTAAACAATACATACCTTGTTTCAGCGGCAATTTTCTCTATCTTTATTCTTATTATCCTTGGGCGATTCCGAAACTTCTGTGACCCGGTGTATAAGGAAGTAAAGGTGCTCGACGCTCTACACAACTTCTGGGGTGAAAGAGATGTCCGAAATGTGTTTCTTGCTCACTTCACGCTTCAAATCTTCTTCTCATGGATGGTGATCTATCTTCCACTTTATCTTGCAACTGAAATAGGGTTTACCTGGGACGTCATTGGTTCCATTATTGCTGTCGGTCTTTTTGCATACGTCCTCTTGGAGTATCCAATTGGCCTCTTGGCTGACAAATACATTGGTGAGAAAGAAATGATGGCCACTGGCTTTCTCATCCTTGCAGTTACATCCTCTTGGATTTCTTTTATGGCTGCCGCACCCGTTATTGCTTGGATGATACTTATGTTTATCAGTCGTATTGGTGGATCACTCGTTGAAGCAACTACCGAAAGCTACTTCTTCAAACACACTACCGGAACCGACGCTAACATTATGAGCTTCTTCAGACTTACCAGACCTTTAGCGATGCTTGTAGGAGCACTCATTGGTAGCGCAACATTACTCTATGTGCCATTTGAACTTATCTTCATTGTTCTTGGATTTCTTATGGTTCCCGGTATCTTTTTCACCATCCATCTTAAGGACACAAAATAATCTCAGTATTCAGATTCCTGACACAGAACTGCGTTGTTAAAAATTACTCTTATTTGTTTTGATAATTATCAATTTACTAGTACACTGTCGCCGACTATGGCATTACGATCAAAAGAAACTGCAGAAGCATACCTCAAGGAACAAGCGGGACGGGACGACTTTCGCAACAACAAAGACTATGAGGAAGACCACGAGCGCATCCTGCGCTCTTTTGAACATTGGCATATTATTGAAAACCTCTATCCGTACGACAACATAGCCAAAGAACATCATATGCTGGTGCCGAAACGAGTTTTCGGTAGAATGTCAGAGTGTACGCGTGACGAGTGGAATGAATATAAGTATCTTCTTAACGTATTTGAAGAAGAAGGTCATTACGACTGCATCTTAGAAAATTTCTCCAGAGGACGATCAATCATTCGCCACCTTCATCTCCATCTGATTGTATACAAAGACCGCTACGCTGGCAAGGAATAAATTCTTCCCTGCTTGCAGATCATTTCTTCCGAAAGCAGTTTCTGCAGCTGTGCATCAATACGTATATCCTCAAAAGAGCTAAGTTCTTTCAGTAGTGCGGCACGGGTTCTTGTACCTTCAGTACTCAACAAACGCAAAATAGCACCACGTATCTGTCGGTCACTTCCCTGGAACTTCGACTGCTTTGCATAATGCTTGCTTTGTGTATTTTTGTTGCCGATGGTTTTCTTTAGGTGCGATCCGTAGTCCATAAGTGCCCAATACCACTCCCGCGGTTGTTCTCGGTCCATAGTTAGTTCGATATATCGAACTAATTCGGTGTCGAGAACATCGTTTTGATCATGAAAAAAGTGATGAATATAAGCAGTGCGAACATTTGTCTCAATAAGTGGCACCGCTTGATTATACGCAAAGGCACAGACCGCCCCCGCAGTATACGCACCAACACCTGGAAGTGTCTTCAGAGCCTCAAAATCGCGTGGAAAGCGCCCTTTATACTCTAAGACGACTCTTTGTGCACACTGATGCAACATCTTCGCACGGCGGTTATACCCAAGTCCCTGCCATGCAGTAAGCACTTCACCGAGCGAAGCTTCCGAAAGTTTTTGTACGGTTGGAAACTGTTTTAAAAACGCCCTGTACTTGGGTAAGACACGATCCACTTGTGTTTGCTGGAGCATTATTTCAGAAACAAGAATTCTATATGGATTCTTTGTTTTTCGCCAGGGTAAAGTGTGTCTTCCTTGTTCTTGATAGAAAGTTCGTACTGTTTGTATAAATCGTTTCTGTTTTTGATTCATCTAGTTATAGATAGTGTAATCAGCTTCTGGAATAGGTTCAATAACAGGCCGTTGTGGAATAATCACCCATGCAACAAGATACACCAAAACTCCAGGCATCAACCCTGTCACAATGAGTGCTATCACGAATGCAAGGCGGTAAAAGACCACGTCATGTTCAAAATAGTCAGCCAAACCTGCAAGCACTCCTGCAACCATCTTCTCTTGTGTGTTTCGGTATAGTTTTTTCTTTGGATTCATACGTGTATTAGTATATCAAAAATCGAAAGGCCCGAGCAGTACGCTCGAGCCTCATCAGAATCCTCACTGAGGACCTGGAAGTGGGGCGCTGCATGCAGCTTCCCCGATACTGACCGAGGTAGCGAGCCTTTTATTCGGCTCCTCAGTCAGGGGTTGTATTACATGCAGGATTCTGTTGCCAGGCTCCTGCGTGCCCCGCCTTAGCTGGCTAGAGCTAAGGGCTTAAGTTTCGGATTAGGCTGCGAGCGCAGCGGCCTCCGGAGCACGGTTGCTGTTTGCATTTGTGCGTTTTGAACCGATACGGTGGTATCTCGCCGGATGAAAGCTAACCTCTTTAGGCGTTAGTCGATCCTATTTCGCCCCCATCAAAGACATACTGTATGCAGCAACTCCAATCTTCAGTCTGGGTGAACCAGTACCTAACATTGGCGCGACATATAAAACTGTTACCTCTTTCGAGCTCCAGTCAGTATGCCTATGGTGGAGGCGCCGGGTACCGCCCCCGGGTCCTACCCGCTTATTACAAGCGCGTTTATCATCATAGCTCCCGAAGAAGCTTCCTTACTGTATATATCTATAAAAAAATGTCAATCCTTACTGGATTGCACCTATACTAATTAAAACCTAGTAACAAAGTCATGCTTCTGTTGCAAACACTCTGGATTGCTTCGCAGAAGCTCGCAATGACTGCAACTTCGTTGCCCTCTACGGAAAAACCTTCGGTTTTTCCGTCTTCGCGAGACTACTGTCGAAGCGATCCAG
>CAJXAG010000032.1 GCA_913050645.1 uncultured bacterium | reverse complement strand
TAGCAAAGAACCCCCGGTTCCACCCCAGAGGGGATGTGGGCAAATGCCCCATCCCTTCTGGGGTGGTGTTCTTTACCTACAGTCAGGATCTGAAATCTCTCTGTACCACCTTGCTGTTGACCAGTTTGTATAGCCTCCATTAACGGATAGTCCACACCAACTTCCGTGTGCGTCTTCTTCAAAACGAACGAGCAGCGTGTATGCGTCGCCTGAGGCGGAGCGTCGGTATCGGTATCCGAGTGCGGAGTTACCCTCGACCGGATCAAGCGGGAGTTCAGTCATGAAGTTACCGGCAACAAGTTCCGTGAGTGAGGTGTCAACACGTTGGCCACTATCGTGCGGTGGGTAGCTGCCGTCATTATTTACCCAATACAGCTGGAGTGCTCTGCTGAGCTGTTTTATTTCCGTTACACGTTTTGAATCATTCGCTTCGTTTCGAGCGGTTCCTAAAGCTGCAAGCACTACGGTGGCAAGCGTACCAATAATTGCAACAACAACCAATAGTTCAATGAGGGTAAATCCTTTTTGTGAGCTCTGATATTTCATATGGTATTCAACTTATGCGAGAAGCTCTTCTTCTGTTGGGTCATTAGGATCGATAACCTCTTTATTACTTGATCCAATTGCAACGAATGTAACAACCAAAAGGATGAGCAATAAAACAATGAGCACTATATTTGCTTGTCGAACAGTTTTTACCAAACCTTTTTGCAGCAAAAAACCAATAATACCAGAACGTTGCTTGTCCATACGATTATATATTGGCGTATTTTCTTCATCAAATTCAACTGACATGCAATTTTGTTTATTATGTTTTTTTATTATACCGTATTTTAAAGAACCTTTTGCTACTTATTCCATATATCATATACTAAGGCAATGCGAACACTTTGGAGTCTCTTAAAGGGGTTTGACCCCTATCTGGTCGGTGCCTGTGTACTACTTACCGGCATGGGTTTGGTGACCATGTACTCCTTCCAGGGAGGTAATTTTTTCTTCGAGCGACAGCTGATTTGGATTGGGGCATCGCTTTTTGTGATGATGTTGGCGTTGTTACCTGACTATCGATTTCTGCGGGTAGGGAATGCGACGTTTGGTATATATATCTTCTTTCTCTTTTTGCTCGTGCTCGTGTTGTTTATTGGTGAAATAACGCTTGGTGCGCAAAGTCGTTTTGACCTTGGCTTCTTTTCTTTACAGCCGTCTGATCCAGCAAAGCTGGTGCTGATAGCGGTCTTGGCAAAATACTTCTCGAAGCGGCACGAGCATATTGGTGATTTCCGACATATTATTGTTTCAGGTATTTACGCGATGCTCTTTTTTGGTCTCGTGTTTATTCAACCGGACTTCGGGTCGGCGATTATTCTTTTCTTTATTTGGTTTGGGATGATTTTGGTTGCGGGGATTAAACTGCGACACTTGGCTCTGGTGTTTCTTATGGGTGCGTTGGCGTTTGGTGTGATGTGGAGCTTTGCATTTCAGGACTATCAGAAGCAGCGTATTATGACGTTTCTTGATCCACTGTCTGATATACAGGGTGCTGGGTACAATGCGTACCAATCGACTGTTGCGGTTGGTTCTGGGCAAGTGTGGGGGAAGGGTATTGGATATGGAACGCAGTCAAAGCTCCAGTTCTTGCCGGAGTATGAGACCGACTTTATTTTTGCAGCGTTTGCAGAAGAGTGGGGGATAGTCGGTGTGTTCGTATTATTCTGTCTGTTCGGAGTGGTGATAGGTCGTTTGCTCTATCATGCTGTTAAGGCTGCAACAAATTTTGAACGATTGTTTGCGACAGGTGTAGCCATACTTTTTGTGAGTCACTTCTTTGTGCATATCGGCATGAACATTGGCTTGTTGCCAGTGACCGGGACAACGGTGCCGTTTTTAAGTTATGGAGGAACACATCTTATGACTGAATTTTTGGGTGTTGGTATTGTGATGGCGATGAGCCGCTACGCAAAAAGCAATTACGCAAAGAGCGAACTGTCTATTTTGGAGGAATAGCGTAGTGAGCAAATGTTTCCTTTAGCATATGTGCTAGAGAGAAACGTGATGCAATATGTTTTGTAAGCGTTTGTGTATATTCCACACGTAGTGTAGGGTCTGTAAGCATGGCGATTTTTTGTGTTATGTCTTCGACATCATGTGGGTCGCACAGGAGGCCTGATTTTTCATGTGTTATGACCTCGGGGATACCACCAACATTACTTGCAACAACACCTAGACCTGCTGCTCCGGCCTCAAGTAGTGTATAGGGGAGCCCTTCTTTATATGAAGGAAGCAGAAATATATTAAACGCTTGTAATAAATTCCTAGCGTCTTTGAGGTACCCAGATAGCTTTACATAATAACCGCAATCTAATGTGCGAATAAGCGTTTGCAGGTTTTCTGCAAGCTCGCCAGTCCCAATAATGGTATAGAATATTTTTTGACTGTGTGCTGCATTGTATTGCGCCAGTGCACGTATTGCATGCTCCAGGTTTTTATTTGGTGTCAGCTCGGCAATGCTAACCATCCAGATATCAGATTCGTGTGCCCGTTGCTGTGGTGTGCTGTAGAGAACTGCGCGCGCATCTTCTTGTGAGAGTAATGAAAAGTCAGCAACGGCAGTATGGATACAGGCAAGCTTGTGAGTGACTCCCGACATGTTTGTATTACTGAGATCGTGCTCTGAGACAACAATGACTGTGTGTGAAAGCAAGGCGGTGAGATAGGAGCCAATCCATGCCATGCTCCTCCAGAGAAATGATCGCTGCTCAAGAAAAGGCCAGCCGTGTGCAGTAAATACAATACGAGGTACTCGTGCTATGCGGGCAGCGATACTTCCGAGTACTCCTGCCTTTGAGCTATTGAGGTGTACAATGTCAGGTTGGTAGTTTCGGAATAATTGTATAAGAGAGAAGAGTGCACCGTATTCTTTTCGTGTGTTTATGTCACGCTGAAACGTAGCAATAGGAATTACAGGAATCTCATATTCTGATAGGTAGGTGCCAAGTAAGCCAACCTCGCCACAGGCAACAGCGACCTCATGCCCTGCTTCTTTTGCGGCACACGCAAGTTCAAAGACGTACCGCTGTGCGCCGCCAAAATTACCCTTGGTGACGACATAGAGAATACGCTGTGGTGTCTTTTGTTCCATAATCGTAGTAATACTACTATATATCACTTTAAAGCTGGCAAGGGTTGCGGTTTAAAGCTCATTTTGTAGGATAGGGGAGCTCACAAAAGCATAAAGTATTTCACGCTTTATGAATGTTCTATGCTGGTGTGAACTATATACTATGGGTGAACGAACACGAGAGTTGTTGATATTGATTACGGGAGACATTGCTGTTTTTATTGTTTCACTGTACCTCACACTGACACTGCGCTATCTAGCGTGGCCTGATAGTGTGTTACTCGATGCACACACTGGACCATTCTTTGCATTGTCGCTATTATGGCTGCTTGTATTTTATATAGCAGGGCTCTATGGTAAGCACACCATCTTTTTGAAGAAGATGCTCCTGAGTCGCATTGTGCAGACACAGATTATTAACATTCTCATTGCAGTTTTTCTGTTCGTGGTACTGCCGTTTGGTATTGCACCAAAAACCAACTTGCTGATTTATCTCTTTATTTCTCTTGGTTTGCTGACGGTGTGGAGGTTAAAGGTTTTTCCATTTTTTGCCATAAAGGAGCGACATAAAGCAATTATTATTGCTGATGGAGCTGATGCCATCGAGCTGGTCGATGAGATCAACAATAATGATCGGTATAGCTACTCGTTTGTTCGCATTATTGACCGGAGGACTGCAGAAGATACAGAACATTTTGAAGAAAAACTTTTTAAACTGATTGAACGTGAGGGAATAAAGATTATCGTTGCTGATCCGAGCAGCCACTACACTGAGAAGGTGCTTCCTGGAATTTTCGACTATGCATTTCTTAAGTTCGAGTTTGTTTTTCTTGATTTTTATAAAGTGTATGAGGAAACCTTTGATAGGGTGCCGTATCACTCACTTCGGTATGATTGGTTTATTACCAACATCTCACAGTCAAAAAACCTGGTGTATAACTTTATAAAACGGACAGTTGATATTTTCTTTGCGCTCGTGCTGTTACTGCCGAGTGCGTTACTGTTTCCATTTGTAGCGCTTGCGATCAAGCTTGAGGATAAAGGAGATTTGTTTTACATCACGCAGCGGGTTGGGCAGTACAATCGTCCTATTAATATATACAAGCTGCGCACAAAAAATGGAGCTGACAGTGGCGGTGCTGCGCTTGCAAGTCAACTCGTTGATACGAAAGTAGGGACGTTTTTACGTAAGACGCGCATCGATGAGTTACCACAACTGATCAATGTGTTGCGCGGAGACCTCTCGTTTGTCGGCCCGCGACCTGAGATGCCTGCTTTGGCAAAAGTCTATGCACAAGAGATTCCATACTACAATGCCCGACACTTTATGAAGCCAGGTCTTTCTGGCTGGGCGCAGATCAATAACTACGATGTTCCGCGCGGAGGAGTTGACGTCGAACGAACCATTGCAAAACTTTCGTATGATCTGTGTTATCTAAAGAATCATTCACTGGTGCTTGATGTGCAAATTGCTCTGAAGACTATTGCGACGATACTCATGCGTACGGGGACATAGTGTGTATCGTTTGTCGTACGTATACTGTTATAGAAAGGGTCATGAAACGGATTTTAATTACAGGAGGAGCGGGTTTTATTGGGTCACATTGTGTTGACCTATTTCACGCATGTGGGTACGAGGTTGGTGTCTTCGATATAAAATCTCGTGCTGAGGTAGTCAATCTACACCATATACTTGATGATATAACATACATTGAAGGAGATGTTCGAGATGTGCGGCAACTTGATAGTGTCATGGGTATGTATGACGTTGTTTTGCACATGGCTGCAATCGTTTCGGTGCAGGAATCTATAGATAATCCGCTCGCGTCACATGAGACTAACGTTACCGGCACACTTAATGTATTTGATTCTGCCTCTCGTCATGGTGTTTCTCGGGTGGTCTATGCGTCATCTGCCGCAGTATATGGTGAGACAGAGGTCGTACCAACACCAGAGCACGCACCACTGAAGCCACTTTCACCGTATGGTCTCCACAAGGTAATTAATGAGAAATACGGAGAACTCTATGGACAGCAGTTTGGTTTACAAAATATTGGCCTTCGTTTTTTCAATGTCTACGGATCGCGCCAAGATCCCAGCTCTCCATACTCAGGAGTGATTTCCATTTTTGCCAAGTACATGCAAACAGGCGACCAGCCAACGATCTTTGGAGATGGTGGTGCCACTCGCGATTTTGTACATGTCTCTGATGTAGCTGCAGTATGTCGGTACGCTATTGAAGCAGATACTACTGAGACATTTGTGTGTAATATAGGTAGTGGGAAAGCAACGTCAATTAGAACATTAGTTGATACATTTAACACAGTGCTCGCTGCAGAGGTAAAGCCACAACATGCAGCAGAACGAACGGGAGATATTGTTCATAGCTGTAGCGTGTCTGAGGTTGCATATGTGAAGTTTTCTTTTCGCACTACGGTACCGCTTCATAAGGGATTGAAAGAGGTACTGGATGCATCGCAGCAGGATACTCGTTGCATAACTTGATGGGAGGGGTATACTCATGGCCATGATTGTTGACGGCAAGGCTATTGCAAAGCGTGTCTACGCTGAACTTAAAAATGAGGTGTCACACCTTACCCAGGTACCACATCTTACTGTTTTTACCTGCGCACCAAACTTCGAAACAAAAAAATACTTGCAGCTTAAGAAGCAAAAAGCACAAGAAATAGGTCTTGGGGTAAGCATCGTTGAGTTACCAGAAACTTTGACCACACAAGAAGTAGTGCAGTCGGTACAACATGCCTGTATGCAGACAGATGGAATTATTGTGCAGCTACCGCTACCAGAGCATATTGATACAGATATAGTGCTTGCTGCGATCCCTGCTTCGTACGATGTGGATGGTATGAATTACGATGGCACTGCGCATACCGTCGTTTCACCAGTAGTTGCTGCAATCGATGAGATTTCGCGTGTACACGATGTGCTTTTTGTGGGACGGAACGTAGTAGTGCTCGGGCATGGACGTTTGGTGGGGAAGCCCGCTGCGCTTTGGGCGCAACAACAAGGGGCGAAAGTGACGGTCCTCACTAAAGAGTCGGAAGATATTGAAGTGCACATCGCAGCCGCAGATATTTTAATACTTGGCGCAGGTGTCCCACACATGGTTACTTCCGATATGGTAAAGGAAGGGGCAATTATTTTTGATGCTGCAACCTCTGAAGACGGAGGTGAGCTTGCAGGTGACGCATGCCCTGATTGTGTACAAAAAGCGTCCTTGCTGACACCTGTTCCTGGTGGTATTGGACCAATTACCGTCGCGATGCTCTTGCGGAACGTAGTTGAGCGGGTATCGCACTAAGTACACAGAAGTGGTACCATAGCAGATATTTATGTCCAAAGAGAAAGAAAAGGAGGGAGGTTCTGAAACATTTATCCGTAGATTTCATGCGTTTTCAGTACTGGTACTCATCGGCGTTATAGGGTTTTTTGTATATAGCAATACAGTCAACGAAGAGGCGAAGTATCCATTTAAGCTTGGTCTTGATCTGGCAGGAGGCTCACACTTGGTGTATGAAGCAGATGTGTCAAAAATAGCTCCCGAAGAAGTGGGGGATTTGATGAATGTATTGCGGGACGTCATCGAGCGCCGCGTGAATATTTTTGGTGTTTCTGAACCAATTGTGCAGGTTGAAAGCAGTAGCTTTGTTTCAGATGAGCGTGTAGAACGTTTAGTGGTTGAGCTGCCAGGGGTAACCGATGTGTCAGAGGCGGTAAAAGAGATTGGTAAGACACCGCTGTTGGAATTCCGTCTGGTTGATGAAATTGCTCTTGCTAATAGCTATGCCACCACTACAGCAACAGGAACAGTCCCGCTTCCTGAAGATCCATTCATTGATACTGGCCTCACTGGCCGCTATCTTGCAAGTGCAGCACTTGAGTTTGCGGGTGGTAATGGCGGGCAGCTCTCAAATGAACCGATTGTGTCTATTGTATTTAACGCTGAAGGTGCAGCGTTGTTTGAAACGATCACACGTGACCACACTGGACAGAGCCTCGCTATCTTTCTCGATGGAGAAATGATTTCCTCACCCCGTATCAATGAAGCTATTGTAGGTGGTCGCGCAATTATTTCAGGTGGGTTTACGCCAGAAGAAGCACGCGAGTTAGCGAAGAATCTCAACTTTGGTGCGCTGCCCGTACCGATTGAACTCGCAAGCACACAGACAGTCGGCGCATCACTTGGAGAAGAAGTGTTACAAAAAGGGATGCAGGCAGGAGTGTTTGGTTTGAGCCTGGTGATTCTCTTTATGGTGCTGTGGTACCGACTGCCAGGACTTGTTGCAGGTGTTTCTTTGTTGGGATATGTGGCGGTGATGCTTGCACTATTTAAGCTTATCCCTGTGACGCTCACTGCTGCAGGGCTTGCTGGGTTTGTACTCTCGCTTGGTATGGCGGTTGATGCAAACGTGCTCGTGTTTGAACGTATGAAAGAAGAGTATCGTAGTGGTCAGAAGAGTAATGAAGCAGCTCGTGTAGGCTTTGCACGTGCTTGGTCAGCCATTCGTGATGGTAATGTCACCAGTATCCTCTCAGCAATTCTCTTGTTTTGGTTTGGTACGTCGTTGGTGAAAGGTTTTGCCCTCGTATTCGGCCTTGGTGTGGTTGTCTCAATGCTCTCAGCACTATTAGTAACACGCACACTGTTGCTCGCATTACCTGAGTCGCAGATCGACAAAAGTACACTTCTGTCAAAACTTTATAACAGTGGTCTAATCGTGAAGAAATAATATGCCATTTATACAACATAGAAAAATATTCCTTGGTATTGCAGTGGTGGTAGTGCTTGCTGCCGTAGGTATTATTGCTGCACTTGGTTTGCCACTTGGTATTGATTTTACCGGTGGTGCACTCACTGAGGTTGCCTATGAGCAGCTGCCAGAAAAAGCGTACGTTGAAACCTCGCTTGATACGCAGGGACTTGGACAGTACTCCTTGCGGGAGACAAAAGACGAGGCAGGACGTGATGGATTTATCCTGCGCACCCGTGACCTTACTGAAGAGGAACGGATTCGTGTCAGTGGGGTACTTACTGATGCAAGCACAGGCGGTGAGATCACTCGCTTTACGTCAATCGGTCCGGTTATCGGGGAGGAACTTAAAGATAAAGCGTTGTGGGCGATTGTGGGAGTGTCATTGATTATTATTCTCTATGTCGCGTTTGCATTTGCTGGCGTTTCGTATCCGGTAGGGTCATGGATGTATGGTGGAATTACTATCCTTGCACTGTTGCATGACGTGCTGGTGCCAACTGCAGTAATGGCACTGTTGGGGTACTTTGCCGGCATGGAGGCAGACGTGTTGTTTGTCATGGCACTGTTGGCAGTGCTGGGGTATTCGGTAAATGACACGATTGTTGTGTTTGACCGCGTGCGGGAAAACCTTATGAAACATCGCCATGAGAAAAAGACTAAGGTTGTTGGTACTGATGGACTCGAGCGTGAAGAGATAACCTACAAACTCCAGAAACCGTTTGCTGAAATTGTGGGTGAGGCAGTTTCACAAACACTCATGCGTTCAATAAATACGTCCCTTACGACACTCGCTGCACTTAGTGCGTTGTATTTCTTTGGTGGAGAAGTTACCCGCACCTTTACACTTGTGCTTATTGCGGGGGTGCTTGCAGGTACATACTCATCTATCTGTATCGCAAACCCACTGTTGGTTTTTGTGGCAGAACGGAAGGCAGCAAAAGAGACTGAAGCTAAGTAAGTGGGTATGTTAATTGGGATCACTGGGACTGATGGTGCAGGAAAAGGCAGTGTGGTTGAATACCTTGTGAAAGAAAAGGGTTATAGACACTACTCAGCGCGGGCATTTATTATTGAAGAAATTGAACAGCGAGGGCTGCCTGTAGATCGAGATCATACTCGCATTGTTGCAAACAGTATGCGAGAAGAACATGGTTCTAGTTTTTTGGTTACTAAAGCGGTTGCGGCAGCTAAGGAAGAAGGTGTTGAGAACTATATTATTGAGTCGATTCGAAGTTGGGGAGAGGCCGAAGAAATAAAGATACAAGACGGTTTTTTGTTGGCGATTGATGCAGACCCACTGATTCGTTATGAGCGAAATAAGTCACGAGGAACTGCGCTTGATAATATTTCTTTTGAAAAATTTACTGCTCAAGAAGCGGCAGAAATGAATGACCCTAATCCATCGGGCATGCAAAAGGCAAAAGTGATGGAGGTAGCAGACTATACTATTCTCAACGAAGGCACACTTGAGGAACTCCATACACAAATAGATGTTTTTTTGGAAAAGTACGCTACCTAGTCTTGCAGCAGTGATACACTAATAATATGCAGAAACTGAAGCGGTATATGAAGCTTATTTTTCAAGGAGTTTTTTGTGGCTTAATAAAGAAGGGTACTCCTGATGAAACATGTCTTGCCATGTTGGCACATTGCTACAACTTAATAAGTGATGGTCTCACCCAGGAAGCTCACTTGATGACATTGTGGGTAACTAGTAGACCTGTGAGAAAAGAATCACTGCTTTACTGTATGCAGTAAAGCAGTGATTCTTTTGAGCAGGCTCAAAAAACACCCATTTAAATTGCAATTTAAATGGGTGTTTTTTGTTAGTGGAGATGGGGGTAATCGAAACCCCGTCCGAATCGATGCGTCAAAAGTGATTCTACAGTGTGTAGTCAATTCTTTGATTTAAAACAAGTAACTAAAGATATGACGAGACGTTACCTGTTCGATTTCCAAGAAGTTCGTTTTAATCCTAGAAACGCAGACTAAAATATATTCTCATGTTTATTACACCAGCTTCATTCTATGAGAACTCAAGTGAAGTGATGTCGCCTCGGCGCTGGTAGTAAGACTACGCGAACGCGGGAGCGAAATCCTTAGCAGTAAAGTAAGGACTTTTTACGTTATTCTTAGCACGTAAATGCGAATACCCTTTAACGAAGACAGTATTCAACTTCGACACTGCACACAGTAACAAACATCAACCGTCGATGCCTGGCATCCCCCACTTTCAATTGATGAAATCAATTGAAAGTGGGGAAGTATGTACGTATGGTTTAGATACAGAAAGATGGTGCGAACGGCAGCGATTAAACTGCTCAATGCCGTTCGCGGTTTTGTGGTTAGGAGCGCAATGCTTGCTCCAGTGTGTCAGGATCGGGAAGATCACCCGGTTCGTGACGTGCTGCAGTTTCCGGCAGCCGCAGATCCGTGTGGCCAGGGTCCGCCTGAGCTTCCTTTATGAGCTTGTCAGGCTCTATTGCGTTGTCAGCCAGCGCATCTAGATGGCATGCATATTCCCGGGTCATTCTCGACACAGTCGTCATGGTACTGTCCTCTTTCTGTTTTTGTTCCGTGCATACCCCACGTATGCACGGCGACGATGTTCGTGGGGAACACCATCTTTCTATATCCAAAATAAAATTATTGCATTTGACTGCTTACGCACGTCAAATTGTCTTTCATTCAGTCATACAAGTGAAAGTTGTAACTTTTACTTGTGCGACGCTCACTCAAGACATTTGTCAAAATACTATCGCTGCTTGAGAAGACGCTCAATGGTTCGTTTACTATCCCTTTTCTTCAGCGTCTCTCGCTTGTCTTCCTTCTTTTTACCACGTACCAGCGCAATTTCAAGCTTAATTTTGCTCTTTTTATTATACAATGATATTGGCACCACTGTCAAGCCAGCAGTATTGAGCTCCTTTTCTATTTTTGTAATCTCTTTTTTTGAAAGGAGCAGTTTTCGTTCACGCTCTTGGTTGTAGCTTTCGTGCGTATTTTTTTCCTGGTAGGGTGTTATGGTTGCACCCTTCAGATACGCTTCACCGTCCCGAAAAATAATGTAGCTTCCCACAAGTGAGCCTTTACCTGCACGAACAGCTTTAACTTCATGGCCATACAAAACAGCCCCCGCTTCAAATGTTTCGAGAATCTCGTAATTAAAAGATACTTTTTTGTTTCGTATGTATGCCATGTTGTATACAATGTATCTTATTTCCAGCCGAAGCCCCAGTGTGCGTTGAACATGCGTGTCAAAAATGAATCACCAAAGAGGCGCACGCCTATATATACAGGCAACTGCATGAATTGTCCAAAAACGCCCTGCGCTGAGACTGCCTCTTTAAGACGTCGATCAGCCTCTTTTCTTTCTCCCTGTGTGCCACCGTGCCAGTAGGCGATGTCGTGCTCGAAGCATGGTTGTGTCAGATCAAGACCAGGTAGATTGTCGGGGAAAAGAGTGCAACCATCGTACACAAAAGGTAGTGGTGGCAACGCCTTTCCTTGGTCTGTTCCGTATGTACGTGCTGCATCCTTCATGTCTTGTGTTGTTTCTGGTACAAAAACACGTTCAGCAGTTATTGCAAAGGCAGTGACCATAAAGAGAAGTATAATCCATTTCATACGTGCATACATGATACTATATTTTGATATTACATATGATTTTTGAAGGAGATCAGGGAGTTATTAAAGCCATCAAGGAAAAGAAACGATTGATGGATGCTGGAGAGAAGCATGGACACATTCGCCCAATGCTTTTTGTTGACGGCGGCTTGATGAAGGGTTCCTATGGTGTTGGTGCTGGTCTGGCACTTGAGGAGCTCGGCTACACTGATGTTTTTGATAGTATCGTTGGTGTTTCTTCTGGCGCACCGTCTGCCGCGTATTTTGTAACGGGCGATGTAAAAGTAGGTGCGAGTCTGGTTTGGGAAGAGTGCTGCGCACGGAAGTTTATTAACCCGTGGCGTATCTGGAATCAAGTTGATACCTTTTATTTTTCGGCGGTGTTGCGAGGTGTAACTGGTAAAGGGTTACAGGTAGAGAAAGTATTCACTTCACCAACTAATCTCTATATTGCAGTTGCAGATTTTGAAACGGGGCAACCAACCCTACTGCATCCTACTGACGGTGAGGAATTGTTAACTGCTATCCAAGCCTCAATTCTGATGCCTAATATTTCATCAGACGTGGTGACCTTTAATGATATTCGGTATGTTGATGGTGGGTTTACCCGACCACATGCACTAAAAAAATCACTTGAAGAAATTGACG
>CAJXAG010000031.1 GCA_913050645.1 uncultured bacterium | reverse complement strand
GTTGCCTTCAAACGTACTCTCCGGCTGAAGCCGGAGGTTTTTAGGTGTAAGAAAAACCACGCCGAGATATCGGCGTGGTTGGTACTTAGTGGATTGTTTGTGGAAATATCGTATCAACGATACTGAATCCAAGCATGTCCAATTCTGATTCTTGGGTGTTGGAGTCAGAAGTGATTATGACTCTTGCATGTACAAAGGTGGTAGGACGTGTCAGGCTCTCCGATTCCTCTTTTGGATATATTACATGGACTATGTGTGTCACGGTAAAACTTTTCTTCGGCGCAAGAGCAATTCTGTGGTTAGGCTCAAGTGGTACTGAGCTACTAAAGACCCGAGACCAACGCTCTCCTTGTTCGTTTATAAAGATGAGGTTGTATATGTATTTTTTATCATCTTGATATGTCTGCGTAAAGTCTGGGTTTGTTGGCGTTTCCCATATGTTACGAATCCATTTCGGAAGTTGCATCTTGAATCTCCTGTAAAGTACTTTCTGTTTAAACGAACTATACTCAATACTTTTCAAGTGTCAATTTAAAAGGAAGGCACCTGTGTTAATTAAAACCTAGCAAAAAAGTTGTACTTCAGTTGTACACAACCTGGATTGCTTCGCAGAAGCTCGCAATGACGGCAACGAAGTTGCCGTCTACGGAAAAATCGAAGATTTTTCCGTCTTCGCGAGACTACTTGTCGAAGCGATCCAGAACATTAATTAGCACAGCTGCCAAAAAAACCGCGCCGAGGTCTCGGCGTGGTTTGTAAGGGTTACTACTCAGACGGTGTGCCTGAATCTTCTGTAGCTTCTTCCTTTGGTGTCAGAGACTTGATTTTATCAATCAGAATAGACGGCTCGTCGTTGCGGATGTTGAGCTTACCTTTGATAGCGACACAGTTGCCGGGTACCAGCAGGTCTTTGTATGTTGCATAACACTCGGGGAATGCCACCATCTCGATTGAGCTTTTAAGGTTCGCGAGCTTCACAAAAGCCATGTGGTCACCTTTTTTGGTAAGAAACTCCTTCACTGCTTCAATCATGCCCGCAACGGCGACATTTCCTTTCATTTGTCCCATAGCCAGCTTGTCGTCGTTTTCAACTGCATCCTTGATGTGTTCAATCATGGTGCGCTTTGCCACCTCGTCTCTGAATTGATCAAGCGGATGTCCCGATACATAGACACCAAGCAATTCTTTTTCCCAGATAAGCTTCTGCTCCTTTGTTGCTGGATCTACATCGGTAAGAGTGAGTTCATTAATAGAGGTTTCCATACCACCAAACAGCGAGTCTTGGTTGGCAGCTTTTCCTGCCACGTGTTCTTTGTTAAATGCCAGAAGGTTGTCCATGTTGGCATACATTTTCCCGCGTTCTTCGAAGCGGTCGAGTGCTCCAGTGACAGTGAGGGCCTCAAGTGATTTTTTGTTGAGATTCTTGTCGTGTACGCGGGTAAGAAAGTCGGTAAGGGAAGTGAAATCACCACCATTTTTCCGTTCTTCAATAATCGCTTCTGCAATACCTTCACCAAAGTTCTTGATAGTAGTGAGTCCAAAACGAATCTTCGCCTGATTCTCTCGAAATTCTCCCGTCTGCTTTGCAGCTTCTTGCGAGTCTCCTTCACCGTATTCTTTATACGACTCAGTACGATTCTCATCAGCTTCTTGCACACGTGATTTTTCTGAAGAATCAGCGTGAGGAGGAGTTTGGTTGGTTTTTTTGGCGGGGACTACTGAAAACGGTGCAAATGATTCATTGATGTCTGGAGGGAGTACTTCAATACCCATGTTTTCACACTCGTGGATGATTTCTGAAATCTTTTCAGTGTCTCCTGCGTCGGCGGTAAGTACAGCAGCCATGTACTCATGTGGGAAGTTCGCTTTCATGTACGCTGTTTGGTATGCAACACGACCATACGAAGCCGCGTGTGCTTTGTTAAACCCGTATGCAGCAAACGGTTCGATTTGTTCCCAAAGCTTATCAGCAACTTTTTGCGAAAGTTTTCCATAGTCACGGAATCCTTCCATGAGCTTGGCCTTCTCGGCCTCCATCACCTCAGGAATTTTCTTCCCCATCGCCTTACGCAATTTGTCCGCGTCAAGCCATGAGTACCCTGCAAGCTCAATAGAAATCATCATCACGTCGTCCTGATAGGTAATGACCCCGTAAGAACGATCAAGAATATGTTCAAGACGAGGATCAAGATAGGTGATGAGTGAAGGATTGTGTTTTCGTTCAATATACGTTGGAATCATTTCCATCGGCCCTGGACGGTAGAGCGCGACCATCGCGTTAATGTCGTGGATGGTACTTGGTTGCAGCTGCTTCAGGAATGAGGTCATCCCGGTACCGTTCAGCTGAAACAGACCCATAGTTTCACCGCGCGCAAGGATCTCAAACGTTTTTTGGTCATCAAGTGGAATATTTTCAATGTCGATATCGACGTTGTGGATCTTCTTTACACGCCTTACCGCGTCAGCCAAAATGGCAAGGTTTTTAATACCCAGAAAGTCAAACTTCAAAAGACCAACCCCATCTTCACCAACCGAGTGCATTTCGTACTGCGTTACCTGCTTGCCGGTTTTTGAGTCGATCTGAATTGGTACGTAGTTATTGAGTGGTTCAGGGGCGATCACTACACCTGCAGCGTGTACACCCATGTGTCGCACTCGGCCCTCGATACGCTTAGCAAGATCAATCACTTGTTGTGACTCATTGTCTTGTTTATAGAGCTTTGCAAGGTCAGGTTCCATGTCCAAGGCACGGTCAATGGTCATGGCAAATCCTTGGCTTCCCATAGGAATAAGTTTTGAAATACGGTCACCAGTGGAGTATGGGTGCCCGAGGGCGCGTGCCACGTCCTTTACTGCCGCACGTGCCATCATCGTTCCAAACGTACCAATCTGTGCCACGTGGTCTGCACCGTATTTGTCGCGTGCATACTCAATAATCTCGTCGCGACGGTTATCGGCGAAGTCCATATCGATATCAGGTGCTGATGGTCGTTGTGGATTAAGAAATCGCTCGAAGGGGAGTTTGTACTCAAGTGGGTCTACGTTGGTAATTCCGAGCACATAGGTAGCATATGACCCCGCAACCGAACCACGAATGGTAGTGTAGATACCACGCTCGCGCGCTTCACGAAGCAAGTCTCCCACCGCAAGGAAGTATGTTGAGTATCCTTTTGTTTTGATGACATCAAGCTCGTAGTCCAGACGTTCCTTGATGACGGGGTCGTCAATGTTGTGATTGCGCCATGCTACGCCTTTGTATGCCATTTCCTTAAGTTCATCGTCTGAGTTCTTTCCACTTTCGATGATGTAGTTTGGGAACTTCCATGCTTCTTGCCCAAGAACAATTTCAACATTGCAAAGATCCGCAATCTTTACAGTGTTTGTAATAGCTTCAGGGGTATCTTTAAACACTTCTTTCATTTCTTCCTGCGTCTTGAACGAGAAGTCTTCAGACAGTGCTTCATCAGGATCAATCACGCCACCACTTTGAATCTTCATCATCAGTGAGCGGATGACTGCGTCATCTTTCTGCATATAGTAGATATCCTGCGCTGCAACCAGCGGCACACCACCTTCTTGCGCGAGTGTTTTTATGCCGTCCTGCAGCTCTTGGTGGTCGAGTATTTCAGGGTGGTGACTCATTTCATGGTAGAGGTTTTCTCCAAAGAGGTCTTTATACCAAGAAAGGGAAGCGGCAGCTTTTTCTTGATCCCCATTTTTTAGGTGTTGTACGGTTTCACCTGCAAACGAAGGGATGATACAGATAAGACCCTCGCTGTTTTCTTTCAGGAGTTCTTGGTCAAGACGTGGGCGGTAGTAGAAACCTTCTACGTTAGAGATGGTCACCATCTTGATGAGGTTTTTGTACCCTGTTTCGTTCTTGGCAAGCATCACAACACGTGAACGCGGGCGGTCCATCATTTCTTTATCGTGTCGCGTTCGTGGTGCCAAAAACGCATCGAGTCCAATGATGGGCTTGATCCCTACTTTCTGACAGTTTACATAAAAGTCGATAGCGCCATAGAGCGCTCCAGCGTCGGTAATAGCCATCGCATGTTGGCCGTCTTCTTTTGCTGCTGTGGTGAGTTCTTTTGGAGTTGGTACTGCATTAAGAAGAGAGTACATGGAGTGGGTATGGAGGTGCACAAATTCACCCTTTTGCATTTCCACCTTTTCTTGGTCAGCCATAATTTTATAAGTATATCAGAGACAGCAGTGTACAATAGTCTTGATAAAACGTAAGAATATCAGTGTGAAAAATAATCAAAAACACATCATAGGTATAGATGAGGCAGGTAGAGGTCCCTTAGCTGGCCCGGTGGCTGTTGGTGTTGTCTGTGTGTCTGAAGATTTTGACTGGTCGCTGATTCCTGGGGTGAATGATAGTAAGAAACTTACAGAGAAGAAGCGGGAGGAGATTTTTAAAATTGCCAAAAAGTTTGAAAAAGAAGGCACGTTACACTTTGCTGTGGCTATGGTGTCTGCAAAAATAATTGATCAGATAGGTATCGTGCCTGCGGTGCGTTTAGCAATGAAACGCGCACTTAAAAGTATAGAAAAAAGAAATACCACGGTTAACCGCGGTATTAGCAACAATACCCAGGTGAAGCTTGATGGGGGTTTGGAGGCACCTGATATATATAAGAACCAAGAAACGATTATAAAAGGAGACAGTAAAGAGAAGGTGATAGGCCTTGCATCAATTATGGCGAAGGTGACACGAGATCGGCATATGCAGCGGATTGCTCAGAAAGAAGCGTTTGCAGTATATGATTTTGCGACACATAAGGGGTATGGCACTAAAAAACACCGCGAAGCAATTACGCAGCATGGACTTTCTTCTGAGCACAGAAACTCGTTTTGTAGCAAGCTGCTTGTCCTATAGTAACTTTTCAGCAGAAAAGCCTGGTTGGGGATTGCAAAAACTTTATAGTGTTGTAGTATTTCTCGTCCTGCCAGATACTGTGTCTGGACGAGGAAGTTTTTTTGGGAGGAATACAGAATGACTACTGAAGACGATCTGGATCGCCATGGCGACATCACTCTGGATGCTTCCGGTGGCCCACGTGGTGGATATACGCTTATTGCTTTGGCTGAACAAAATATGGAGTTTGTTCGGAATTGTCAGAAGATCCAGCGCAATGTGTATGTACAGGGTCTGCGTATGATGCAATCAACATGGCGCATGCATCCACTGCTTGCTCCGTATGTGTAAACTAGGGGCTACCAAAATTATGGCAGCCTTTTTTATATACGGCATGTTCATTGCAAGTTCTTGTACATGTTGTACAGTAGGAAGGCTTCAGAAGAGTACCTCCCAACATCACTGAAAACATAATGACGAGGGGGCAGGATGTCTCAAGAAGCAACAGTCCGTATCTGTTCATGCAACGAGTGCCCGTATGGACCTGACGAACCAGTACCACCAAAAGTCCCTTTTGACTTTGATGCATATTGCACCATTGCACAACGGGATACGGATGGCTCGTTTCGTTCTGGATGGGTTTTTCCTCATTTTTCTTTGACAGGGAATCATGAAGTTTGCAAGAAATACGTAGCTTTTCAAGAATGGCAAGAACAAAAAAAGCCACAAGAAGAAAAAGTTGCGTAAGAACAGTATTGACCTTCGGGTCACCATTTTGCGAGTCACACGTGTTGACTCGCTTTTCTTTTTTATAGTCTTCATAATATAAAACATAAATAATAAGGGTATACATTGCTCTATATAATTATAATGATGATTACTATCGTACGGGCAATCTATTGCTTTTTTATATAGATTTGCTATAGTTCTGCGCACTATGGTTATTCGAATGCGACATACGCGGTCTCACACAAAGAACCGCCGATCACATCACGCACTGAAAGCGCCGACATTGGCGACGTGTTCTAACTGTGGAGCACAGCACCGACCACACCACATGTGTCTGGAGTGCGGTTTCTACAAAGGACGACAAGTGATGGATCTTGCGGGAGCGAAAGCAAACCGAGAAGCGCGTAAGCAAGCTAAGAAAGACGCTATCGCAGCACAGGCTGAATCGATTGCTCCAACTGAAGCTGCAGCTGTTTCACAGGCGGAAGCGCCAGAAACAAAGGAAGAGAAATAATACTTGTAACAATCCACAAAAGTCCGGCTTCTGCCGGACTTTTGCGCACTGCACTAGTGGTATACTGTCCTCAGTAATAAAGTTCATTATTTTATGGCAAATCGACATTTATCGAGATCAATTGTTCTTCAGACACTCTTTGAGTGGGATTTAAATGATATAGACAAAAAAGGAGTGCAGGAAGTGCTCGAGCGCAACATAGACGAGTTTGCGGCGAATAAAACTGACAACGCTTTCATTGATAAGCTTCTTGATGGCGTGATGAGTAAACAACCTGAGCTTGATCAGGTTATTGAGAAGGCTGCACCAGACTGGCCAATTGATCGCATTTCTCCAGTCGATCGAAATATTCTTCGTTTGGGTCTCTATGAGCTACTTTTTGCTGATCGGAAAGAAGTGCCCGCCAAGGTGGCGATTAACGAAGCAATTGAACTTGCAAAGCAGTTTGGTGGGGAAAACAGCTCACGGTTTGTAAATGGTGTGCTTGGTGCAGTGTATAAAGAGATTGGTGAGCCCGGAAAGGATGAGCAGAGTACACGTAAGAAAGCAGTACCGTTTGATCAGATGCCGATCCAGCGTCTGGCAGGAGCTGTGGTATACGCACAAGAAGGTGAGGATATGTATCTTGCGCTTGTGCATGATATTTTTGGACATTGGACACTTTCTAAGTCAAAGATTGCCGAAGATGAAGAACTTGAAGCGGGTGCAACGCGTGCATTGAAGGAAGAGATTGGTCTTGAGGTGGAGATTGAAGCCGAGCTCGGTCACAACGAATATGTTGCATCACACCCGGAGCTTGGAAAAGTGCGCAAGCAAGTAACCTATTTTTTAGCGAGTTCGACGTATGCTGAGCTAACACTTGAGAAGAAGGGTGGTCTTGACGACGCACAGTGGTTTAAAGTAGCAGATATTTTGGATTTGAACTTTTACGAAGATATTCTACCTATTGTTACCAAAGCTATTACCATGCTCGTCGCCAAAAAATAATTTTGGAACTGAAAATACTTCAATCTGCTTTGTTGCATTTCATAAAATATTTCTCACTGTATAAGAAATACAGCTCCGAATATTTTATTCATGCGCCGCGCATATTTTTGTATTTCAGTTCCAAAATACGGCGACGAGCATGGTGATAAAAGAAAATAGCCCCACCATAAAAGATAGTAGCTGCTTGTTTGCTACCAATTTTATCAAACTTGTGTATAGTGGAAACACCAATTCGTTAGTAGATTATAGAAGACGGATGAGACGTCGCTTGTAATGTATATCGCGTGTTGGATATTAGAAACATAATTATTTTCTATGTCTGAAGAAATTGAAGTTAATTTAGAAAAGGTTGAAAAGCTGCTTGGATGTGTGTTTGACGATAAAATGCACCTCCTTACCGCAATTACGCACCGTTCGTATCTGAACGAAAACCGTGAAGCAACGCAAGACCACAACGAACGGCTTGAGTTTTTAGGTGATGCAGTACTAGAACTGGTTATTACCGACTTTTTGTTCCAGAAGTACCCAGAAAAACCAGAAGGGGAACTCACTGCCGTACGCGCGGCATTGGTCAACACCGTCTCACTTGCAGATGCGTCAACGAAGCTTGGGATAAACGACTACCTGTTGATGTCCAAAGGTGAAGCAAAGGATATGGGTCGCGCACGACAGTATATTCTTGCAAATGTATTTGAAGCGTTGATTGGCGCGCTGTATATGGATCGTGGGTACGATGCAGCCAAGGAGTTCATTGCAACGCACCTTTTCCCGAAGACAGAACAGATTGTTGAGAAGCGACTGTGGCAAGATCCAAAGAGTCGTTTCCAGGAAGTTGCGCAGGAGAATGTGGGCATTACGCCATCATACGAAACTCTTGCACAAGTTGGACCTGATCATGATCGTGTCTTTACTGTGGGAGTCTTCCTCAAAGACGAAAAGGTTGCGGAAGGAAATGGTCGCGCAAAACAGGAGGCGGAACAGGATGCAGCAGAAAAAGCTATTGCAGCAAAGAACTGGTAAAGCAGTGTGTCTACACAACAAAACCACAAACGCGAAGCGTTTGTGGTTTTGTTGTGCTACGATATTAGTATGAAATACCGAGCAGAAAAAAGCGGCTTCACTCTTGTAGAGATACTTGTGGCATTAGGAATTATTGGCGTGCTCACGAGTGTTGTGCTTGCTGGTATGGCAAATGCTCGGAAGGACGTACGTGATAAAGAACGCGTTGCTGAACTTGAACAGCTCCAGGTACCTCTAAGACTTTTTGCTGATAAATACGGAAGGTATCCTTCTGCTGCAGATGGTAAGTGTAGATATTATGAGAGTTTTGGTTCGGGTGGTTGTTTAGAAGTGCTGGTGACTGAAGGACTTATCGAGGTGTTGCCCGTTGATCCACAAAATGAAGCATATACAGGCAATTGGACAACCTCACAAATGTATTTTTATGACAACTGGTGTCGAGATAAAAATCCAAAAAATGATGACGGTCACTATCGCATGTGGACGAACGGAGAAACTGATCGTGGCGCAACTGCTCAAAATTGGTGGTCTGATACCACAATTGGAGTAACTACCTGTGGAGATCCGTCCTGACAACGGATGATTGTTTTGTATGCACAACGCCTGGAAAAGCAAAGCTTTTCCAGGCGTTGTGCATGATAAAATAAGCATATGAAAGCTTTCAATAGAGGGTTTACGCTTATGGAAATATTGGTAGTCATAGGTATTATCGCAGTGCTCGCAGGGATTACCACGGCTTCCATGACCGGCGCACGAGAAAACAGTCGTGATTCAGCACGTATTGCCGATTTAGGGCAAATTGCACTCGGCTTTAAACTGTATGCAAACAAAAATGCCGCGTATCCTGCTCGTGTAGACCCGGTGGAGATCAATAGCGACAATGCACTGGAGGCAGAGCTCCTGCAGCACATACCTACTTTACCTGAAGGAGAGTTCTACTATGACTCTGAATATAATTGCGGCGGACGCACGGTTCCCATTGTCTATGCAACACTAGAAAATGACCAACGGAGCAACCTCGAAAAGGTGTGTGGGGGATCTCCTGGAGGTATCTATATCATCATTCTTGAGTAGTGAATTATGTATCTGAAGCATTTAACCATCGGTGGCTTTAAGTCGTTTGCTAAAAAAAGCGAGCTGGAGTTTAGTGCGCCTATCACTGCGATTGTGGGTCCCAATGGCTCAGGAAAAAGTAACGTTGCCGAGTCGTTTCGCTTTGTACTTGGAGAGCAGTCCACAAAAGGCATGCGCGCAAAGAAAGGTGCAGATCTTATATTCAACGGTTCAGACAGCACCTCTCGAGGGAACAAGGCTTCAGTCAGTGTACAGCTTGATAACACCAAGCGTGTATTCCCGATGGATTTTGATGAAATCGAGCTTGAACGAACCGTGCATCGCGATGGTCAAAATGAATATCTCATCAACGGCTCAAAAGTACGTCTGAAGGATGTGCAGGAGTTACTTTCTGCCGCAAACATTGGCTCAACAGGGCATCATATCATCTCGCAAGGCGAAGCAGACCGTATCCTTTCTGCTGCCGCAAAAGAGCGTCGAGAAATGATCGAGGATGCGTTGGGTCTGAAGGTATTTCAATATAAAAAGATCGAGTCTGAAAAGAAGCTGAAGAAAACCACTGAAAATATTGAAAAGGTTCAGTCGCTGCGTCGAGAGGTTGCGCCACACCTGAAATTTTTAGAACGGCAGGTAAAGAAAATTGAACGGTCTATCGCGCTACGAGAAGAACTTACAAACGTCTACGCTGAGTACCTCAAACGCGAAGATACATATATTGCACATCATAGTGATCGCTTGAAACTAGAGCGACAAGAACCTTTAGAGAAGCTCGATGAGCTTAAAGAGCAGCTCATAAAAGCAAAAAAAGTGCTTTCCGAGAGTGAAAATGACGAGAAAAGCGGTGAATTGGTGACGCTTGAAGAGCAGATTTCTGCAACCCGTGCAAAACGTCAAACACTTTTACGTAAAAGTGGTCAGCTTGAAGGGCAGGTAAGTTTTCTTGAACGTCGTATACGTCAAGCACAAGAAAAGAGCAGCTCTGAGTCTGAGGCACCGATTCCAATTGGTGAGGTAAAGAAAATTCTTGCTGCCATTGAGTCGCAAGTAGACAAAGCAGTTAAAAGCGATGACCCGTCGCTACTGCAGCGGGCGCTCTCAGACGTGGTGCATACATTCAAGAAGTTTGTACAAAACGCATCCGGAACCGCTGTAGTGAACACCGACACAGAAGAAAAGGAGTTAAAGGATATTGCTAAAGAGCTACAGGAAAATGAAAAGGATATTGTTAATATATCAACAAAGGAAGAAAAGCTCACCACGCAATACAACGAACTGAAAACGTCCATTGAAGCAGAGTCTTTAGAGAGTCGTGAGGCGGAGCGCGAGGTATTCCGTATCGTAGGTGAGCAGCGTGAGTGCGAGAATATAGTGCAACGAATCGATGACGAGCTCTCGGTACTTGAGCGTGACCGTATGGAGTTTAAGCGTGAGTTGCAAGAGGCGGTCACACTCATTGGTAGCGGTGCGTCACAGTACTTTAGCTTTGAAATCGTTGACGACGGGACTTTGGTGACTAATGCAATGATAGCTGTCGAGGAACGAACCAAGCAACGTGAGCGACGTCGTGAGCTCGAGAAGATGAAGATTCGCCTTGAGGAGTTGGGTGGTGCAAACGAAGACATTGAAAAGGAATACAAGGAGGTAAAGGGGCGTGATGAATTTTTGGTGCATGAAATTGCTGACCTTGAAGCGTCGGTCACTAAACTAGAAGAATTGATTAAAGAGCTGACACAACAGCTTAATGAACAATTTGTCGCGGGTATTGATAAGATCGGAGCTGAGTTTAATCGATTCTTCGCGTTAATGTTTGGTGGCGGCGAGGCAAAGCTGTTACGAGTGAAGCCCAAAATCAAACAAAAGAAAAAGGCTGAAGATGAGTTTGGCGAGGAAATTGAGATAGATGAAGAAGTGGAAGATGAAGAAGCACAAGAGGGAATTGAACTTTCAGTGAAGTTGCCTAACAAGAAGGTGACGGGTCTGGATATGCTTTCTGGAGGTGAGCGAGCGCTGACGTCGATTGCACTTATTTTTGCAATGAGTCAGATCAACCCGCCGTTATTTATTATCCTCGACGAGACTGACGCAGCGCTTGATGAGGCAAATTCTCGACGTTATGGCGACATGATCGAAGCGCTTGCACAGAAGTCACAGCTTATTCTTATAACACACAACCGAGAAACAATGAGCCGCGCAGGTATCCTCTATGGAGTGACAATGGGAGGCGATGGAGTATCCAAACTATTATCCGTTAAATTTGATGAAGCAGTCGCTGTAGCAAAGTAAATTTGATGTTTATCCTGCTCCTAGAGACGACGTAAGGAGTCGTCAGGGCAGGAAAGCGGTCGCAGTTGCAAAATAGTGTATGGAAAAATTTAAAGCAGAATCACATACCGAACGTTTCCCTGATGCTGAAGGTGGTCATTTATCTGCTACAGAGCGCGACTCTCTAAAGGCAGTATTGTCGCTTGTTGTTGAACAGGATGCTGCAGCAAAAGCATCTATTGAGTAGGATGAATGACGTAAGAAGCACGGCGATTTTGCATCGCCGTGCTTTTTTGGACATACTCAAGCATACAGTGGGTTGTGAGCAATCATAAGATGCTCATCTTGCCATGCCCCTGACTTAAAGCGATGTGCCGTATATGTACCTACGGGCACAAAGCCGCACTTTTCGTAGCAACGAATTGCGCGTGCATTTTGTCCAAAGACGCTGAGTGTCACATTGCGCAAGTTGCGAATGGTAAACGCGTAACTGAGCATGAGGTCAAGTGCTTCGCTGCCGACGCCCTTGCTCCAGTAGTCCTTTTCACCAATGACAATACCAAACGACGCGGTTTGGTTGAGTTGGTCGATCTGGTGAAAGCCTGTGTTGCCAATGAGTTTTTGGTCGGCATTGTGCCAAATGCCTAAAACCACATGTGCGTCAGTTTTGTATGCATTTTGTACAAACGTAACTTCATCTTCATGTGTTAGTGGCTGAGCTCCCATGCTGAGGAACTGGTTTACCTCAGCATCGTTAATCCAACGTGCCATTGTCTCTGCGTCGTTTTCAGTTAAGAGTACGAGGTCTACGCTATGCCCGCGTAGAAAGATCTGTCTGTTGCCCATAGTGTTTCTCCATTATTATGGGTTGATAATCACGAAGATATAAAATATCCCCGTGGCTGCGATG
>CAJXAG010000030.1 GCA_913050645.1 uncultured bacterium | reverse complement strand
TGGGAGCACATCGTAAAAGGGGTAGAATCGTTGAAAGGCGAGGGGGGGGTTGATATCAACAATTTTACCATCTTCAATATATACAATGCGGTTACAGTGTTTGGTGTACTCGTCTTCGTGGGTCACCATGACTACGGTTTGTCCTTCGTCATGGAGTTTTGCAATAAGGTTAATGATTTGTCCACCAGAGATGCTGTCGAGGTTTGCGGTTGGTTCGTCGGCAAAGAGAATTTTTGGTTTTCCTGCAATGGCGCGCGCAATAGCAACCCGCTGCTGTTCGCCACCTGAAAGCATGGCCGGGAGGTTATGGTATTTGTTTTCAAGCCCGACGTCATCAAGCGCTTTGTCGGCAGTCTGTGCTGCAGTGTCCCAATGTTCTCCGCGCATTAATAACGGCATCATAACGTTCTCGCGTGCTGACAGGTCAGGCACCAGCGCATAGTCCTGGAAGACGTACCCGAGAGTGTTGAGGCGAAACGCGGTACGTTCTTTTTCATTCATACCGATAATGTCTGTTTCATCGATGAGAATTTCTCCGTCGGTAGGTTCATCCAGTACCGAAAGTTGATACATAAGTGTTGACTTGCCAGCGCCAGACTTTCCCATAATCGCTACAAACTCACCTTGGCGAACAGTCATGTCGATACCTTTCAGCACATGCACTTCTAACTCACCTTTGCCAAACTTTCTATGAATGTTTTTTGCTTGAATAATATCCATCCCGTTAGAAATCAGAAGTTACACTTCCAATATGTAATTTAGTATTGGTAATGAAAATTCGACCATGAGTACTCATTTGTGTTTGATTAGTATAGCAACTTTTGTAATTTCTAACGGGATCCATATGCTCTTACTTACGTCCTAAAATGGAGTTAAGGGTATTTTGTCGCACAATCAGCCATGCAGGGATAAATCCTGCAATGAGGGTGATGATAAACAAAACTACAAACTTCCAGAAGGTACTTTCAGGGTCGGCAGAGAGGATACCGTCACTGAAAGGGAACTGGATAGGGTTTTCTTCAAAATAGGGAATCAGGAAGCCGTACGTAAAAAGTGCGCCAAGGGCTGAACCAGTCAGTGCATAAAATGCTGCTTGGATGACATACGCGATCTCGATAACGTTCCGCTGTATACCAATGCCTTTAAGGATACCAATATGTCTTCGCCGTGAGAGGGCATTGATAAAGATAATGATAAAAATAGTGATGGATGCTACCACAATACCAATTGATCCAATAAAAGTACCGAGTACATTGAATGTATTTTTAATATCAATGAGAAATTTTGGCAATGCTTCCTCATAGGTTTGGATTTTTGCATAGGTGTCGAGTCCCTGTGCGTGCATACTTTCTGCTACTTGCGCATTTATTTCCGGTGTTTGTGTGCGCATCACGATGGTGTCAGCGTTTCGATCGAGGCGTCCAAAAATGCGGCGAAACTCCTTTTCGGGAATGTAGGTTGCGAGGTTTATTTCGTCAACTTTTGACTCAATGATTCCTTTTACAATAAACTCTTTTGAAACACCTCCAACGGTGAGTCTGACAGTGTCTCCCGTTTTTGCGTCAATGGTATCAAAGATATCACCAAAGTTTTCAGCATACTCTTTAAGGTAATACGCACCAATAAGGATATATCCTTCTTCATCGTCACGTAGATACTCGCCATCGCGCAGGAGCTGCGAGATGTTTGACATGCTGTCTTCAAGTGCTGGATTGACGCCATTGACGATCACGGCCGCAGTGTCCCGTTCCCCCGAAAGATCACGACGCTCCTTGTAGTTTGCTTCCAGCAGAGCGTTGCCAGAGTAACGGACAGAATATGCGCGCACTTCGTCATAGGTACGAATCTCTTTTATGACCGACTCGGTTTCAAGAATCCGGTCTTCGTCATCGCGTGCACTGATAATAATATCGCCCATGGCATTTTCTCGCACTGCACGTTCAGCTCCTTCAATCAGTCCCACTAACACACCTGAAACTGCAATAAGGTTCAAGAAAGTAAGCATCATCACAAAGATGATGAGGATGGTTGTCCAAAGGCTCGCTCGCTGTATTTGACGAAACCCAAGTAGGAGACCGATACGAAGTGCGCGCATGTTTATTCGGTTTGTGGTGCACGAACTGTGTCACCAGCATTGAGTCCAGTAATGGCCGCGTATCCATCGTTTCCAGAAAAAGTGATGGTTACAGGGGTTCTCGCCCCGTCTTCAGTATCAAGTGATACAAAAGTGCCGTCGTCGTCAGTTTGGATAAAACGTTTTGGTAGCGTTAGTGTATTTTCTTCTGTGTGCGTGATGATATCTATATCAGCATTCAAGCCTGAGCGCATCCATGTTGGTTGCCGCGTGAGTGTGACCGTGGTTTCAAAATATGCAACACCGTCAATTTCTGTTGCTAGCGGGGACACAAAGTCGACTACTCCAAAAAGTGTTTCGTCACTCTTTGCGTCAAAGACAATTGCAACACTTTGCTGTGTAGCAATTTTTGTAATATCAACTTCAGGAATACGTGCAGTCAGCGTAAATGCATCTTCAGCAAGCAGGGTAATGATCGGGGTACCACCAGCAGTTTCGCCTGGAAGTATATCAACGTCGGTTACGATACCATCAAATGGAGCAACAATTGATTTCTCTGCGATCTGTGCGTCGATAGCAGCTACAGCAGCTTGTGCTTGTGCGATACTGCTTTGTGCTTGTCGACGTTCGAATGATGTTGCGTCTTGATTTGCACGTACCGCGCTTGCATCGGCAAGGTCAAGTGTTGCTTGTGCTTGTGCTATAGCGACATCCCGTGCTTCCAGGGCGAGATCATAGGCATTTTTATACGTTGCGTATGTTGGACTATTGGTGTTCGGTACAGGGATAGACCATGTGCTGTTGCCATACGAGTCACCCTCGGTAAATTTGATAGTCAGACCACAGGATCCTAATGGTGCAGTTTGCAGTGTGTATGCGCCATCATTACCGTTTTCCAAGCCTGTGTATCGATATGAATATCCTGAATATGATCCTGAGCGGTATGTATCAATAGCATATGCACCTTCTTGTGTGCATGTGTAACTACCTGATACAGATGGTGCAGTTGCCTTTTCACTTGCATCAACGGCATATGCGGTGAGGTCATTTGATAAGAGCGCAGTGCGAGCCGTTTTTACCTTTTCATTTTCAAGTGCTACGGTCTGTTCATAGGACACTTGTGCGTTGCTGCGGGACTGTGTTGTCTCTATTCTCTCAGCGTTTGTAGGTCCTGCAAGTAGGCCTTGGTACGAAGCTTCTGCCTTTTGTAACGCTGCAACTGCTTCGTTGCGTTGTGCAACCAGCGTACGTGCTCCGAGTGTTGCCAAAATTGCACCACTTTGTACAACATCTCCCTTGCTGACCATGACGTCAGTGACGATACCGGTTGTAGGGAAGGATAGGTTTGCGGTGTTCTTCGCTTCCACATACCCAGAAACGGCAACACTTTCGGTTACGGTACCACGTTCTACAGTTGCGGTAATGTATGCATCATTTCCAGCATTTTGTGTCTTTAGTGTAAGAAGTGCTACAAAAACAACAACTACAACAGCGAGTATGAGATGCCACCTTTTGAGTGTCTGGATCACACGCATATAGCAACAATTATAGCAAAGAATAGTCACATTCTTTATCGTGTGTAGGTGTATTATGCTAAGTACTGTCATGCCTTGGGGCTCTGTATTTGATAACTTTTCTAAAGCCAAACTCATCGTCGTCACGAATCACTAAGTATATTCTTTCCTTACAGGAACTGTTCAGGTTATCGATATTTTTCATACTTCAAAATATTAGTTAACCTCTTGCAAAAGTGCTTAAGCACTTTCTCACACTTCGTTCAGAATCTACTAAGTGTTCTCGACCCCAGCTCGCGTCGTTCGCAAATCTTACAGATTCTGTTCAGGTTATCAGCATTTCTGTTCGCAGGGCTCTAGAAATATCAGGTAACCTCTTGAGGGAATATAAAATATTCCCTCACTCACATTGCTCCGCTCCAGACAACTAAAAAACAGTACGCAGGCACTGTTTTTCTTAACGTTGTCTGCCCACCTGGACTCGAACCAGGAAACCGCCGAGGTATAAGCTCGGTGCTCTACCAATTGAGCTATAGGCAGTTGGTAGGACAACACTATACCGCGAATTGGCTCCATGCTCAATTATGCGAAATATACTCCTATGGTATGCTGAGAATTAGAAAGAACAAAGAGTAGGGAGGTGTACATGTCGCTGTATGCACAGCTTAAAGCTACAGTGTCGTATGCGGCAGTGTGCTTCTACTGGAGCAAAAAGGAACAGGAGCGAGTAATGTCTGAAATTATGATCGATGCTTCTGAAGAGCAGTTTGAGTCACTGTTGCCCGCAGCGTGTTCGGGGTATGTACGGATGCTGCGAGAAGATGATATTTATCCAGACTCGAGTGCACAGCCTGGATGGTTTGGATATTTTGATGGCGATGGAGATGTTGTTTTTTGGGAAGAGCATAGTGAAACACTTGCTGTTCTGGCACAACACAATGGTTTCCGCATTTACCCCGTTCACTAAAAAGGCGAGCGCAACGCGCTCGCCTTATGTACTTTTTATGTACCGATGCAGCGGCACTGGCGGCAGCATGATTGGTTGCCGGGGAGCTACTTCTCTTGCGACGCAGACCTTAAGTTGTACGATGTACATGCCACCTGATTCCTTTTCAGTCAGCGCAATAAATAGTGGTTGGCACCCATGTTGTATTGCAATAAAGAGCTCCTTCATGGCGGCAGGTTTTTTGAATATCGTTTCTTTTCGCTCACGCTTTTGGCCGATGACGATTGGGAAGTGTATTCCTTGTTTAAGATTGAGCTCAGGATTGTCTTCTTCGCGCTGAAAATAAAAGCGGATATGTTCATCAAGCAGTGCTTCGGCACCCAAGCCTCCGGTAAGCGGGTTGTGGGCATGGTGTTCGCCGTACATGCCAAGCCCCGATACAAAACAGTCGTGTGCAGGAACAGATAGATGCATTGTTACCTCCATTGGTTGGATCTATGTCTAAAGAGAAACGTATCGTAGATTTGTAAAATATGCAAAACAAAAACCCTGTAAGACACTGCACAGTACATACCTGATTGTATGTTGTGAAAGTAGTATCTTAACTTGGGGTTGTTTTTGTGACTTCTTTTTGCAGATGATAGACAATGTGTATGTTGCCTGCTGCAGTCCGGAGAAGTGCCGGTTAGGTACTTGATTAGAGGTGTTTCATCCACTGTTTACGCAACTTACCGTGCTGCTTCCAGTTGTTGTTGACGGTGCACCAATAGCGGGCACGGGTAGGTGTCCAAGTAGCGCCGTATCCCTTTTTGTGTGGTGTACGTGCAGGTTGCTCGGTGGCACCGAGATCCCGGTCGGCAGGATGAATGGACGATACTGGTGTATCTAGTCGTGGGGTGTGACCCAACTGCTTCTTAATCCACCGCAGGTTCCGCTCGATATAAGCGATCTCTGCCGCTGAGTGCCAAGATCGATACTGTAGCGTCCAACACAGGTCGCGGTATCGTTTGCGCAACAACGTCTTTCTGTTGCATGCCATGGTGACCTCCTTTCTTAAAGAACCATGATGGTCGTATAATACAATAAAATATAAAAAAGTCAATAAGAAAATCCATAAACTCTGTGCTGTATTACTGGATCGCTTCGTTAACACTCGCGAAGACGACGAAAAAGGTAGTTTTTCGTCGTAGACGACAGCAAAACTGCCGTCTTTGTAAGCTGCATGCGAAGCAGTCCAGAGTTTATGGATTCAGGGCTTACATATTTAAACACAGTGTAGTGCTCGACAAAATTAACCGCAGCAGTTATAGTCGAAAGTGGTACAACGTTACCGAGCAACTCGAAACGAAAAAGGAGAGATACCATGTCCAAAACTTTGAAGGCACCCGCCCTGCAACGCAAGAAGGCAGCCCGCGAGCTGTAAAAAGGAGGTGAGTATCTCGGAGAGCTGTTTAGCACTTAAATGCAGACTACGGCTTGCAAGACAGTCGCTAGCACCATGAAGAGCTCGGGAACATAAGATTCTTTAAACTAGGCCGCGCATGCGCGGCCTTTTGTTTGCTCCACCTATTTCCTCGTCTAGCGACATCGGAAATTCTGCTTCGCAGACCGGAGTAAACAGAAAATTGGTTCTGATAGAACACTTCGTTACTGTGTAACGTAATTACATGTGTTCCCGCCTATTCTCTCGTCTAGAGACATCATAAATGACGAGTGCCTTCCCACCTATTTCCTCGTCTAACGACATCGGAAATTCTGCTTCGCAGACCGGAGTAAACAGAAAATTGGTTCTGATAGAACACTTCGTTACTGTGTAACGTAATTACATGTGTTCCCGCCTATTCTCTCGTCTAGAGACATCGAGAATTCCTGATTCACATCAGGATCGGAATAAACATGCAGCAGTGTATGTTTACTCCATGTGCAGACTTTCAAGTGTTTGCGTTACCTTGTGGTGTATCAGTGGGAAGTCTCGCGAGAGATCAGGGTGTTCCGCAACCATCTTCTGAGCTTCGTTGCGTGCTGCTTCTACGAGCTTGATGTTCTTGATCGCTTCCATACCAAGGTCAGACAGGCCCGATTGTTTTGCACCATAGAGCTCACCACTGCCACGGAACTGTAGGTCATGCTCTGCAAGTTCAAAACCATTTTTTGCTTGTGTGAGCGCCGAGAGTCGTTCTCTTGTCTTCTCACTTTTGCTCTCAGTGACTGCAAAACAGTAGGGCTGGTGAGTTCCGCGAACCACACGACCCCGCAGCTGGTGGAGTTGTGAAAGACCAAAGCGCTCTGCACCTTCAATGATGATGTTGGTGGCATTGGGCACATTTACCCCCACTTCAACCACAGAAGTAGCGACAAGAATGTCTATTTCATGATTTGCGAACTTAAGCATCATCGCATCTTTCTCTGCAGGTTTCATTTTTCCGTGGAGGATGCCGATGTTCCATTCCTGAAAAACGTCTTTCTTCAGTCGTGCAGCTTCTGCGGTAACGCTTTTTAAACGTAGTGCCGTTGCTTTGTCTGGATCAGGTTCGTCGATACGTGGACAGATCACGTATGCTTGCCGTCCGTCTGCAAGTTCATTTCGTACATGCCCATACATTTCTTTTTGTTGACTTGGTCCGATGACTTTTGTGACAATCGGCTTTCTGCCTGACGGCATTTCGTCTAAGAGGGTGATGTCGAGGTCTCCGTAGATCGTTAGTGCCAGTGTGCGGGGGATTGGGGTTGCGGTCATGCTTAATAGATGAGGCATTCTTTCATCTTTTTTTGCCAGTTGCTTTCGCTGATTGGTACCAAAGCGGTGTTGTTCGTCGATAATAACGTACGCAAGGTGCTTAAACTCAACACTTTTGTAGATAAGCGCATGGGTACCGATAAGAATGGGGATCTCGCCGTTTTTTACCCACTTAAGAAGCTGCGCACGACTGATCTTGGTGGGTTTAGTAGGGTCGACCTTGCTTGGAAACTTCATACAACCAGAGCCGGTAATGAGACCAATCTGTATCGGAAGATGATGGAAGTACTCAATAAAACTCTCAAAGTGTTGCTTTGCGAGGATTTCAGTTGGCGCCATATAGGCGACCTGTAGGTTTCCAAACTCCAGCTTCTTCCCAAGTCCTTCCGGTGGTCGTGAGGTAGCCACCGCGTATGCAGTACTGGCTGCAACGGCAGTTTTTCCAGACCCTACATCACCCTCAAGAAGGCGCGACATGGCGTGATTACCATTGAAGTCTCTGAGAATCTCATCGATTGATTTGTTTTGTGAGTCGGTGAGCTTGAATGGAAAGCGGTCGGTAAACTCTTTGAGGTGTGCTTTGGTGGTTTTGAATTGGTAGGTGGTTGCAGCGGATACTTGTGCTCGCTCGAGTGCTTTTTGGGTTTGTATATAAAAGACTTCCTCAAAGGCAAATCGCTTGCGGGCACTTTGGGCATGCTCAGCTTTCTTGGGGGAATGAATCCATACCAGAGCGGTGCTAAGCTCCGGTAGGTTGTATCGATCAAGCATGTGCTTCGGTAGCGGATCGTGGAGTGTGTCCAAAATACCTTTTTCAAAACACTTCAGTGCTGTGTGATACAGCCACTTGCTGGTGATTCCTTTCGTCTCTCTATATATAGGGTAGAGCGTGTCGTCGAACTCTTCGGTGGAACCGCTAAAAAGTGAGTTGTGATGGTCGGTTGGTAGCGCATCAAGCTTTTCTACCTCAGGGTTTGCGATATAGAGCTTTCCGGAAGATCCTGCGACTTTCCCTGCGACTTTTACATACATACCGTCAGCGTACATTTTTGCCAAGTATGGCTGGTTAAACCACATGACTTTTATCTTTGCTGAGCCATCTTCAATAAACCCTTCAGCAATCGGTCGTTTGCTCTTCCATGCTTTACGGCTCTTCAGGCCCGAGAGCTGTCCATAGACAACCGCTTCAGCGCCAAGCGAGAGGCCTGAAACAGACTGGATTTCACTAATATCCTCATACCGAGCAGGGAGGTAATAGAGCAGATCTTCAACGGTACTAATACGAAGACGCTTCAGGGCCTTTTGGTGTGGTGCATCGATACGAAAATGGTCGGAGAGCAGGTCAGATTGTTTCATCCCGTTAGAAATCAGAAGTTACACTTCCAATGTGTAGTTTAGGGTTCTGTGTAATAGTTCGACCGTGCATACCGTATGCAATACAACATGTATACCAACTTTTGTAATTTCTAACGGGATTCATGTAAGCTCTATTCTAGCAGATAAATAAAGGGTTTTTACCTTGAATCCATAAACTCTAGATTGCTTCGCTTGAGGCTCGCAAAGATGTGTACAAAGGAGGAGTCAACGACTAAGAACTGTAGGTTTTCAGTCGTCATCGCGAACTTTTTGCGAAGCGACCAAGTATTTTCTGAATTAACAGGTGTTGCACTTCAATATTGAATCTACCTTTTATACTTGACAAATATATCAAAGTATGCTATTATTCAAGGAATAGAGATTATTAGCCATAACTCCTTGAAAATACTATGGCTGCCATAAACTTCACCACAATTCTCGTCGCAATCCTCATCGCCTTCGCGGCACTTGGATAAGCGAGTTTGAAAAGCCCCGGAAGGGGGCTTTTCTTATATCTATTGACAATAAGTATAAACCATGCTATAGTTAAAAACAGAGTGAAGTAGCTCTACAAAATACGTACAGTAACAATGCGTCACATAAGTGGCGTATGAACATTCTGAAAGGGACTGACATGAACATGTTCAAATCTGGCACTGCAACGGGCACCGTCAAATGGTTCAACGCCACCAAAGGCTTCGGCTTTATCACCGCCTACATCGACGGCGCGACCAAAGACGTCTTCATCGGCCGTGACGAGGCCAAGAAGCATGAGAGCGACCTCATTGAAGGCGCCGAAGTGCACTTCTCGTACTTCACCGGCCAAAAGGGGTTGGCGGTCAACGACCTCGCCAGCGTCACGGTGCCGACGATCGAGCTTTCGGGCACGGTCAAATGGTTCGACGTCAACAAAGGGTTCGGGTACGCCCGGACCAAAGACGGCGACGTGCGCTTGACTGCTGCGGCTGTCGATGATTATGTCGACGTGCTTTTCCCAAAAGCACCGTTGACGATGCTTGTGGTTAAGACCAACCGTGGCTTTGATTTGCGGGAGATCGTTTCCGTGAAAACCTGCGAGTTGCCGGAAGGCTTTGTCCAGGGCAAGGTGAAGATGCCGAAAGGCAAAGACTTCGGCTTTATCGAGCATAACGGTTTCGGCATCTTTATTCACCAGAACACGGTGAAGGAAGCCGGCGCGGCGATGTGGGATGGAATGGAGCTCGAGTTCCGCGCCGAAATGGGCAGTAATGGCCCCCATGTGGTCGAAGTTCGCCCAGTCGGCTCCGGCGATGAGCCAGAAGTTGCCGAGGTCGCGGAAACGGACGCCGAAGAAGCGCCTGTCGAAGCGGAAACCCCGGCCGAGCCGAAAGTGGAAGCTGAGAAGACTGCCAAAAAGGCGCCGAAGCGGAAGCGTGCGCCACGCACCAGGAAACTGACGCGTGCCCAAAAGGCTGCGGCGGCCGATGCTGCGAAAGTGGCAGAAGTAGCGGAAGCAACTCCGGTTGAAGGCCCGGCAAACGCCGACGCCTGATATACATAAGGGAAATTCCCGGACGGAAGGCAAGAGATTGCCTTCCGTTTTTCTTTTGTCTGGACAGGCATGATACCTTGACATACGGTCGATAAGTGTTATTTTTCTTTATGGATAAAGAATTCCACTCATATAAAAAAGCTGCCCAACAAAAAGAAAGGAGGGGTATATGTATGAGCGATCAAAGTGAACAACGCTCACCATTTTCTTTCGGAGCTGATTGCTCTGTAACATTTATCGAATCATTTGATAATGCCAAAGCGTATGCGGATTTCTTTGAAATTGAAGCCCAAAGGATGGTCTTCGACTTTCAAATGATGAAAATGAGGCATCGAAAGGAGCAAGATCCTTGGGTTTTTGGTTCATTTAAACGCAATGGAATTCTCGCTTGGTCATTTCGCGGCGATAGCCGTGTACAAAATGGTTTCAGCGGTAATATATACACCATGGAGTACCGGACGCGTACCTATGCTTTGTATGTGAACCACCAAGGGGTGTTGAAACATGTAGTGCCGTTTGTCGACCTGCTTCTAGGCAAGGAGCAAGCGCTACATCCGGTGCGTGAACGGTCGATCATTGAAGAGATCGACCGCAAGCGCGTACAGTGGGAGGCTGAAGGGCGTTTTGCACGCCACAACCCGCCCAAGAAGGTTGCACGGAAGGTACAGAAAGTAGTGCAGCCAACGCAGCAACCAACATGCACAAAACGCCCTCGCAGTGTACCGATACAGAAGCAAGTGGCACCTGAAACGCCGCAGCTGCCAGACACCGGCGGCCGGTCTGAATGGGACTTCTTTGTGAATGTTCTGTCCCGTATGGGAGTACGTTCTTCAGAATAATAAAGGGCGAAGCAGACAGCTTCGCCCTTTCTTCTGTCTGGACTTCAAGGGAGCACTTTGACAAAAATAAAAACCAATGTTATTATTTTTTGTTAGAACGTAGAGAAACAGAAACCACAAGAGAAAGGAGGGGTCAATGTACGCTGCTGCCAACATCACGGCTGAAAAGCCACAAGCGGTGCTGAAAAAAGACAGAAACCCTGACCATTTTATTGTTTGTGAAAAAAACGGCATGATGCCGATGAAGCCGCACTTTTTCACCAATGTGCGAGGTGCGTCAGGAAGCTACACCGGGTTTCAGATGACCAAACGTGGTGTGTCTGGACCTGATGCACAGGAAATTGTTGCTGATGTACTTGGAGTTCCATTTGATGCAATAAGTGTCCAGGGTCGTAAAGACAAATGGGCACTTACCACTCAAAAGATTGCGGTGAAAGGTCGCTATAAACTTGATCGTCTTGAAGAGCTTGAGACACAGGGAATATGGCTGCAACAACTGCGTGGAACACAGCCTGGAAAGTTGTTGCTTGGTGGACCTGAGATGCAGAGGATGCAAAACTTTTTCTCCATCATGGTTCATACTGATGCACCGGTGCCGCCTGAGGTCACAACGTTTCGCAACGTTGTTGGCCAGCAGCGCTTTGGTGACAGTGGGCACGAAGTTGGCCGCATGGTTATCGAAGGAGACTTCGAACAAGCAGCTGATCGACTTGAAAATAGTCTGACGCGCCATAAGCTCTTTCGTGTACAGGATGACCACAGACTTACGTCGTTGGTTGATGCGTTGCTGCATGAAGACTTTGGCCAGCAGCTCGAGTGGGAGGTGCTGCAGTGGCAGAGCTACCTCTGGAATGAGGTTGCACAAACCACTGATCGTTCTGAGCTACATCTATGGAGTATGGATCCAGAGGTTCAGAAACTGTATGCACATCTATGGTCGCCCGACTCAGTTGATGCAGAGATTGCAGAGTGGTACCTTCGACCACGGGAGAAAGGGCGCCCAGTTTGGGTGGATGTCCCGGATCATAAGGTAGTTGAAGCGGAAGGCGGATACCGTCACGAATTCACTTTGCCGTCTGGTGCGTATGCCACCACCTACCTTGCGGAAATGTACGACTATGTCGACGACTCGCGGCCGTGGGAACATAAAAAGGAAGCATGACTTCCAAAAAGGCGTAGCAAACTGCTACGCCTTTTCTTGTGGGCGGGTGTGTAGCTATTGATCCCACCCTTACTTTCATGTCGTCGGCGGTAGGGTTTGGTGCAAAAGTCGTTTTGTCAGAAACTGTTAGTGTATCGGATGTGGCAACTCTTGCTATAGCCGACGTTTTAATTTGTGAAGCAACAACGTGGCTATTATGTCACTTTAGTCTTGCTTAGTTGTAAAGTAGTTTATTTGTTTATATACGACATGAAAGTAAGGGTAGGGATTGACTTTTTATATAAAATATGGTATGATTATAAATAGCTATAAATAGCTAAGTAGGTTGTGACGTTGTGTCATAATCCAAGTATGTCCGAGGAGGACACCACATGACTTTGGAAAATACTGCTGCCACCGTGAAATGGTTCAACCAGCAAAAAGGCTTCGGCTTCTTCCGTGTCGTCGATCCGGCAACCGGTATCGAACAGCCCGACGCTTTCGTCCACATTTCGTGGCTGGAGAAGCAGGGCTTCTCCAAGGACGACATGGCCGAAAACACCCCGGCGGTTATCCATTACGGCACCAACCGTGTCGGCAAAGTTGTCGCCCTTGCGGTTCACTCCATCGGTGAAAAACAGGCAACAGCGTCGTCGGCTACGGTTGCG